>CAZQES010000070.1:0-19301 GCA_964591425.1 uncultured Anaerolinea sp.
AGACCTCACAGGTATCGAAGACCTGTGAGGTCTTGATGAAAAATTCGGTCAAGTCCACCTCCTTTGCCGGAGCGGTTTGGCGTGCCTGGGCGAGGCATGTCGAATCGCTCTGTGCATTTAAGCGATGTTCCGTCATTGCGAGGCGCGTTCGTTGCGCCGTGGCGACACCATCCCCAATCCCAGGAAGGGGATTGCTTCGTCGGGCAAAGTCCTGCTCGCAATGACGGTGTATAATTAATTCAATGAAAGCCAAAATCCCACAACCGGTTCATGAATCCTACAAACGCCATCGCAGGGAAATGGTCTGGCAGATCATCCTGCCCGTCGCGTTGACTGCGCTGTTCATCGTTGTGTTGATCGTGCTCATCAACATCGCCACCTTCAACGCGGGCGGTGACGTGGGTCGCTGGGCGGCGATCTCCACCATTTGGATCGTCATCCCCGTGATGATGGCAGGCTTGATCTTTCTTGCATTGCTCGTCGCGCTGGTCTACCTGATGAAGCGGTTGCTGGGGATCACGCCCACCTACACCGGTCTCGCACAGGATTACGTTCACAAAGCCGCGGCATACGTCAAACGCGGCACGGAGATGGCAGTCAAGCCTGTGCTGTTCCTCGATGGCATCGGCGCGAACATCAAGGCATTTTTTGGAAGGAAATAAAATATTATGAGACCTCACAGGTCTACAAGACCTGTGAGGTCTATCTGGAGGAAACCATGAACAAAGGCAGAACATTACTCACCGGCGCCCTCGTGGGCGCATTTGCAGGACTCATCGCCGCGCTGCTGCTCAACCGCCGTGCGGAGAAGAACGAAAGCACAACCGCCCTCACCGCTGGGGAGGGATTGAAACTCGGTATGCTGGTGTTTGGTTTGTTGCGTGCGATTGCAAGTCTGGGGGATGAGAAGTGATGTTGAGGGTGCACAGCAGATTTCCTTAATGTTGATGGAGGGTATAATTTGTCTGCAAGAGTAGAAAGGAGCAAGTCAGATGGTCATGCAATTGCATGGAGTTGTCAAAGGAAAACAAATAGAGTTGGAACGCGAGACGGGGCTGCCGCCTGGCTCGGTTGTCGTTGTGCGCGTCGAGCCGAAGCGCCTTCCGTTGGAGGAAAAAAGGCGGCTGGTGGATGTCATTTTTGGTTCATGGGCTGATGACAACAGTCTCAAAATCATCTTTGCCGAGATCGAGAGGTTGCACGATATATAGCTCATGAAAAACGCAAGTGAAACTCGGTATGCTGGTGTTCAGTCTCTTGCGGGCGATTGCAAGTTTGGGGGATGAGAAGTGAGCCCGCGCGTCTTCAAAGAAGGCGAGTTTGTCTTCTGGTTTCATAGTTACGATGTGTTGCACGAAAACCGAGCCAGCGTTCACGTTGGGAAGGGTTCGCAAAACGATGCAGGTGATGCTAAAATCTGGCTGGAGCCGCAAATTGAAATTGGCAGAGCCGGTCGAACGCTCAGTCGCGGCGAGTTGAATGACGTGATCGAGATTACCGAACGCAATCTTGAGCGCCTGAAGGAGGCTTGGAATGCCCACAAAAGAAAAACAGGATGAGCGAACAGAGAAATGGTACGACATCGCGTACCCCGCCTCGGCGTATACATTCCCGCAGGAGGCGCTTCTTCATCGCGTACGGTTTGACAAGGAGTTCATGCACCTTGAGTTGACGGATGGTCGGGTTATATCCGTGCCGTTATGGTGGATCCCAACCTTGCTCAATGCCGCGCCAGAAGAGCGTGAAAAATATGAAATTACCCAGGATCGCAAGATGGTGATATGGGATCCCGACAAGTGCGCGATCAATGACGAAATTCGGGTTGACGATTACCTTTCTTTCCCCCCGCATGAGGATAAATGAAACTCGGCATGTTGGTGTTCGGTTTGTTGCGGGCGATCGCAAGTTTGGGGGATGAGAAGTAAGTTTGAAATGAAAACCTTCAAACACTGGACTATCGAAAAACAGACCATCCTCATTGATGGGCGGAAGGAAGAGATCACTTGCTATGGAGGATCGAACGTCTCTGTGGAAGATGCGCGCAGAGCCGCGCGGGACAAGGCGGAAAAGATCCAGCGCAAGATCGCGGGCGAAAAGCAACTCTTCGAAGATTACGAAGTGGAAATCCGCGAGGAAGTGTTGAGAGTGATTGACGACCATGCCGTCATCACGCGGAATCGCTATGGCGCGCAGGTCTTGAACGTCGAGAAGTTGATGATCCTCGATATTGACAAGCCTAAACCCACTCGCGGACTTGGTGGGTTGTTCAAAAGGATGGACAAGCGTTCCGCGAAAGCCGAAATCTTCGATATGGTGAAGAATCTCGCGGCAACAAAATACGGTCAATACGGCTTCCGCATCTACGAGACTTATCAGGGAGCGAGGGTGATCGTGTTGGGCAGGGAATTTGATCCGCGCGACGGTGAAACGAAGAAGATGATGGAGGAGTTCAACTGTGATCCCCTCTACACTTTGTTATGCCAAAAGCAGGGTTGTTACCGGGCTCGGTTGACTCCTAAACCTTCGCGCATGAAGTTGCGCGGCTACAAAGTCAGGTTTCCGCGCGAGGATACCGATTATCAATTCGAACAGTGGCTGACGAAATATGAAGGTGCGAGTCGAAGTTTCAGTGTGTGTAAATTGGTCGAGCAGGTTGGGTCAAGCCAGTTCATGAATGACGTGGTGCGACTCCACGATGAGGCGACGGGGGTTAGTTTTGCTCAACGGTTGGCATAACAACGACGGAGTTACTCCGCCGAAAACCTGCCCATCCACCGTTCAGGTTTTTCGAGCGGCTTCCAGCCGAATTGAGCGTACAGTTCGTGTGCGTCGTGGGTAGCGAGAAGCCAGCGGCGCAATCCTTGCAAGTCGGGGTGGCTGAGGATGGTTTCCATGAGCCACTTGCCCAGACCCTTCCCACGATACGCATCCTCAATGAACACATCACACAGCCACGCGAAGGTCGCGTAGTCTGTGACGACGCGCGCTAATCCGATCTGTTTGACCAAATCCTCATCGTACATTCCAAAAACCAGTGAGTTGGCAAGCGAACGCTCGATCCGTTCGCGCGGACGGTCGTTCGCCCAGTAGGAGCGGGAGAGAAAATCGCAGATCACATCAATATCCAGCCTTGCAGGATCGGTGCTGATCGTAAAATTTTCGCGTTTCGATTCAACTATTTTTTGCATGGCGCAAGTGTATCATGGGTGATACACTGCTCGTCATTGCGAGCCCGAAGGTAGTGAGGGCGAAGCAATCCCCAATGCCGTGTGGGAGATCGCTTCGGTCGCGGAGTTAATCCTGAGCTTGTCGAAGGGCTCCCTCGCAATGACGATTCAAAAGGAGACTCATGCTCAAACCCATTCGTTGGAATACGTTTGTACGCGACCTGTTCGTGATTCAAATCGGATTTCTGTTGTACGGTCTCGCGCTGGCGTTGGTCATTCGCGCTGAATTGGGGACGACCACCTGGCTCGTCTTCGAGATCGCGCTCGCTGATATTTTCAGAATCTCCATCGGACAGATGACCATCTACGTGGGCTTCTCGGTGCTGGTCCTCGCGCTGGCGATGCGCGAACAAGTGGGTTGGGGCACATTGGCGAACATTCTCAGCATTGGTCCGTGGTTGGATTTATGTCTGTGGCTGATTCCATCCGCAACAGGTAATTTATTTCTGCAGATCATCTTCTTTCTGGCGGGCATCCTCGTGCAGGGGATCGCCACCGCCGTCTACATCGGCGTGGAGGCGGGTGCGGGTCCGCGCGACAGCATGATGCTGGCGATTCACCGTGTCACCGGCCTCAGTATCCGCGTGGCGCGTGGAATCCTCGAAATTACCGTCGTGTTCATCGGTTGGATGCTGGGCGGTCCGCTGGGAATTGGAACGGTTGTCTTCGCGTTGTTGATCGGACCGTCGGTGCAGTGGGCGTTCAAATTGCTCAAGGTCAAGCCGCACCAGCCAGTGGTTGAAGTCGCTGAAGCAACGGCAGATTGATCGCGGGTTAAAAATAGACACCAAACATTTTTGGAGGAGTTATGAAACGCAGAACGAAGATCGTTACAGGCATCCTTGGCGCAGTGTTGGTCGTTCTCGTCGGCGGCGTGCTGGCGTTGACGAAGAACGAGGCGCACAAACTCATCACCGCGCCGCTGGACGAAACCCGCAGCCTTCCCGAAGAGACACCTGCCGAGTACGGGCTTCCGTTCGAGGATGTCGAGGTTACCTCCGACGGGTTAAAACTGGTTGGCTGGTTTGTGCCTTCTGAAAACGGCGCGGTCATCATCATGCAACACGGATACAAATCCACGCGCAAGGAATTGTTGAACGAAGCGGAAATGCTCCATCGTCACGGTTATGGTGCGTTGATCACGAGCATCCGCGCGCACGATTACAGCGAGGGCGAACAGATCACCTTCGGCATGAACGAAGTCCGCGACATGGAGGCTTGGTATCAATACTTGATCTCGCGCGACGATATCGACCCCGATAAGATCGGCATCCTCGGCAATTCCTACGGCGGGATGCTCGTCATCCAATACGCGGCGCAAAATGAAAACATCAAAGCGGTGGTCGCTCACTCCGCGTTCTCGTCCCTGAACGATACGGTCGAGACGAGCATCAATCACTTTGCCGACCTGCCATCTTTCCCGTTCGCGCCGCTCATCGTGTTCTGGGCGGAACGCGAAAGCGGATTTACCACCGACGACATCGACACCACCCAATACATCCCGCTGATCAGTCCGCGCCCGGTTTTCCTCATGCAGGGCGGCGCGGATGTGGCGATCTCGCCCGATAGCGGACAGAAGTTGTACGATGCGGCGGGCGAACCGAAGGAATTATGGTTCGATCCCGCGCTGGGTCATGTCGACTTTGATAAAACGTATCCCGAGGAATATGAACAGCGCGTCGTCGAGTTCTTCGATACCTATTTGTTGGGAGAGTAAGGAATTCAATGTATCCGTTGCAGGTATCGCCGCGCTGGTTCCCCGTAAAAGAACATACTCTGGTAGGTATCCAACCGTATCGGTTTTCGATACAATCCGTTCAAGGAGAATTGCCATGAAACTTTTCAAAAATATCAATGTGGTGTCGTACGATGTCGTCAACTGGGAGCAAGCCAAAAAATTCTACAGCGAAACGCTTGGCCTCGGCGAACCCTCGTTTCTCGGCGACGAGGTCGGCTGGGTGGAATGGGGAGGCGAGAACGAAACGCATCTTGCCCTGAATAGATCTGATTCGGCGCCTTCGGCGAAAGGCGGCGCTACCGTTGTCTTCACGGTAGATGACGCTTACAAAACCGTTGAAGAACTCCGCAAGCGCGGTGTCAAATGTGAGGATGTGGTTCCCATCCCCGGCATGGTCACGTACGCCACATTCTACGATCCGGAGGGCAACAAACTCCAAATGGCGGGACCTCCGCCTCCACAAAGTTAGAGCGTTGATATTCCAACGTTACTCTTACGCCGCACAGACAAATCGCCTGTGCGGTTTTGTTATAATGCCGTCATTGTTGGACAAATTATCAATTTGTCCTACGGAGGATTTGACACATGATGCGATTTGACCGATTTACCGAGAGAGCACAAGAAGCCGCCCAGCGCGCCGCCGAGATCATCCAGCGCTACGGGCACAACCAGATCGATACCGAACACATCCTGCTGGCGTTGATCGAACAGCCCGGCGGGGTGATTCCCCAAATTTTGGAAAAACTGAACGTCAGCCCCGAAGCGTTGACCGAACGCCTCGACGCGACCTTGCGCGCCAGCCCCAAAGCCAACATCTTCGGCGGCGGCGCGGGACAGATCTTTATCACGCCCCGCGTCAAGCGGATCATTGACCTTGCCAACGAGGAAGCGAATCGACTTAAAGACGAATACATTTCCACCGAACATATCTTCCTCGCGATCCTCACGGAACGCAACACGCCAGCCGCGCGCATTTTGGAATCTGCAGGTCTGACGCGTGACCGCGTCTACTCCGCCGTGCAAGATCTACGCGGCGGGCAACGCGTCACCGACCCGCAGGCTGAATCGCGCTATCGCACGCTGGACAAATATTCGCGCGACCTCACCCAACTGGCGCGCGAAGGTAAGCTCGACCCGGTCATCGGGCGCGACAATGAAATTATGCGGTTGATTCAAATTTTATCCCGCCGAACGAAGAACAACCCGGTACTCATCGGCGATGCTGGCGTCGGCAAGACCGCCATTGCCGAAGGTCTCGCGCAAAAGATCGCCAACAACGATGTGCCGGAGATTTTGTCTGGCAAACGGGTGGTGGCGCTCGATTTGGGCGCGATGATCGCCGGGTCCCGGTTCCGAGGCGAGTTCGAAGAGCGGCTCAAAGCCGTCGTGGAGGAGATCCAGCGCGCGGGCGGCGACATCATTATGATGATCGACGAACTGCACACGGTCGTCGGCGCAGGCGCGGCGCAAGGCGCGATGGACGCGTCGAACATGCTCAAGCCGGCGTTGGCGCGCGGCGAACTGCAATGCATCGGCGCGACCACGCTGGATGAATATCACAAGTACATCGAAAAAGACGCGGCGCTCGAACGGCGTTTCGCACCGATCTATGTGGAAGAGCCAAGTGTGGACGACACGATCAAGATGCTTCAAGGATTGCGCGACCGCTATGAAGCGCATCACAAGGTCCGCTTTGCGGATGATGCGTTGGTTGCCGCGGCGCGCTTGGCGGATCGTTATGTCACCGATCGTCGCTTGCCCGATAAAGCCATTGACCTGATGGACGAAGCCGCCGCGAAATTGCGTGTGGCGTTATATTCCATGCCGCCCGACCTCAAAGCCATGAAAAGTGAGATCGACAAATTACAGGCGGAAGAGGAGCAGGCGGGCGTGGCTCGGGATTATGAACTCGCCGCGCGAAAGAAATCAGAACGATTGCGACTCGAAGGAGAGTACAACGAGAAACGCAGTACATGGGAAGTGGAACACCAGTTGGATGAGGAAGTCAACGTGGAGGATATTGCCAGCGTCGTTCATCAATGGACGGGCATCCCCGTGACGCAAATGCTCGAGACCGAAGCGACGAAACTCCTGCACATGGAAACGCGCTTGCATGAACGCATCATCGGGCAGGAGGAAGCCATCCATGCCATCTCGGACGCGATCCGCCGCGCCCGCAGTGGGTTGAAAGACCCATCGCGCCCGATCGGTTCGTTCATCTTCATCGGTCCGTCGGGTGTCGGCAAAACGGAATTGGCGAAAGCCCTCGCGTGGTTCATGTTCGACGATGAAGACGCGCTCGTGCGCATCGACATGTCGGAGTATCGCGAACAGCATACGGTGAGTCGACTCTTCGGCGCGCCTCCCGGATATGTCGGCTACGAAGAAGGCGGTCAGTTGACCGAAGCCGTTCGCAGGCGTCCGTATCGGGTCATCCTCTTCGACGAGATCGAAAAGGCGCACCCTGAAGTGTGGAATGCGCTGTTGCAAATTCTGGATGACGGACGACTCACCGACGGACAAGGCAACGTGGTGGACTTCCGCAACACGGTTCTCATCATGACCTCGAACCTGGGCACCGAATACGTGAGAAAAAGCGGCACCCTCGGCTTTTTGCAATCGAAAGCCACAGACGAGGAACGCGAATCGCACGACAAGATCGAGAAGGCATTGAAGGGCGCGTTCCGTCCCGAATTCCTCAACCGCATCGACGAGATCATCATGTTCTCGCCGCTCTCGCTCGAACAGATGGAAGAGATCGTCGTCCTGCAAATGAAGGAAGTGCAGGATCGTTTGAACGAATACAACATCACCGTCGAGTTGACCGACTCAGCGCGTAAGTGGCTGGCGAAGGCAGGCTACGACCCCGCGTTCGGCGCGCGCCCGCTGAGACGCGCCATCCAGAAGTTTGTCGAGAGTCCGCTTTCGGTGGAATTGTTGGGCAACAAGTTCAAAGACGGCGCGGCGGTCATTGTGGATGTGAACGAAACGGAGAACAAGATCGTCTTCCAGTCATCCGAGTTGGTGAAGAAGAAAAAGAAAAGCGAACAACACGCAGACGCGTAGAATCTTTTGCGGGAGCAGTTCAACTGCTCCCGCAACTTTTTAAAGCATCACTGCTCTCATCGCGTCTTTTACTCATTCCACTTTCATATACTCAAGGTAAGATGCGGGGTATTTAAAAGGAGAGTAACATTCAATGGATTCGAACAATACGGCAAAAATAGTGGGCGGCATCGCGGCAGTGATTCTTTGTTGCACCTGCGCGGTGATCCTCGCCGCGGGGGTTGTACTTTATCAGG
This sequence comes from uncultured Anaerolinea sp., assembly GCA_964591425.1. Taxonomy (GTDB): domain Bacteria; phylum Chloroflexota; class Anaerolineae; order Anaerolineales; family Villigracilaceae; genus Defluviilinea. The sequence continues at coordinate 8,268 of CAZQES010000070.1, forward strand.
CATACCAGCAAGTCCCCGATATCCCGTTGCCTCCGATCGATGTTTTTGAAACTCCCCAACCGACGCCGGAGATCGAGCGTCCCACGCCGGTCAACAGTTCAAAAGAAATGCTTGAAGTGCTTGCGAATACCATCGTGCCGGAAAACGATCCGTATGAACTCGCGTGTCGTTTGCAAAACACCTGCAACGTTCCGACCACCGTCCCATCGAAAACCTACGAGTTAGGCGACCAGGAAACGTTTTGGGTGACGAACGTGGATACCGTGGAGAATTTTCAAACCACAGCCACTCTGCGTTACGTTGGCGATCACATTTATTTCTGGATCGAAAATGGCGTGAGTTACGACGAAGGCGATCTAAAACGCCTCAGCGACACTTTCGAGAATCAGATGTATCCGACCAACCGCGAGTTCTTTGGGAGCGAACCCAACCCCGGTATTGATGGAGACTCTCGGATTTACATTTTATATGTGCGGGGTACTGGCTTTTCGAACGCGGGATATTTCTCGACGCCCGATATGTACAATCCGCTCGTCAAGGAATATTCGAACGCGCACGAAATGTTCTTCTTCAACGCCGATAATGTTCCGCTGTACTCGGAGGAAGCCTACAATGTTCTGGCACATGAACTCCAACATATGATTCATGCGAATACGGACAGGAACGAGGATATATGGATCAATGAAGGGTTCTCAGTGGTTGCGCAGGTACTGAATGGCTACCCAGCCAGTTATGACCACCATTACATATTCGACCCGGATCTTAATCTTACAGACTGGTCGCCCGATCCCGGCTCGAACGGACCCCACTATGGGCAATCTTTCCTCTATCTCGCTTATTTCCTTGATCGTTTTGGCGAGGACGCAACCAAAGAATTGGTGAAGCACCCCGAGAACGGACTCGCCAGCATCGACGCGACGCTCGCCGAACTGAACATCACCGATCCTCAAACGGGACAACTCATCACTGCCGATGATGTGTTCATGGATTGGGCGGCGACCATGTGGTTGCAGGATTCATCCGTTGACGATGGGCGTTATCACTACAACAACTATCCCGAAGCGCCGAACATCTACGTTTCTGATTTTATATCCACTTGTCCCGGCGTTGCAGAGGGATCCGTCAACCAATATGGCATCGACTACTTCACGATCAACTGCGCTGGCGAGCATACCTTGAAGTTCAGCGGCACCACGGTGTCAAAACTCCTGCCGGTCGACGCGAATTCGGGCAAATATGCATTCTGGTCGAACAAGGGCGATGAATCGAATATGACCCTCACGCGCGAATTCGACTTGTCGAACGTCAGCGCGCCGATCACACTCTCGTATGCGATGTGGTACGACTTGGAAACGGATTACGATTACATCTTCGTGGAAGCCTCCTCAGATGGGCAGACGTGGCAGATTCTCACCACGCCCTCCTGCACCACCGAAGACCCCTCCGGGAATTCGTACGGCTGTGGTTACAACGGTCAGACCGGCGATTGGACGCAGGAAGAGGTTGACCTCTCGCAGTTTGCCGGGCAGAAAGTGAAGATCCGTTTTGAGTACATCACCGATGCGGCGGTCAACGGCGAAGGCTTCCTGTTGGACGATGTGCGGGTGGACGCGGCAGGCTACCAGTCCGATTTTGAAGCGGACGACGGGGGCTGGGTCGCGGCAGGATTCGCACGCGTCGAAAACGTTCTTCCGCAGACGTATCGCCTGTCCATCATCCTCAAAGGGGATACCACTACAGTGACCCACATCCCGGTCAACCCGGACCAGACGGCTGAATTCGCGCTTTCGTTGAAACCCGGCGAAGAGGCGATTCTGATCGTAACCGGCACCACACGCTACACGCGCCTGCCCGCAGCGTATCAGATCGAAATCGAATAAGAACGTGGATAAGCACACAGGTAGACACGTAGACAGGTAGACACGTACACGGGTAGACACGTAAACAGGTAATAAGCCTTCCCTTGTTTACGTGTTTCCTTGTCTACGTGTTGTCTACCTGTTTCCTTTTCTACGTGTCTACTTTTACTTACGCAGTCACCGGCAGGGGCTTCCCCCTCATATACGACAACGCCATGAACATCGGCACGAGCGACAACGCGCCTGCGATGATCGCCATCATCAAATAACTTGTAGCGTTGAAAATAATTCCGCTGGAGAGGCTGATGATCGCCGAAGCCAACCCCACGAGGAAATCGTTCGTGCCTTGTGTGCGCGAACGCTCGACCGGAGAGAGTTGATCGGCGAGCAACGCGGAACCGCCCACGAAACAGAAATTCCAACCCAAGCCCAGCAAAAAGAGTGAGATACCCAACGGAAGTACATCCGGTGATAACGGGGCGGTGATGCAGGATAGGAGCAGGGTCAATGAGCCGATCAAGATCATTTTGCCGCGCCCGATCTTATCGAGCAACCAGCCTGAAAAAATAGACGGAGCGAACATGCCGAACGTATGCGCTGAAATGACAGAATAAATATCGGCGCGGTTATGGTTGTGATCTTCCATGTGAAGCGACGTGATGACCATGATAGCGACCATCACCACTTGTCCGAGCGCCATCGAGGTGACGGCGGTGATCGCCGCCGGTTGGCGCAGGATCTGAAAAATGGGTCGCGCTTCGCCATGCGGAATCTCGGAGGGATATTGTTTTGCCACATCCCTGCCCACCTCGCGCGGGTCGGGACGCAAGCCGATGAACACCAGAGCGGCGGCGACGGCAAACAAAATCAGTGTGGTGGCATACGCGCCTGCGAGTTCATCCATGCCAAGCGAAACGACGAAGCCGCTCATCGGCACGGCCGAGACGCGCGCAAGGATCGTGCCGATCACGCCGCCAAGCACCACCAGCGAGATCGCCCGCCCGCGTCGGTCCGGCGGATTCACTTCCGCCGCGGCAAAACGCCCCAACTGCACCGCCGAATTGGTCGCGCCCATCATCATCAAACCGACGATCACCAGCACGAACGAAGAGATTTGGATCGCGTACAACACCAGCGCGTTGCCGATCACGCCGATCACCAACCCCCAGGCGATTCCATTCCGGCGGCCGATGCGATCCATGATGATGCCCCATGCCGACGCCGAAAGCGCGCCGCTCAACAAATACGCGGCGGTCGGCAGTGTAGCCCACGAACGGTCATGCGCAAGCTTCGCGCCGAGGATCGGGTTGATCGCCGCCGCGGCGATGAATCCCGCCGAAGCCAGGCTTTGCGCGATAAAAAGGATGGTGGTGATCTTTACTGCGATACGCTTTAAGTCTGTCATTTATATCCTTCACGCTCAAGCCGCCGTCACTTCGACAAGCTCAGTGCAAGCCTCGGCGGCGTAACCAATACCGGGGATGGCGATGGGAGCACATTGTTGTTATGAAATTGTCCTCTTTGAACGGGCGGATTATACATTGGATGCGGGTAAAATTTGGCACATGAATTTCGACCTGCAACCCGCTTCTGACCTGCCTCTGCCTGATCTTGTCCAGACGCTGAATCGCGGCTTCGAAGAATACCTCGTTCCCATTCACCTCAACGTTTCGCAGTTCCTCGCCATGGTGCGCAAGGACAGCATCGACCTGACCGCCAGCCGCGTCCTGCTGGTGGACGATACGCCGGAAGGCGTGGCGTTGATCGCGCGGCGCGGCTGGGTGAGCCGGCTCGCGGCGATGGGAATTTCCACTCCGTTGCGCGGCAAAGGTGCAGGCTCGTGGCTCATGGAAAGGCTCCTGCGGCAGGCGCGCGAACGCGGCGACCGCGAAATGACGTTGGAAGTCATCGAACAGAACGATGCCGCGGTGCATTTGTATCAAAAATTCGGCTTTCAAACGATCCGAAGGCTGTTAGGTTTCATCCGCAGGGAGGCGATCGAATTGCAGGAGCATGAATTGAACGAAATGGATCTGCGCCAGATGGGCGCGCTCATCTCGCAATTCGGCATGGGCGACCTGCCGTGGCAGTTATCCGGTGAAACCATCGCGCAGATGACGCCGCCGGTGCGTGCCTATCGAAATGGGGAGGCTTACGTCGCGGTGTCGAATCCCGAAGCGGATCATGTGGTGCTCTGGTCGTTGTTGGTGGAACCGCAGGCGCGCGGAAAAAATCTCGGCGCAGATGTGTTGAAACAAGTCATCGCAAAGTTCACCGGGCGCACGTGGCATGTCCCGGCGATCTATCCCGAAGAGTTGAGCGGCGTGTTCGAACGCGCCGGTTTCGAACTCGAACAACTTTCGCAATTGCAGATGTGCCTGTCTCTGTCCCCGTCCGCCTGAGGAATCTGTAAGTTACAGTGTCAGGTTGGGATCCGGCGCGAAGCGATATACTCGTCGATGGCTCTTGATGCAGTTGCACTGCGTCAAGGCAGACGACACGATTTGCCAGGCAAATCGAACTGTTGCCTGAACTTTGGGCGGCGCTTGTCGTCCTGATTCGAAATCATAAAAGAGATGACTCCTTCCTTCAAACGTAGAACGATCGCCATCTTTGCCTCGCAAGTCGGACGCGCTTGGGGCGCGGAGTTCATCGCGGGAATCAACGACACGGCGGAGGCTCTCGATGTGAATGTGGTTCATTTTGTGGGGGGAGTTTTAAAGCGGTCCCGGGATGCAAAGACCGACGCAGGGTCTTTCGGTTTGTACGACCTTGCCCAACCCGCGCAATTCGACGGATTGATCCTCACCGCAGATGTTGCCTACGGCGCGAACGCGGATGACTTGAGATCGTTCCGCGAACGTTTCGGTAATGTTCCGATGGTGACCCAGTCGGTGGATCTCGATGGCGCGTCCATGTTCATCGCGGATAACGCGGAGGGGATGCGCGCCGAAGTGCGGCATTTGATCGTAGTGCATGGGTATAAACGAATCGCATTCGTGCGCGGCATCCCCGGGCAGATCGATGCCGAACAGCGTTTTCAAGCCTACAAAGATGAACTCAAAGCGAACGGTCTGCGATTCGAAGAGACACTGGTCGTGGAAGGCGACTTCACACCGGAAAGCGGACGCGACGCGGTACGTACGCTTTGGGACGAACGCGAAGCGCGCGTGCAGGCGATCGTCGCGGCGAACGACCGCATGGCGTTCGGCGCGCTCGAAGCCTTGCAACAACGCGGAATCCGCGTACCCGAGGATGTGGCGGTGGCGGGCTTCGACGATCTGCGCGAGGCGCAAGCTACCGGCGTTCCGTTGACGACGGTTCGTCAATCGTTTTATACGGCGGGTAAACAAGCGTTCGAGGCGTTGTTGAAGCGGGTCAACGGCGGGACGATCCAGAAAGTGACGGTCACGCCGACGCAGTTATTAGTCCGTTGGTCGTGCGGGTGCCTGCCCGAAAACGTGAAGCAAGCCGCTGTCGCGCCGCGCGATGTGGCGAAGACCGGCAAATTGGAAAACAAACGCGAAGCCGCGTTGCGCGCGTTATTGAACGCCGCCGGGGTTACCGAACGGGATGCCGCACGCGGCGAGTTCCGCGATACCTTCGGGCGCGTATGGGATTCGTTCCTGATGGCGTTGAACGAAACCTCCACCAGCGACGATTTTCTCAAAGCCATCAACGCGTTGGTCGAACTGATGCAAAAGCACGCGCTCAGCGCCAGCGTGTGGCATAACGTGATCTCGGTGATGAGGCGTTACGCGTTGGGCGGTATCACAAGTCATACGACGATGCTGTTGGCGGAGAATCTCTTCCAGCAGGCGCGTTTGTTGACCGGCGAACTTTCACAACGCGCGCAGGCGTATCGCAGGCTGGCGCTCGAACAGCAGGAAAATATTTTGCAGGGTTTTAGTTTTTCGATGGCGCCTGCCATGAGCATGGGTGAGGTCGGCGCGGCGGTGACGGAGCATTTCCCCGCCATGGGCATTGCGCGCTGGTATGTGATGTTTTACAGCGAGGCGGGTCGGAGCAGTTCCCTCGCACAGGAAAATTACAACCTGCTGTTCCAGTACGAGGATGGGAAATTCGAGATTCCCCAGAAACCGACCATGCTCACCACCGGTCAATTGACCCCGAATAGCCATCTTCCGAACGACCGTCGTTACACGGCAGTCGTCATGCCGCTTTCGCTGGCAGGCAACCGCTTCGGATTCATGTGGGCTGAGATGGGCATGCGCGACTGGGAGGTGTACGTGCGCGTGCGTAACCTCGTGAGCAGTGCGTTGTTGCGCATCCTGCTGGTTCAGCAAAAGGAACAGGCACAGCAACAAGTGGAGAAGTTGCTCAAAGAAGCGCACGAACGCGCCGCGGAACTTTCGGTTGCCATCGAGTGGGCAGACCGCACTGCCGCCGAGAACGCGAAGTTGTATTCGAGCGAACAGGCGCGGCGTCGCGCGGCGGAAGCGCTCACGCGGGCGCTGCGTCAGATCTCGTCGCTGGGCAAAGTGACCGACGTCCCGGCGCAGGTGGTGGAGCAGTTGTCCAACGTGTTGCCGCACGAACGGAGCGCGTTGTTCCTGGAGGGAGTGAACGGCGTGGAACTTGCCGCGCATCATGGCTTCCCGCCCGGCGCGCCCATCCATGAATTGAACTACAACATCAACGGCACGAACATCCTGCATTTTCTGGCGAAGCAAACCGAGCCGATGAACGTCAGCGATACTCAGCAGACGCGCGGGTGGGGGCAGTCGCCGTGGCTTCCGTCGGATCGTTCGGTGTTGAGCCTGCCGTTGCAGTCGAAAAATAAATTTATCGGGATGCTGATCATCACGCGCAGTGACCCCGCCGCGTTCAATCAGGATGAGGTCCTGCTTGCCAGCACATTTGCCTTGCAAGCCACCATCGCGCTCGAGAACGCGAAACTCTTCGATGAGGTCACGCGCTTCAATGAGATGATGGAACGCATGGTCGAACTGCGCGTGGCGGAACTGGGCGTGGCGCACGACACACTGAAAAAACTCGACAAGAATAAGAGCGATTTCATTCAGGTCGCGGCGCACGAACTGCGCACCCCGCTCACGGTCATCAAGGGCTACATGGGCATGGTCAAAGCCGCGCCTGCCGTGCAAAGCAACCCGGCGCTTTCGCAGGCGGTGGAGGGCGTCGTTCAGGGAAGCGAACGCCTGCATCAGGTGGTCAACAGCATGTTGGATGTGGCGCGACTGGAGAATCAAGTGTTGAACCCGCACCTCGACTTGGTGACGCTCGGACCGATCCTGCGACTCATCCAAAAGGAATATGCGGAGGACTTGCAGGCGCGTCAACTCGCCTTGGAGTTGGATCCCAGCCTCAACTCGATGCCGCCTGTGCTGGCTGATTCAGAACTCCTGAAGAAGGCACTGGATAACGTGATAGTCAACGCCATCAAGTTCACACCCGACGGCGGGAAAATCAGCGTCACGGCGGGGATCGTCCCAAATGGGATGGATCAACTCTGCGAGATCCGCGTCCGCGATACCGGCATTGGCATCGACCCGGCGAATCACAAGATCGTCTTCGAGAAACTGTACCAATTAGGGAAAGTAGAACTACACTCTTCGGGTCGCACCAAGTTCAAAGGCGGCGGACCGGGGTTGGGTCTCGCCATCGCGGCGGGCATCGTCAAAGCACACCGCGGAAAAATTTGGGTGGAAAGTCCCGGCTACGATGAAGAGAAGTTACCCGGTAGTACGTTCTTTATCCAGATTCCGCTGGCGAAGTAAAAGAATCTGTAGTCAGATTGTTGAAGACCAGCGAAAAACTTTTTGTTGTAAAATAATCCCATGCGCACCGTTGAGTTCCGTCGCTTGTTGGATTATGACAACGCCCTGCGTGTGATGTTCGAGACGGAGCGTGGAAACATCCTTCGGTTTGTTGTGCAGTTGGAGTGTCAGTTTGTGGAAGATGGCGAGTGGATTCCTGTTGTCAGGTACGATACCGCTCACGGATATGCTCATCGTGACACCATGCACCCAACCCAAAAAGAAGAAAAAGTGGAAATGACCGTGCAGGATTATAACGAGGCTTTTTCGATTGCAATGAACGATGTAGTTAAAAAGCGATATGATTATCGCAGGAGATACGAAGAATGGCTAAACCAAAAGTAAACGAAGAAGTCGTCGAGCGGAATGTTCGACTCACAGGCGAAATCATCAATTATGTGCTGAACAATCCAAAAATACTGGAAGTACTGCCAGAGAAATTCGAGTTGGTGCTTTTGCCTGAGGATGATCCTGAAGTTCGTCTGTTGAATCTTGATTTGCTCGACAAATACGGAAGCGATGGAAAGCCCATCGTGTTTGCGCGTGTCAATACGCACGCGGCAAAGTGGAAACCTAATATCTTTGTACCGGTTGCGGCATAAGCAAACTCCCTTCTCCCTGTTGAGTAGGGACGAGGTCTATGCCTCGCCATCGCGGCGGGCATCGTCAAAGCACATCGAGGAAAAATTTGGGTGGAAAGCCCCGGCGATGATGAAGTCAATTTACCCGGTAGTACGTTCTTTATTCAGATTCCGCTGGCGAAATAAACTTCGTAGTTATCATCACTGCCCAGAATCTATCAGTAAAGGCAGGTGCTTATGAACAAGCGACAAGTTCTGAGAGTGCTGGGGGCGTTTTTGCTCGTATCTCTTTCATGCAATTTCATTCAATCGAATCTTCCTTTAAACGATGAAACGCCTGCAACTCAGGTGGTGCTTAATGAAATCCGCTTTCTACCCGCCAATGAACAGCCTGCTTTTGTCGAATTAAAGTCCCTGGCGGATCGAACGTCGCTATCGGGGATGGTTTTGAAAAATGAATTGGGAGATTCTTATACAATTCCCGAAAATATTCCCGACCTTAATGCAAATAAACTCTTGCTGATCCTCTTCGACGGCACAAACAGCGTGGACGGAAACATCGTCCATGCTGACCGATTGGAGTTCATAAACTCCGAATCAGGCTTCCTTGAACTGTATTCGGCTGAGAACATTTTGTTCGACCGCGTGGCTTGGGGATTGGGTCAGCCCGGTTCTGTGAGACTCAGCCGCGGCGGGATGATTTCTGAAATTGTAGCAGGCTCGACGATTGGCCGCTTTCCGCTTTCAACGCGTGTCGACCCGTTGGAATGGACGATTTTTTATCCGAACCAAAGTACACCCGGCGCGGCAAATCCACAACCCGGCGTGGAGATCATGATCCCGCTGAATAGCGCGGTGATTCGAGATACCAGCCTTGAACTCAGTTGGTATCCCGTCCCTGGAGCCATCGAGTACCACGTGCAGATTGCGAGCGATGTAACATTCAGCGCGCCTGTGATCGGAGAAAATACGAGCATCCCTGCCTTGAATGTTGAGTTACAACCAGGCACGTATTTCTGGCGGGTACAAGCAATCGCGGAAAACAGCACGACGGCTGAATTCTCGCCTGCCCAAACAATAAAGATCGATCCTCAATTTTCTAGCGCTCATCTTGCCAAACCTTTAATGCAAACCACATTGGCAGTGCCGTTTATTGGCCAGCATAAAGATACGCAAATGCTTTTGCTGGAATCAAAGAACGAGGAGGGCGAGCATGGCTGGGGAGTCGCGCACCCTGCCTTGGACCGCGCCGACCCGGCGGATAATACCAATTGCGCCAACGCATCCATTGCCATGGTCAACGCCTTCCTCGGCGGTGACCTCAGCCAGGACCGCATCGGCTATGAGGTCTTCAAGGATTTTTGGGATGGTCCCGAATACGATTTGAACTACGGCGCCGGCATGTACGACTTTCAGGTGACTGATGCGCTGACCTTCGCTTTGGAGGCTGCGCCGGAATACCATCTGGCGCCGGATGACCCAGACATCCTGTGGGCAGACGTCCAGGGAGAGATCGACGCGGGGAATCCCATTTTGGCAACCAAGCCCGGCCATGCGTTTGTCATCACAGGATATTATGAGGATGCTTCCACTCGCTATGTGTTCATCAATGATCCATGGTGGGGAGCCTATGCAATAGACATCACCCAAATGGATTGGAAGAGTTATTGGAAGATCTCGCCCGACTCGATCCCTGTAACCGATCCGGACATCGATCAAGACTCGGACGGCGACGGGATCGTCGATTTTGATGAGACCAATCGCTTCGGCACGAATCCCAATGACGCGGATTCCGATGAAGATGATGTGCCAGACAAAGAAGATGTGCGCGCCAGCATCTTCGATGAAAAGTATGGTTTCGCCGTTACCGGGCAACTCCGCGGACGGGACTTCGACGGTGACGGCGTGATGATGGAATTGGATGAAGACTCTGATGATGGCGGTTGTTTCGACGGCATCGAAGACTACAACTTCGATGGGAAACTAACCGAACCTGAAACTTATAACTTCGAAAAAGGGGATGACGCCTGCTTCTGGGGAACGTCTGAAATCCTCCTTGACACAACCAACGTTGATAGCGATGGAGGCACTCACCATCAGAGACTGCACACCTACATCACCTTTTCGTTGCGCGCCATGGAACAAGGCAAATTGCAGGGTCTGGCGCAAATTCTTTACACGCACACCGGCGAATTCTTCAACGAGTTGTGTTCAGGAACTCACGATATCGGGACACAAAGTTATCAGGCTGACCTTGAAGGCGAGTTCCAAAAGTTACCCGATGGCGGCACGCTCGTGACCTTCACCGCCACCCCTGATCATGGAGAGCCGTACACGATCGATTGGGTTAGTTCCTGCCCGGTGACGAACGAGCAAAATGAAGGTTGGTATTGGGGCGGAAGCGGCGGCACGTTGAAGGATGGTGTTTACGATTATTTTGTCGATATGGCAGGTACCACCAATGTCAACGGCGAATTCTGGCAAAAGATCCACATGGAACAGGGGCAGGGACTGCCATAAGCGCTTGTTCATAATTGGCGATCACACCTACGCTTTTCACTTCCCCGTAAATCTTGCATCCTCCGCGTGACGATCGCTCCTCGTTAACCCCTCGCGAACTTCTCGACAATCTTATTCGGCTTTTGATCGAGAACAGAAATGATTAACTGATGGTACGCAGGTAGAGTTAATTTGGTCTCTGTAAAGCGACATTCATGTCGCTCTTGTGTAAGTACAGCCTGAAAAGCGAGACGCTACGCAGTCTCGCAGTACAAACTTTACTGCGTAAGGTGAGTG
>CAZQES010000071.1:0-7261 GCA_964591425.1 uncultured Anaerolinea sp.
GCAATACATCGTGGCGGTTGCCACCAACATCCGTCATTATCTCGGCGGCTTGTCGAAGCTTTCGCCGGAGGCGTATCTTAACGACGGCTTGCTCGATATGTGGTTGTTCAGCGGCAGTCATCTCGGCGACGCGTTGCGCCACGCGTACGAAATGATGACCGGCAAACACATCAACTCCGATGCGGCGCGTAAGATCACATTTACATCCTTGCGCGTCGAAGCCGATTCGCCGTTTTTGATTCAAACTGACGGCGAGCCGCGCGGTTCCGCGCAACAAGTGGAGATCAAAGTCAAATCGGGCGCGCTCAAAATGCTCGTGCCGCCGCGCGGCATGGGATTGTTAAAACCATCATGACCCTCAACCAGTTTTTCAACAAATGGGTGATTCTCGGCGCGTTGCTCTTCGCGGGACTGTTGTTGCTCATCACCGCCATCTCCATCGGATTCACCTCTCCGCTTCAACCCTCGGACGTGGGGTTTGCCCCGGCAAATTTGACCGTCATCCCCGCCTCGACCGCCACCTCGAACGCGCCGCCGACTCCAACTATTGATCCGTTCGCGCCAACTCCCGTTCCGACCGGAGTCGCCATCGGCAACTACGTGCAGATCACCGGCACGGACGGCGAGGGGCTTCGCATCCGTTCGGAGCCCGGCTTGAACGGTAATCCCGATTTCCTCGGCTTCGATTCGGAAGTCTTCATCGTGCGTGATGGACCGGTTGCCTTGGATGGATACATCTGGTGGTACCTCGTCGCGCCATACGATGAAACGCGCGCGGGCTGGGCGGCGGCAGACTTTTTGAGTTATATTCCTTCGCCGTGAAAGATTCACCGCGAAGAGCGCAAAGGACGCAAAGAAAAAAGAATCTTTGCGGTCTTCGCGAGTTTTGCGGTTCAAAAATGGAGTTATTTGTGAACGAAAAACCCACCGGCATTACAGCCAACAAAACAAAACGTGAACTCACCATCACGTGGAACGACGGACACACGAGTGTCTATCCATTCGACCTGTTGCGCGCGGCTTGCCCGTGCGCCTCGTGCCGCGGCGGACACGAGAACATGCGCCCCGAGCCCGACCCGAATGTGTTTGTTTTGAAAATGGTCGAGTCGCCGTCCACGCGGCTGGCGAATGTGGTCGCCACCGGCTCCTACGCGCTGACCCTCGTCTGGGAGGATGGCCACGATTACGGGATTTACAACTGGCATTATCTGCGCGCGTTGTGTCCCTGCGAGGAGGATCGCGCGAAATATGGAAAAACATAAATGAAAAAAGTGACTGAGATTCCCAGTCACTTTTTATTTCTAACTTTAAGGCGTCGGTGATGGAGTCGGCGTACGCGTTGGTGTGACCGGTTTCGTAGGAGTCGGTGTCCTTGTTTTTGTTCGAGTTGGGGCAGGAGTTGCGGTGCGAATATCGAGGAGATGTTCCTCTGCTACATTGCGTTGTTCTTCCGTGGTTGCATCTTCGGGTAAATCTAACAGCAACTGCCAGTAATCTGCGGCATCTTCCAATTCATCGCGTTCCTCGTGGACAACCCCTCCCCAGAAATACGCGACTGCAAGTTGTTCGTCCGTTTCGGCGAGACCCACAGCCTTTTCGAGAATTTGCAACGCGCTTCCATCGCGATTCTGAATCAAATGCGCGCGGATGAGCGCGATGTTGAACTCGAACAGGTTGGGATAGTAAACAAGCAATCGGTCAATATCATCGTCTGCGGCATCGCCGTCGCCCAATTCCACATTCGAATAGAAGCTATAGAGATATGCTTCGCGCCGGTCGTTGTCGATCGAGATCACCTGGTTCATACTGCGGATCGCTTCTTCATGCTTTCCGTTGTTAAACTGGATCTTTCCAAGCAGAAGGAATGCTTCCACGTCGCCGTCGCTGAACTGGAGGTACGTTCCCAGTTCTTCCTCTGCCTTGAGGTTATCTCCGGTCTCTGCGTACAACTGACCGAGCAGGAGATACACAGGCAGGTGGGTCACATCGAGTTCTTTTGCACGCAGAGCGGCAGTGAGCGCGAGTTCGAATTCACCCTGCTTTTGCTGGGCTTGCGCGAGTGTGTAATAGACAAGAGGTGAATTCGGCAGGAGGCGGTCAGCAGTTTGAAGATCGCGCAACGCGCCCTGCGTATCGTTGTCCCTTAGTTTGACCTTCGCGCGTTCGAGGTATGCCTCTCCGAAGTTCGGGTCGAAGCGGATGGCTTCATCCAGCAGGGGTTCGACGTTCGCACCCGGATCGATCTGAACACGCGCGCGCGCCAAACCCACGTATGCCGCGCCGAATTGCGGGTCTTTGCCAAGCGCCAGTTCATACGATTGAATCGCACTGCCGGGATCGCCCTTGAAACGATACGCCTCGCCGATGTAATAATACGGGTCTGCTGATTCGGGTTCGAGGCGCGCGATCTCCTGCATCAGCGTGATCGCCTCGTTCCAGTTCCCAACCCTGAATTCTTCGAGGAAGCGGCGGTAAATATCGCCGGTGATCGGCGAGCGCGGTGTGTTGACGTAGAACGCGGTCGGCGTCAACGGCGCTTCGAGCAATTCAGAAAGCGGACCCTGCGTGCCAACGATCTGCGGACCGCCGGTCGCGTTGACCGAGGTGGGCGTGAACGTCCACGTGGGGGAGGGACCCGGCGTCCGAGTAGGAAGACGCGTTTGTTGAGTCGCGGGAACGATGAATCCGAAATAGACTCCGCCGATCAACGCGATCACGAGCGCGGCAATACCTCCGAGGCGGAAGACCGGGCTGGCGCGCACCGCCGCCCATCCCTTGGGCTTCGGCTTTTCGTGCGCCAGCAAAAGTTTTTCCTCCCACGCGCGCGGGCGGTTCAACGGGAACGGTTGAACGTTTTCATCCGGCGGCAACGCGCCGAGCAGTACCAAGCCGCGCTTGGCGGTCGCATTTTCGGGGTCGAGTTTGAACGCGGTTTGCAAACAGTAGATTCGCTCTTTGGGCGAATCCACGGTTGCGCTCATCCACACCCAATACGTTGCATTGCTTTGGTCGGTCTTGAGCAAGCCCGTGAGCAGATCGCGGGCTTTGGTTTTATTTCCCTCGCGCAGGGCTTCCACTGCTTCCTGAAAAACGGCATCGTCAGCCCCGTTCGTTTCACGAGAGGGGGGATTGTTACGAGCGGGGTCAGCCATGCGCCGATTTTACCCTACTCGTGGAATTCCTCCACTTGATACGTCAGCACTTCGAGATGTTTTGTGCGCCACGCATGTTCGCTCAACCCCATTTTCTGGCAAAGATGACTCAGAAATTCAGCGGGGTCCGGAATCTTCTCCCACACCTGTGGCAGGAACGTGGCGCGACGCCCAAACGCTTCGCGTAAAATGACTCCATCCACGTGCGGTCGCAACTTGGACAAAAGATCATCCGCGTTTTTGTATTCGAGCGGACGCGGGCGCGTCAACCGCGAGACTTCGAGTTGGATCGCCCCTAGTTCGCGTTCCTCCACGGGAGGGAAGCGCGGGTCTTCGAGCGCCGCGGCGACGGCGTGTTCGCGCACATCTTCCGCGAGCGGTTGATACGCCTCGAGCGCGCCGATGCAACCGCGCAGTTCGCCGTGTTTCGTCAACGTGACGAACGACGCGCCTTCTTCGCGCAAGCGCTGCGGAAGTGACGATAATTCAAGCGGCGATACCTTTCCGCCTTTCACGCGTTGGGTCATCGCCTCCCGCGCCAGGCGGAGCAGGGTTTGTTGTTCTTCGAGAGAGAGTTTGTCTTGCATAGTTTTACCCCTCCCTTCCCTCCCCAAATACGACTGGGGTTCGTCGTATTTGGGGAGGGTGACCGAAGGTCGGGTGGTGCTAGGGTGAGGGTGAATCCAACTTCCAATACACGCGATTGTGATACACCAGCGGGTCGCCTGCCTCCTTGCCGCGTGCCGCGACCACTTCGGCAACCACAAGCATGTTCTCACCGACAGGATACGAGTTGACCACGCGGCAGTTGAAATATGCCAGACCGCCTTTGATGAGCGGCGCGTTCAATAACAACGTTTCCGTTTCCACGCCTTCAAAGCGGTCGCTGAGATCGGGAATCTTCCCGGCGAAACGATCCGAGAGAGGCTTTTGTTCATCCGAAAGGATCGTCATTGCGAATTCACCTGACTTTTCCACCAGTTCGAATGTATGGGTCAGGCGTTTCAACGTCACGCAGATGAGCGGCGGCTCCAATGAAATGGAAGTGAACGAGTTGACCGTCATGCCGTATCGTTGACCGTCGTGCGCGGCGGTGACGACAGCCACGCCGGTCGTCCACCCGCGCATGGCGTTACGGAGTTGTTCAGAGTCGAGTGTCATGGTTGCTCCAATGCGAATTCATCATAACGGCGGGAGGAAGGCAAGTCAAGATAATAATTGTCATTCACACTGCACTTGCATGTTAGTTCCTTAGCAGTTACCATTGCCAGTGTTTCAGGAAAGATGTGGCGGCAGTTCGATTTGCTTGGCAAATCGTGCCGCCAACCTTGACGCAGTACAACTGCGTCAAGAACTTACCTTGTTATCATTATTTCCACATGACAACTCCTTCCCATCCGCGTCCTGTGCGCGCCTTGCCGACCACCATTGGGGTCGCGATCCTGCTTGCCACGTTGTTCACCGCCCTGCCCTCGCAGGGCTTGGCAAACGGAAACTTCTACGAGCGCTTGAGCCTGCTCCTCACCCCGCAGGTGCAGGATTCGGTCGCCACGACAGCCCAGCCTCAGGTCCGCATTGGAATCGTTGCCGGTCATATGGGCAACGACTCCGGCGCCGTTTGCGTGGATGGCAACGGCAACGTCACGCTCACCGAAGCGGAATTGAACCTCGAGATCGCCGCGCTCGTGCAACAGCAATTAATTCAGGCGGGCTATACCGTTGACCTGCTCAACGAATTCGACACGCGCCTCAACGGCTATCGCGCCCTTGCCATCGTTTCCATCCACAACGATTCGTGCGAATACGTCAACGATCAAGCCACCGGCTTCAAGGTGGCCGCCGCACTCAACACCAACGACCTCAACCGCGCCAACCGCCTGACCGCCTGCCTCGTGGATCGGTATCAAAAGGTCACGGACATGACCTTCCACGCCGGAAGCATCACCTCCGATATGCGCGAGTATCACGCCTTCCGCGAAATTGACCCGAGCACCGTCGCCGCGATCATCGAGACCGGCTTTCTCAACCTCGACCGCGAGATCCTCACCACCGAAACCGACCGCGTCGCGGCGGGTGTTGTGGATGGCATCTTGTGTTTTGCCAACAATGAGAACATCGAAGCGACTCCCATAACGCCATGAAAAAAAGCGGACGATCCGTTTCGGCAAGATTCAGCGCAAGCATTCTCAGCGTCAGCCTGTTCCTGATATTCGGGTGCGGTGCCCTCGCCTTTTACTTTTTCACCGCGTCCCCGGCGAACGCGTTCCTCCTGCCGTCGCCCACGCCCACACAAGAGAATCTTTGGGCAAATGTGTCCGTGGCAAAACCTGCCTACACTCACACACCCACAAGCATCCCAACGGAAGTGCCAACCGAGGTGCCCACATCCCAGCCTGCTGTGACCGAAACGCCCGTCACGTTCGCCTTGGAAATTGTGAGCGACGCGCCAGCTCCGGCGGCTGTTGTGCAGGAACCGGCCTCCCAGCCGTCCTCGTCGTCTTCCGCGTCGAAGTACATACTCGTGGATATTTCGGAACAGCACATGTATGTGTATGAGAACGGCGCGCTGTTGTACAGTTTCGTCGCCTCCACCGGTATCCAAAATTCGACCCGCGTTGGGACGTTCGCGGTGCAAACCAAATTGCCCAACGCATACGGCGCCACGTGGAATATCTGGATGCCCAACTGGCTGGGCATCTACTATTCGGGCGGTCTCGAAAACGGAATCCATGCCCTGCCCATTCTGCCCAGCGGCGCGACGCTTTGGGAAGGTTACCTCGGCAGTCCGGTTTCCTACGGGTGCGTCGTTTTGGGCGCGTATGACTCGACCTTGCTCTACAATTGGGCTGAATTAGGGACGGTGGTCGAGATTCAGTGGTAAAAAATTCGTACAAATCCCGCCCTGAATTGGGTATTTTTTTACCAGAATAAGAGGGTAAAATCCAGTTGCAAGAAATCCTCCCGTCGGGTACGATTTGAATTGGCGAAACCATTCGATGAACTCAGGCTTCGATCAGGCACATGAATTTGTAACGAGGGCGCGCGAAGCCCTGCGCCGCGGCGATACGATCACCGCGCGGACGTTGGGCGAGCAAGCCGCGCTCCTCGCGCCGGACACGGAGGACGCGTGGCTGATCCTCGCCGCGTCGGACCAGAACCCGGACGACGCGCTTGCTTATGCCCGCAAGGCGTTGGAACTCAGACCCGATAGTGTGCGCGCCGGCAAAGCCGTGGAATGGGCGGTAGGGAGATTGCAGCAAGCCGCCGCCCTGAGCCGCCGCGTGGACGGTTCGTCTTTCGCTCACCGTGTCGAAGCGGTGTCGCAGGGTCACACGGGGAATGAACGTATGGAGGCTCATGCCGAACCTGCGGCGACGCGCGCGGACATCCCGATCATCCATGAACCTGTAAAAGAGAAACCGGGAGTCGAACCCAAACGGAACAGCCGCGTCGTTTTATACGCCGGTACGTTTGGATTGCTGACTTGTGTTGTGTTGATCTTTGCCGCGTGGTCTGCAATAACCAGCCCCGCGTTTGCGTCCATTTTGGAAAATACCGCCGCCCCGACCCAGGAAAACCTCTGGGCGCAGGTGGAGGTTGCCAAGCCGTCCGTTACGCCTCTGGGTGAGGGGTTGCTCGTGCAAGCCCCGGCAACCAGCACGCCGGTCATCATTTCGACGACTGAAACTCCGGTCGTTGAATCCACGCCGACGCCGTTCCCTACTTCCATTCCGACCGATACGCCCATCCCCGCCGCGACGGAAACGCCCGGCGTGCTCGCCATGGACATCGTGGAAGATACGCCGACGAGCGCGTACGTCCCGCCGACGTATGCCCCGCCTGCCGCGCCAGCCGCCCCAAGCGAGACGCGAGGCGGCGTGCGTTGGATCGACGTTGACCTGACAAACCAAATGGTCTATGCCTACGAAGGCGATACCATCGTCAATTCCTTCGTGGTTTCCACCGGCACGTGGATGACTCCCACCGTGACCGGAAAGTACAAGATCTGGATCAAACTCAAGAAGACCAACATGTCCGGTCCCGGTTATTATCTTGCCGATGTGCCGTACGTGATGTATTTTTACAAGGGGGATGGATTGCACGGCACG
>CAZQES010000071.1:7271-19095 GCA_964591425.1 uncultured Anaerolinea sp.
GGTGCGTCAACCTGCGCATCCCCGATGCGGAATGGTTGTATTACTGGGCGTCCGAAGGCACCGTGGTGAACGTGCATTATTGACCTCACCCCCCAACCCTCTCCTTCGGAGTGCTTCGCGATCTCCTAAAGGAGAGGGGAGCGTACGATGAAAATTTCCCGGCGCGATTTTTTGAAATTGAGCGGCTATGGCATGTTGGGGATGATGTTGCCTGAGTTTTCATTCCCCTTGCAGGATGAATTCAATAACATTCAAGGGCGGGTCATCGATAATCTACTTTGGTCGTACGAAGAACCGAACAAAAAAGCGAAACGGAAAAAAATATACTGGCACGATCTCGTTGTTCCCATCACGAACACGACCGTCAGCGAGGACGAGTCCGCGCACAACCGCGTGTGGTATCAAGTGGAGGAGGACGGCTACGTCTATTCGGGGAGCATCCAGCCGGTGCGCACGATCCTCAACGAGCCTCAGCACATCTCGCTCGCCGGCGCGCTCGGCGAGGTCAGCGTCCCGTTCACCGACGCGCACCTCGAAGCGGATGCCGCGTCCGAGGTCGTCTATCGCCTGTATTACGAATCCGTTCATTGGGTGAAAGCCAGCGCGATCAACCCGGCGGATGGGCAGATCTGGTATGCGCTGCTCGACGATAAATTTCAGCAACAATATTTTGTGCAAGGGAAACACATCCGCCTCATCTCGGACGGGGAGCTTGCCCCGCTTTCCCCCGACGTTCCCGACGAAGACAAGCTCGTCGTTGTGAATCTCACCGGGCAGTTGTTGATGGCATACGAAGCGAATCAACTCGTCTACGCCACGCGCGTCTCCACCGGCGGACGCCTGCGCAGTGGGACCTACACCACGCCCGAAGGCGAGTACATCACCTATCACAAACGTCCTACGCGGCACATGGCGGCGGGCGACCTCGCCTCCAGCGGATTCGACCTGCCCGGCGTGCCGTGGGTGACGTACATCAAAGAGAACGGCACATCCTTCCACGGCACCTACTGGCACAACGATTATGGTCGTCCGCGCAGTCACGGCTGCATCAACATGACCCCGCAAGCCGCGAAGTGGCTTTACCGTTGGACGACTCCCACGGTGCCGCCGGAGAAGGAATTGGTGTATGGGTTTGTGGGAACGAGGGTGGAGATCGAGGTGTAACTCACCTCTTTTACAAGGGTATAATTAACGCAAGAATTACAAAACGAGAAATCTCATGTCGGACAAGATCAAAAAGATCCTCGATGAACTCAAAAAAGGATTGGTCGAAATCTACGGCGACCAGTTGAACGCCGTGTATCTCTTCGGCTCGTTCGCGCGCGGCGAAGGGCGATTGCCCGATTCCGATATTGACGTGATGGTTGTTTTGAATGGTGAGTTTAATTACAGAGAAGTGGAGAACAGGTCTATCGGTTTCGTGTCGTCACTATGTCTGGAGTATGATGTCATCATCATCTGTCACTTTGTTTCGGCGCAGCGATTTGAGGAAAGCAAATTTCCATTTATGTTAAACGTCCGCAAGGATGCTGTGGCTGTATGATCACTCCGCAAATTCAAGCGTTGCTCGACCGCGCGGAGGACAGTCACCAAGCTGCAAAGATCATCCTCGACAAAGGCTTTGCCAATTTCTCAGCCGCGCAATCCTATTACACAATCTTCTATCTGACGGAAGCGCTACTCAGTTCAAAAGGTTTGCAGTTCTCAAGTCACTCGGCTGTTATGGCGGCGTATGGAAAAGAATTTGCCAAAACAAAGATCCTTGACCCCAAGTTTCACCGCCGCATGATCATCGCAGAAAGACGCCGCGAGACGGGACATTACGGCGAGGAAAGTGGCGTGACGGACGAAGAGGCGCGTGAGTCTTATGAATGGGCGGAGGAATTCATGCAGGCGGTCAAAAAGTATCTTGGTGCGTAAAATGCCCAACTACACAGTCACGGTTGCATCAACATGACCCCGCAAGCCGCGAAGTGGTTGTACCGCTGGACGACTCCCACCGTGCCGCCGGAGAAGGAACTGGTGTATGGGTTTGTGGGAACGAGGGTGGAGATTACGGTGTGAAAATTTATCGTCGCATTACTTTGGTAACATTATTTTGTCTAGTTGGCGCAGTCGGTATGTTCCTCTATAGTTCGGCCAGTATGAAAGGCTTATTTGTAGAGTGGGAATCTCTAGGCAAACCTCCCGGAGGAGCACGCCAAGTTATTGCGCCGGGCTATGTACAGACAGCAATGGGTGATATTTACCAATACACTTACCAACAAGATTGCATAAATGATTGCTGGATAAAATCTGAAAGCCCACCATCTGATTTTGAAAATTTTCAATCCTGGGTAAACTGTTTTGACCCACCAAATTTAGATGATTATGCTAATTCAATGGCGTTTTGTGAACCTTGGGGACCTGGAATCTCACTAACAGCGTATGCAATTGACAGTAATGGTTTTGTATATTATTGGAACCATAGACTTGGGGAATATGATTGGCCAGCGCTTACCCTTTCACCTTTCATTGGCGCAATTGCAGGGTTTTTTGCCTACCTTCCATTTCTTCTGATTGCGTTGTTTAATGATTTACTCGAGTGGTTGCAGAAAGGAGCACAACAAAAAGAGTCTGCTGGAAAATCATGATTTTTGAAAAAATTAGCCAGCAAAATAATAAAATTCAGATTTATAAGAATTAAGTAACAAAGGAACAAATCCCTTCATTTTCCAGTTAAACTTGCATCATGTTCAACCCGCAACTCACCCGCCGCGAGTTTCTCAAACTCGTCAGCGCGGGGACGCTTGCCTTTGCGCTGAAAGACCTGAAAGTCAGCCGCGCCTTTGCCATGTCGTCCATCAAGCAAGGTTGTATGACCATCAGCGGCGTTCCGCTGTACGACGCGCCGAGTTTCAGCGCGAACAAGATCCATCACTTCGGCAAGGATGAAGTGGTCGAAGTGACAGCTATTGAGGAAAACGGCGAGTTCGGCAACGACTTCAACAGCGCGTGGTATCAGATCAACGGTGAGGGGTTCACGTATTCAGGCTGGGTGTACCCGGTGGAAACCAACTACCAGAAGCCAAATTTCAACCTCGCCGAAAAGGGACAGTTAGGCGAGATCACCATCCCGTTCGTGGATGTGAAACTCGACCCGTACGTGTATGCCAAGCGTGGCTATCGGCTGTATTACCGCTCCACGCATTGGGTGAAGCGGGTGGTTGTTACACGTGAAGAGAAAAGTATCTGGTATCAGATCTATGATTCGCAACTGCGAAAATATTTTTACGTGCCAACTCATGCCATGCGGCTTGTGCCAAACGAAGAGTTGACTCCGCTTTCGCCCGAAGTGCCGAACGAAGCAAAAAGTATCGTGGTGGACCTTGCGAATCAACTCGTCACTGCGTTCGAGGGCGAGAACCTTGTGCTGTCGCAGCGCTGTTCGACCGGCGCGCAAGGGACGGAAACGCCGAAGGGCGAATTCCTCACGTATCACAAGGGTCCGTCGGTGCATATGACGAATCAAGGCGACGCGCTGGAAAACCTCTATAACTTGCCGGGTGTGCCGTGGTGCGCGTTCTTCACCGGCATCGGCAACGCCTTCCATGGCGCGTATTGGCACAACGATTACGGGCGTCCGCGCAGTCACGGATGCGTGAACCTGCCGTCAGATGCCGCGAAATTTTTGTATCGCTGGACCAGCCCGAACGTCCCGCCTGAAACGGAGTATCTCCACAAGCCGGGCGAGGGAACGCGCGTCCAGATTTTTTAGTTCGTGGGGCGGATTGTGCGAAGCAATCCGCCTAAATATTGGCGGGATATCATCCCGCTCCACGGTAAGCAGAAAAGGAGAATGCCATGAACCCGATCTTTCAATTTCCAAATTATGTGCTTCAACGGCAGGTGTTCGCGCTGGCGGGCAAGTTCCGCATGTATGACCCGATGAACAATCTGGTGATGTACAGCGAACAGAAGATGTTCCGCCTGCGCGAGGATATTCGCGTGTATGCCGACGAATCGAAAACGCGCGAGGTGTTGAGCATCAAGGCGCGGCAGATCATGGATTTTTCCGCGGCGTACGATGTGGTGGATGTGGAGATGAATCAAAAGGTGGGCGCATTGCGGCGCAAGGGGTTGCGTTCGTTGTTGCGCGATGAATGGGAAGTGCTGGACGAGAATGACAACGTGAAAGGCTTGCTCTTCGAGGACAGCATGGGGCTGGCGTTGTTGCGCCGTTTCCTGCTCGGTTCGTGGCTGCCTCAGAATTACGATATTACTTTCGGTACCACGCGCGTCGCCGACCTCAAACAAAACTTCAACCTCTTCCGTTACGAATTGAATCTCGATTTCAGCATGGATGTGGCGCGTACGATGGATCGCCGCCTCGGCATCGCGGCTGGAATTCTGCTCGCGGCGGTGGAAGGGAAGCAGAGCAGTTGAAATCCGGGATAGAAGATAGAAGATAGGAGATAGGAGCCTGTAATGAGCGATGATTTCTTGACGTTTGAGGAATGGGAGAAAACGGTTCCCGCCTATTTCAAGAAAGACCCATTGTGGGAATCGCTTTATTATCGGGTTGCCCTGTTCCTTTCCGATCTCGTCTGGGACGATTGTGAACTTCTGCAAAAAGATTTTCGCGCCAGGCATAACATCGCACAGATTATGCACAGTTCAGGGAGTGTCAGTGCAAATATGGAGGAGGCGTATGGACGCGGCGTTGGAACGCCGGATTATGTACGGATCATCAAAATCAGCCTCGGTGAAGCCCGGGAAACGCGAGGCTGGTATTATCGTTCGCGCCACGCGTTGCCAGCCAACCTGCTCGAACATCGTTACAAAGTGGTTGATCACCTGATTTCGCTCATTACCAACCTCCTAAATTCCCATAAGCGAAACTTAGGAAAGAAATGACTCGAACCGCGCGCCCCTAACTCGCATCTCCTATCTTCGCACCGAACATACCATGCCTAAACAACCGCTTTTCCAAGGTCTTGTCTTCGATGAATCCAACCGCGCCGCCGAAACCGCCCTCGTGGGTGACGAACCGTGTTACGTTGTGGACGATTATGGATTCCGCCGCCACATCCCTTCCGAGCAGGTGGATCGCGTAGTGCTATCGCAGATCGCTGAATTGATGAAGGGTAGCGAAGATTTCATCTCCGAGCAAACCGCCAAGATGATCGGGCAGGAGGATGTGTTCACCAAAGCCGCCATCGAACAGCAATTAAAAAATATTGACAAGCAGTTCGATCAACTCATGCAGGTGGGCATCCCAGAAGACATGCGCGCCTATCTCGGCATGATGGGTTTCAAAGTTGTGATCAACATGCATGGCGAGGTTGTCAAAGTGGAGCAACCGGGCGCGGCGGGGGATGGAGGAGAGTAATTGGTAATTGGAGATTAGAGAATTGGAGAATTGTTTTCGCGTAATTCGCGGCTAAACCCCTACTTGCTCAAATCGTAGAAAAACAAATAAACTGACGTACCCGGCTTTAAAATTTCCCGCCTCTTCTCGCCGATCTCATCGAGATATGTGACGAGAACATCGCGTTCGTTGAAGCCTCCCTGCTCGTAGACGTGTGAGAACAACACCCAAACCCGCTTCTCCCCGACGAGCGGGCTGATTCGTGATTTCAATTTTTCACCATCGGGATAATCTTCGATCTCCGTACTTGTAACTTCAATATCCTCCAAGCCGTAGAACGGAGCGTAAAAGCGGAACGCCGGTTCCGCCCACGCGGTGACGAAGAGCGCGTCGCCATCCTTCCATGAATCCGCCAGCACCTGCATCGTCGGGCGGATGTGTTCGTAGTATTTCGGGGAGACGAAATTCTGGAACGATGTAATGAGCGGGCTGATAAGCAAATATCCACTTAGCACAGTAATAATAGTGATGGATGCAAATTTGTTCGAGAAAAACATTTGCCTCAAAAACTCAATCGTTTTTCCCAGCAGAAGAATGCCCAACGGAATTAAGAAGAGACTCAACCTGCCGTTGACAGGGTAGAGTCGTAACGCGGAGGCAGCGAAGGCAAACAATGCTGTGAATGCGACCGTAAGGGCAAGACTTCGATGCTCTCGAAACAAAACAAACCAGCCTACTAGAATCAAAATCAATATTATCAAGGGAACGGGTTGAATGTCGAACTGATATGTGATGAGTTCATTGATCCAACCGAGATCGCTCCACGGGGGAAAGGGGAGGAATCCTTCCGCCCAATAGTCAACGAGGTAATCGTTCTGGCTCAAGTTCCGTAGATTGACGAAATACAGCAGCGCCAGATTCACAAGCCAGAGCAAACCAATTCCCAACGTTGCTCGAAGGTTGGGATAATCGCGTGCCAGCAAGAACTGAATGACGAGCGCGACGCCCATTCCCGCGAGGGTGAACAACGCGGGATGTGAGAACCACAGCGCGAGAATCCCTGCCAAGCCGAGCAGGATGAAATTCTTTCTGTTGGATTGATTCTGAAAAATCGGGATTGCAAGCAGTAGTAGACCAAGTACGACAGCCACGTCTACAATGTATTGCTTGGCTTCGGAGGAATAGTCCACGAGTTGCGGGTTGACCGCGAATAATGCCAGTGCGAGGAGCAAGCTCGCGCCTTGCAGGTTCTTCTTAGTCAGCAGATAAAACAACCACAGTGACGCCAGCCCAGCCAGCAAGGGGAAGAATCGCAGGACGAGTTCATGCCGCCCAAGGATCGCGTTGAACAATTTTTCGACGAGCAGGAATCCGAGCGGTGCGCCTTGGTCGTAATCCAAGGGCTGGAAGAGTTGGACGAAATTCCGATTCACGATGTTCAACGCGAGCATGGCTTCGTCTGCCCAGAGGGAACGTTCGCTGAAGTATTGGCGGAGGCGGAGGATCGCGCCAATGAACAACAAAGCGATGGAGATGTTTTTCTCGGAAAGCTTCATTCGCAGTCAATTATAGTCGGGTGAATGAGTCCGTTTGAACGGACTTTGTAAGAATAGCACGGGGGTTCATCCCCGTGCGGGTTGAGGTGTGGAAAACGCATTCCGAAGGTGAATCAGTTTTCCCTGCGTGTGAGGCGAGCATGAAAATGCAATCCGCGTTTCGGTTGTGGGATCCAATTTTCGGGCGTACAATACATCATCATGTTTCATCAGGATGAAAGTCAGCCTCCCAGTAGCGGGAGGAGTCGTGCGGTGCAAAACCAGTCAACCCATGTCACTGAGGAGGTGAGCGCGCCTCCCGCGTGATGATTTTGTCTGTCAGGAGGCAGTCATGCTCACCATTTACAAAACCACCGAGGGCGGAATCGAAGAATTGCGATCGATGGAGAACGGCACGTGGGTGAAAGCCGTGGATCCAACGCCCGAAGAAATTCAACAACTTGTGGATTGGGGCGTGGATGTGGATTACATCCACTACTCGCTCGACTTCGATGAAATGCCGCGCATGGAGCGCGACGACGATTACACGTTCATCCTGATCCGCATCCCCCATCGCCAGCCGGATAACGACATCCCGTACATCACGATTCCGCTTGGTATTTTTATCAAGGGCAATATGATCGTCACCATTTGCCGCTTCGAGAAAGACATGTTCAAAGTGCTGGCGAACGGAAAATATCGCCTGTTGAAAACGGGCAAACGCTACCGCTTCGCATTGTATATCTTTTTGGAAACCGCCACGCGTTACCTCACCCACCTGCGCGAGATCAACCGCATGACCGAGGCGATCGAAGATCAATTGCAAAAATCCACGCGCAACCGCGAAGTACTCGAACTGCTCAAATACCAGAAGAGCCTCACCTACTTTGCCACCGCGCTGCGCTCCAACGAAGTGATGATGGAGCGCGTACAGCGCACGCAGTTGTTCAATTATTACGAAGACGATCAGGACCTGCTCGAGGACGTGCTCACCGAAAACCAGCAAGCCATTCAGATGACCACCATCACCACGGAAATCCTTTCGAGCATGATGGACGCGTTCGCTTCGATCATCTCGAACAACCTCAACGGCGTGATGAAAGCGCTCGCCGCGATCACGATCATCATCAATGTGCCGGCGGTCGTGGCGGCGTTCTTCGGCATGAACGTGAGTCTCCCCGGCGAGGGTCACCCTTTTGCATTTCTCAACGTTTTCGGCATTGCGCTGGCTTTAACCGCCATCGCCACGTTCATCTTTTACAAACGCGATTGGTTCTAAGATGCGCGTCGAATTGCTGTACGATGCAAAAGCATGGCTTGGTGAAGGTCCCGTTTGGGATTCGCGCACGCAGACTTTGTATTGGTTGGACATCCTCAATAAGCGAATCCATGCAGGCGGAGGAATACTCGCTGAATTCGACGACTTCATCGGGTGCATCACCCCGCGTCATAGCGGCGGACTCGTACTAACGAAACGCTTCTCTTTTTGGACGTTCGATTTGGATTCAGCCTCGTCAACCTTTCTCGCCTCCCTCACGGACGAGCCCCCGAACAACCGCTTCAACGACGGCAAATGCGATCCGCGCGGGCGTTTCGTTGTGGGGACGATGGACATCCACGAGAAGGACCCAACGGGTTCGTTGTTTTCCTTCGACGGGAAATCAATCACGAAATTACTTTCCAACGTTTCTATTTCAAACGGCATGACGTGGAGTCCCGACGGCAAGACCTTCTACTACATCGATACGCCCACGCGTGAAGTCCGCTCCTTCGATTACGATTCGGACTCGGGCGCAATTGCCAATCCGCGCGTGGCAGTGACCGTACACGAATCTCTCGGCTGGCCCGACGGCATGACCTCCGATGCGCAAGGCAACTTGTGGATCGCGATGTGGGGCGGCGCGCAGGTCACAAAATGGAATCCGAACACGGGTCAACTGCTGGAGCAGATCCGCGTGCCAGTGATTGAACCGTCCTCGTGCACGTTTGGTGGGAAAGGCATGAACGAATTGTTCATCACCTCCGCGCGCAAGGGCTTGGATGAAGCCGCGCTGAACAAGTATCCGCTTTCGGGCGGTGTGTTCTGCGTCGAAACAAATGTCGAAGGTCTGCCGCCGTTCGAGTTCGCGGGGTAAAATTCGAGTATGTCCAAACGAATCGAATATATCGACATCGCGCGCGGTATCGGCATTCTGCTGGTGGTGCTGGCGCACAACGATTTCGGGTTCATCTCGCAATACGGCCATGAAGTGATCTACTCCTTTCACATGCCGTTGTTCTTTTTCCTCTCGGGGTATTTCATCAAGACGGACATTTCATTCTTCGAGTTTTTCAAAAAGCGATTCCACTCACTTCTCAAACCGTTCCTATTTACGCTTTTCCTGATCTATTTCCTGAATGTTTCCTTCGAGAAGATGGCGTTCGGCACAGCCATAAGGCGTATCGTCAAATCGCTTTACGGAACCGGCGTGTACATCGACTGGGTGCAGTTATGGTTCCTGCCGAACCTGTTCGTGGTAAGCCTGTACGCGTTCGTTTTTCTCGTCGTTGTCGGCAAGTTGAACAACCGCTGGCTGAGGCTCGGAATTTTGACTGCGACGCTGGCGATCTCGCTCCCGTTCCTCAAATCGTTCTATCCGTTCTCCGTTTCACTGCTTGGCAAGGAATACGAACTTTTTGGCTTACCCTTCAGCCTTGACCTGGTTTTCTTGAGCGGTTTCTTTTTCATTTTGGGGAGCGAAGTGAGGCAACTCACGACAGAAACAACGTTCAACAATTATTTTCTTCTAGCCATTACTGGGATCGCCGTCTTTGCGATGAACTTCTTCATCGATTCCCCCGTGGATTTCAACACCCGCGTGTACAGTTCCTTCTTCATCAACACCCTCGAAGCCGTGGCAGGGATTCTGTTCGTGCTGGGGTTGTCACGTCAGATCGAATTACACACAGGCTGGCTTGCCTCGCTCATGAAATATTTCGGGCGCGCGTCGCTCATCATTTTGATCTTCCATGTGCCGATCCAGGATTTCTGGGGGCAGAAAGTTTTAGCAAGTACGGATAACCTCCCACTCTCGATATGGATCGGATTCTTCATGGGTGTTGGCGGCTCAGTCCTGCTCCATGAGTTGTTCATCCGCAGAAATCCTGTCGCTTCGTGGTGGTTTGGGAGGGAAGCAGAGCTCCCCGTCCAGAAAGAGGCGGTTGCACAAAAAGCGGACTGAAGTCCGCGCTCCGGAATCAAAACAGAAGTTCGCGTTCCGCGACAAAAATCCCTCCGTGTGGAGGGATTGATTTTTACTTGTCTACTGATTCAGAGACTGCCGCACGCCGTTCCTGTTCATCTTGCACCACGCGGATTCCGTTTGCGACTTGATTGGAGATCCGTTCCAGTTCAGCCTGTAATTGTGTGAGGCTTCGCATCACATAATCATCGGCGTCCGCGCGTGTGTTCTCTGCGTCGGTGCGCGCTTGGGCAAGAATCTGTTCCGCGCGTCGTTGTGCCTCCTGGACGACCAATTCCTTCGAGGCGAGTTGATCGGCTTTTTGGCGGGCGAGTTCGAGCGTGCGATTCGCCTCTTCCTGCGCCTGTGCAAGCACACGGTCGCGCTGACCGAGTAACTGCTGTGCCTTCTTCACTTCTTCGGGGATCGCGATGCGCATCTGGTCGATGATGTCCAACATGCGGTCTTCATCCACCATCACGTTGCGCGTGAGCGGGATGGATTTGCTTTCGTTGAAGAGTTCTTCGAGGCGGTCGATCAGTTGCAGGATGTCCATGGGATACTCCTTCGGAGAAACTTACCGAAGAGCTTGAAGCATTTCTTTGTTATGCCGCAGAATATCGTTTACAGCAGTCTGCAAATCAGCTTTTTTCTCTTTTGCGTATTCTTCAACGAAGGCTACAAGATCGTCGTCAAGATAAATAGGCAGTTTTAATATAACTTCTGGATGGTAAAACTTGCCCTGCTCGCCTTTGGAAAAATCATACTGTTTCTTCATTTTGTTTAGCGCCTTTCATGATACTGCCGCGCTTCTTCTCGGGTGGCTTTTCTTGCTGAAATGATGCGAACAAGCGATATTTCGGCATCTATTTTCCTGAACGTATGAACGACAATCAGTATTACTTCGTTCGTTTATGCTCCAATCGTAACCCAGCGATCTTCATTTTCACTGTGAGGTTCATCAAATATTGATATTGCGAACGGGTCAAGAAAGACCCTGGCGGCGCGTTCGAAACTAACTCCATGCTTTTGCAGGTTCTGTCTTTCCTTGACAGGATCCCAATCAAATTCGTATTGCATGGATGTCGCCTACCGCCTTGGAACAATTCTAGCACAAATTAATCCCGAAGCGAATTGGGGACGGGGTTTGAATCATCGAGGCTGGCAACTTTTTCCTTGAAAGCTTTTTCCACGAATGGAGGCACCATACTTGAAACGTCGCCGTGGAGCATGGCGATCTCCCGGACGGTCGTCGAAGAGAGAAATGTGTGTTCCTCGGCAGTGATGAGCGCGACGATCTCGATGTCGGGCGCGAGGCGGTGGTTCGCCAGCGCCATGCGGAATTCGAATTCAAAGTCCGAGAAGACGCGCAAACCGCGCACGATCACCTGCGCTTCGATCTTGCGCGCGAATTCGACGGTGAGTCCGCTGTAACCGGTTACTTTGATCTTGGGATTCTCCTTGAACGCTTCGTTCACCAATCCGATGCGTTCTTCGGGCGAGAACATCAAAGACTTGGATGGCTTGTCGTAGACCGCCATCACGACTTCATCGAAGAGGCGTGCGGCGCGTTCGGCAATGTCAATGTGACCGAGGTGAATGGGGTCGAATGTTCCGGGAAATAATGCTCTGACCATGTACTCTCCTCATATTACCCGTCATTGCGAGGAGGGCGTAGCCCGACGAAGCAATCTCCGTCACCATGTTGGAGATTGCTT
>CAZQES010000072.1:0-18959 GCA_964591425.1 uncultured Anaerolinea sp.
CCCGTGATAGGAGGGCGATGGGTGGATGGGCATCAGCCACAGCGCGTTCACGCCGAGGCTTTGGATGTAATCCATTTTTTGTGCGATGCCGTTGAAGTCGCCGATGCCATCTCCGTTGGAATCGTAAAAGGAGCGGACGAAGATCTCGTAGAAAACCGCGTCACGCCACCATGCGGTTGCATCGGCTTGGGAGGCGGGGTCGGCACCCTGCGCGGAATCAGGCTGAGAGTCGGAAAGAGGCGATGCGCAACCAAGCAGGATGGATGTGAGAACGATCCAGAGGAAAAATTTTTTCATGTACAGAAAAAATCTGGGCGGTCAATTTTGACCGCCCATTCGTGTTTTAGCCTTTCACGCTTCCCGATGTCAACCCGCTGACGATCTGTTTTTGCAATGCGATGTATGTAACAGCGACCGGCAGCGAGACGATGATCGCCATCGCCGCGAAGCGATTCCATGGAACGCTGTTGGCGTATTGACCGGTCATGTTGTAAAGCGTCATCGAGAGTGTATACGACTCGGGCTGGGTGAGGAAGAGCCACGGCAGGACGAATTCCTGCCAGTGACCGATAAAGCCGAGGAAGAATGTGACTGCGAGTTGCGGCAGTGCCAGTGGCAGAACGATCTGGAAGAATATCTGGTTCGAGTCTGCGCCGTCGATCGCCGCGGCTTCTTCGAGCTCTCTCGGAATCGTATCGAGATAGCCTTTGAGGTTCCACACTGCGAACGGCAAGGCGGTGGAGATCATGGCGATCCCGACGCCAAGAAGGGAGTCGCGCAGGTTGAACATAACCCTTCCCAAACCTGAAGCGCAGGACGCGAAGGGTGAAATCGCGATCGCGCCGCCGCAATCCGCGATGCGAAAACTATTCATGAGCAGATACAGTGGGGTTGCCAAGCCGACGGCAGGCATGAGCAGGGGGACGAA
This sequence comes from uncultured Anaerolinea sp., assembly GCA_964591425.1. Classification (GTDB taxonomy): domain Bacteria; phylum Chloroflexota; class Anaerolineae; order Anaerolineales; family Villigracilaceae; genus Defluviilinea. The sequence goes on from CAZQES010000072.1 coordinate 929, forward strand.
GACCAGCACCATGAGCACCTGCCGCATCTTGAATTTGAAGCGCGAGAACGCGTACGCGGCGAGGACAGCGATCAACAGTGAAGCCAAGCCGACCCCGGTGGAAAGCAAGAAACTGTTTCGCAGGAGTTCGGGGAATGTCACCGGGTTGGCGGTGGGTCGGTCGATCACTTGTTTGTACGCGGTGAGGGATATTTCGGTCGGGAAGAGTTCGAGGCTCGAAGGGCGCGTCTCGCGGGAGCTGAAGGATAGCGTGACAATGTACATGATCGGGAATAATACTTCCGCGGCGATTGCCAGACAGAGCACTTGCAACAGAATCTGACGCCATAGGGGAAGTTCGCGTCCGCCTACCTCGCGCGAGGTGTTCAAGGTGAGAAAACGAACGATGGGGTTGCTGGGCTTTCTGGAATCGATATAGGTAGCCATGGGATTCACTCCACTATGTTTTCTGTTACCTTGGTCAGGCGGTTCGTGATCAGGAAAATGATCAATGCGACGAGGAACACGATCACCGAGAACGCCGCCGCCGCTCCATACAACCTGAGATTTCTCACAAGATCGTAGGCGAATGTGACCAAAATTTCGGTCGAGCGCGCGGGTCCGCCGCCGGTCATGAAATAAACGAAATTAAATAAGTTGAACGACAATGTAAATCCATAGATCGCCGCAGGTATCATCGCGGGCCGCAACAGAGGCACCGTTATATTTCTGAATTGTTGGTAGCCAGACGCACCATCAATCGAGGCGGCTTCGTACAGATCTTTTGGAATGCTCTGAAGCGCGCCCGTGGCGACCAGCGTCATGAAGGGCCAGCCCAACCAGAAATTGGCGATCATCATGGCGTAGTAGGCAAGTGTGAGGGGTCCGTTCGGCAGGAGCCAGGGAATGGGAGGCGTAAAATCTTCGAGCCAGCGAACGCGGACCGGATCGATGGAACCGAACAGCATCCCGACATTGGTGAGGAACTGATTCATCGCTCCGTATTGTTCGTCAAAAATATTGCGCCACACCGTAGCCACAACCAGCGGAGGAACAACGATCGGTAGGATATACAGGGAGCGATAAATTCGTTTCATCCACAAGCCCGGTGTGTTGAGCAGGACGGCAATAACGATTCCCGCCGGCACGTGGATCGCAACGTTGGTGATCGCCCACCATAAGTTGTACGTTAGCACGCGGAAGAATTCGAAGTTTTGAACGGGGAGTCCGCCGGTGAGAATATCAATGTAATTTTGAACCCCGACCCGGTTCAAGTTTTCGGAGGCAAGCCCTCGTAGAAGGTCTTTCGTTTGGAAGTCGGTGAATGAAACAATGACCTGATAAATCAACGGATAAAACGTGATCACAGACATCACGAGGAACGCCGGGACAAGGTACAAATACGGGGTGATCACCTTGCGGAAGTCTGACATTCGCTTAGATCGGTCGATCATGCTTGTAGATGCCATCGTCGTTTCTCCTGAACAGGATTATAAAGTGAAAGTGAGCAGGGTTCACCCCTGCTCACTTTCATTGACTACAAATTGGATCTAGGGAGCTTTGTTCGCGTTGGCGGTGCCTTCGGCAACCCAGTCTGCCGCGGGAACGCCGGCTTCGAAGACCTGGTCAGTTCCGCAGAAGTTAGACCAGTAGTTGCCCAGTTGAGGAACCTGCGGGCGAACGTACGCGGTTTCGAAAGCGGTGAGCAGACCTTGAATGAGGGGATCGGTCACTTCCACAGTGGTGTTGGCAGGAACATGACCCGCGTCATTCATCATAGCGGTCTGAGCATCCTTACCTGTGAGGTACAGTGCCACTTCAAGCGCTGATTCGAGATTTGCGCTATTCGGGTTGAAGTAGAACCCATCCACGCCGAGCAGAGGAGTTGCGGCTCCGCCGGGTCCGGCAGGAAGCGCGGCTACGCCGAGTTTATCGCCGAGCGCTTTGCGGTAATCGCCCATTGCCCAGTTGCCGTTGGTAATGATCGCCATCTGTCCTTCGGTGAACGGAGCAAGACCGTCACTATCGTTCTTGGGCCAACCATTTTCAACCGAGATCTGATAGAGATCGTTGAGGTACGCCATTGCATCCGCAACGCCGCCCTGGTCGGCAACGACCTTCCAGCTGTCGTCAAATATCTTTCCGCCGAACGAGCCGAAGAAACCGTAGTGGTGGTAGCAGCCGTAACTGAGAGAGACCGGCGTGCCGCCTTCCATGAGCGCTTTCAATTCGTCGGTTGTGGCGGGAGGCGTGTCGATCAAATCTTTGTTGTACCAAAGCGCGACAGCCTTCAACGATTCGGGAACGCCGTACAGTTTTCCTTCGACGCTCATGCCGTCAATGGACAACTGGCTGTAATCGCCGAGTTTGCCGCTGGCAAGTTCGGTGATATCTGCAAGCAACCCGGCGCGGGCGTCATCGCCGAGCGAGTCGTTCGGGGCGATGAACATATCTGGTCCGCCGCCGGAAGCAACATCGGTGCGATATTTGTTATAGATGTCGTTGAACGGAACCTGTAAAACGTTGATGGTCACATTCGGCATATCGGTTTTGGCTTGCTCGAGGATGGCGGTCAACGCCGCTTCTTCGGCTGAGCCTGTTGCGTAGGCGTGCCAGAACGTGACTTCACCGGTGGCGGTGGAGCCGCTGCCGCCGCCGCAGGCGGTCAGCACGAATGCTGAGATCAGGATCAAACTGATCAGCAAATTGAACTTGTTCTTCATTACTTCTTCTCCTTGTTGAATTTGTTTGGATTTTATCACTTCTCAAAAACTGAGCAGGTTCATTCTGAGTTTTTGCATCACCTCCTTCGATTATTGATTCACTTCCACTGATTCTTCGGTTCGTGCCTGTACCTCCACGGAAAACTTTCGTTGTTCTGCGGCGATGTGGATCGCAACGTTGATCGCCTGAACGGTCGCGCCGATCATAACCGAGCGGCGACCCAACATGGCGGTCGTGATGCGGACGCTCTGTTCCGAGGCGCGCATCGCCCGTTCGCGCACCGCATCGCGGATGGAAGTGGTAAGGATATCGCCGGCTTCCGCCACGCCGCCTCCGACGATGACCATACTCGGGTTGAACAGGTTCACCAAACTCGCCAGCGCCACACCGATGTGCGTTCCCGCACGCCTCAAAATTTCCTGCGCGTGTAAATCGCCTCGTCGCGCCGCATCGGCAACCATGCGCGCGTTAATCTTCTCCGGCGGGAATTCAGCAAGCAGGGTTCGTTTCCCAGACTGGATTACGGCTTGCGCCTCCCGCGCGATCGCGTAACCTCCAGCAAACGCCTCGAGGCAACCGCGATTGCCGCAATTGCACAAGGGTCCGTTCTCTTCGATGGTGATGTGTCCGATCTCGCCGGCTGCGCCGGTGGTTCCCCCGTATATTTGTTGGTTGAGAATGAGTCCTGCTCCGATTCCGCTCCCCACTTTGATGTAAGCAATGTTACGCTCCCCGCGCCCTGCGCCGTAAGCCCACTCGCCCAAAGCCCCCAACTCCGCATCGTTATTCAACGTGACCGGACACCCCAACATGTTCTCAAGCGTGGCGCGGATGGGAAAACGATCCCATCCGGGCATGATCGGCGGTGAAATTACCATACCCGCTTCGGTGATGACAGGTCCCGGAACTCCAACTCCGACTGCCGCAAGGTCTGACCTGGAGAGTCTTTGCACATCAAGCAGTTCCAACAGACTCTTTTCAATCAGTTCAAGACAGACTGCCGGTGGATTTTTTATATCAAAAGCGATTTCGACTTCTTGCAGGATTCTCGCTGTGAAATCAGCGACGGCAATTGAAATGTGAGTTGCCCCGATATCCACTCCGCCTACCAAACCTCTTTGTGGATTGATCTCCAACGTGACCGGCGGTCGCCCGCTCGGGGCGGAACGGATTTCCGCTTCTTGAACCACGCCCGATTCCACCAGATCATTCACGATGAGACTGACCGCCGCGCGTGTCAACCCCATTTTGTCCGCCAGATCGGAACGCGACATACCACCCGCCGCGAACCGGATCAAATCCAGTGCGGCGTGTTTGTTAAAGCCCTTGACATTCTGTTCAGCGGGAAGCCAGTAAAATGTGCCCAAGTTGGTCTGAATATTCAGCAGGTCTCGGAAAAACTGGCGCAATAATAGCACACCGGTGGTCGTTTTTCAAGTGTGTTAACAAACTAAATGAAAGTGGGGATGCTTTTTGATAGCCCTCGTGGTAACTATCGAACGGCAATAAGATGCAAAGGTTCGATTTCGATAGCAGTCGGCGAAATTTTGCCCGCGCCGTGTATTATTTCTTTCACAGGGAATCGCTGTTCCAGAATTTTCAGCGGGATCGTCTGTGCGTATTCGGAGAAATTAGCAAGGACGATGGCTTGAGTCCGACCATCGTTTCGAACAAAACAAAGGACATGTTCGTTCCCGGTAGGTATGACGGTCAGGATGCCATCGGAAAAGGCTTGATTTCCTTTTCGTAACGCAATCAGTTTCTGAATGCCGTGATACACGCGACCCTCGACCGTACCCATGTTGTTGCGTTTCTCATATTTTTCCCAATCTGCGCGCGGACGATGCGCCCAACGACTGTCACGCTCGCGCGCTGGGTCATCCCGATAGGAATAATCGTTCAAAGTGCCGATCTCATCGCCGAGGTAGAGGAGAGGGATTCCACCGGCCGTCATGATGATCCCGTGGATCAAAAGGATTCGGCGGATCGCGGCTTCGATTTCGGCTGGTCCCTCCTCGTTGACCGCTTTTTCCAACCCAGCCAACGCGGCGCATGTGCCGCTGATGCGGCAATCGCCCGTTTTGGGATTCTCTTGAAAGGGTAGTCCGCGCGCAAAACTACCGGGGAAACGCCCGCGGTAAAACTCATTGAGAAAGCGACGATGGTCGTTGCCGTTCACGCCGAGCAATGCGGCATCCTCATCGGAAAACGTCCAGCCGATATCATCGTGCACGCGCACATAGTTGACCCAGGCTGTTTGCGGGTGAATCTTGAATCGCGTTGCCAGCGCCTGAGAAAGCAAACGGACTTTACGCGTGGCGAGCGAGTTCCACAACAGCGCCATCAAAAGCGGGTTATAGGAAAGTTGACATTCCTCCGGGGAAATGTATTTGACCACCTCGTCCGGGTGCACGATGGCTTCCGATTTGAACAACAGCGCCGGTGCGGCAATGCGTGCCACCGCATTGAACGTGCGGATCAACGTATGCGCCCCTGGTAGATTTTCACTGCTCGTACCGAGTTCCTTCCAAATGAACGCGACTGCATCGAGGCGGATGATCTCCACTCCTTGATTGGCAAGGAATAACATTTCCTCTGCCATGCGATTGAAGACAATAGGATTGTCGTAGTTGAGATCCCATTGATACGAATGGAAGGTGGTCCAGACCCAATATTGACCCTCACCCTGCCCTCTCCCTTTAAGTGAGAGGGGGGAAAAGGTGCCGGGATGTTCTTCGGGAAATATTTCCCGGAGAGTCCGCTCGTAGGCGTCGGGCAGTTGTCGGTCCGGAAAGATGCGGTAGTAATCCATGAATTCTTCCTCGCCAGCCTTGGCGCGCTCCGCCCATTCGTGCTCATCCGATGTGTGGTTGAAGACAAGATCCAAAGCGAGGCTGATGCCCGTGGACCGTAAGTCGCGTGCGAGCGATGCGAGTTGACTCATTGTGCCGAGTGACGGATTCACCTCGCGATAACTGCTGACAGCGTACCCACCATCGTTTTCCTCCGCGGGCGATTTGAAAAGAGGCATCAAGTGCAGGTAGGTGAGTCCGAGTTCCTTGAAATAAGGAATTTTTGATCTCACACCCTCGAGGTCATTCGCAAAAAGGTCAACGTAACAAACCCCTCCGAGCATCTGATTCGATTGATACCAAAACGGATCAGCCTCTCGAGCTTGATCCAGAGCGCGCAGGTCGTTCGAGCGTTCGAACCATGAGCGAGCGAGGCTGTGCAACAAATTTTCCAAATGAAAGAAGAAATCATACCGGGCGCGATACAAGTCGAGATACAAACGGAACAACCGTGAGAAATTTTGTTGCAGGCGTGTTGAAAAGGCCGCCCACTCCTGCGGGTGGGAAGTAATCGAATCGGCGAATTCTTTTTCGAGTCGAGGGAGGATGCGGTCGAGCGTGCGCTGTGCTTCTCGTTCGGTTTGTGCGGTGTCCATTGCGATCGAATTTCGTGTCAGTTGGATTTTTTCAACCACAGATGAGCATATGCTTCGAGTTCGATCGAAGAGTCGATGGGATAGTTCGCTCCCGAAAGCAGTTCGACATAATTTGCGTAATGACCCACCGGGAGCTTCGCCACTTGTGGTTTTGAGGTAAGGTTGTTTACGATCAACAGGGTTTCGCCATCGTATTCCCTTTTGTAAATGGCGATGTGCCGATTTTCAATTTGCATCCATTCCATGGTGCCGCTCCCGAACGCGTGATGTTGTTTGCGCACGTTGACCATACGGCTGATGGAATGGAAGAGCGAGCCTGCATCGGCTAGTTGGCTGGCAACATTGATTCGGTGAAAATCCAATTCGCCCTCGACGAGTTTGGTGAACGGAGCGCCTGTGGTGAAACCCGCATTGGGTGAATTGTCCCATTGCATGGGTGTGCGAACGCCGTTGCGATCGGGCAGGTCCAGATTATCACCCATGCCGATTTCGTCACCATAGTAGATGATGGGCGAGCCGGGCAACGTGAACAGAAGCGAATTGGCAAGTTGAATCTTGCGATGATCGTTATCGAGTAGCGGCGCGAGTCGCCGGCGGATGCCTAGATTGATCTTCATGCGCGGTTCAGGCGCGTATTGATCCCACATCCACTGGCGGTCTTCGGGTGTGACCATCTCAAGGGTGAGTTCATCATGATTTCGCAAAAAGGTGCACCATTGACAGTTTTCGGGAATGGACGGTGTGCGACGCAGGATTTCGATCATGTCGTCGGGTTGTCCTTTTTTGAGCGCCATAAAAAGGCGCGGCATGATGGGGAAGTGAAACCCCATGTGAAATTGGTCGCCGTCGCCGAAATACTCGCGGACATCCTCGGGCCATTGATTTGCTTCACACAAAAGAATACAGTCTGGATAGTGTTCGTCCATAAAGGCGCGCAGCCTTTTGAGATAGGAATGTGTTTCAGGCAGATTTTCACAATGGGTGCCTTCGCGCTCGAACAGATACGGAACGGCGTCGGCGCGAAAGCCGTCAATCCCTAAATCCAGCCAGAAACGCGCCACATTGATCATCTCCTCCTGGACTTTCAGGTTATCGAAGTTGAGATCGGGCTGGCTGGCATAGAATCGATGCCAATAATATTGATTTGTCCGTTCATCCCATTCCCAATTGGACGTCTCGGAATCCACGAAGATGATGCGCGCTTCTTTGTATTTTGTGTTCGAGTCGCTCCAGACGTAGTAATCGCGGTACGGGGAGTTCTTGTCTGCGCGTGAGGCTTTGAACCACGGGTGCTCATCCGAAGTGTGATTCAGCACCAGGTCCATGATGATGCGGATGTTATGCGCGTGTGCGGCTTCGATCAGGTCTTTGAAATCATCCAGCGTTCCGTAGGTGTCGGCGATGTTGTAATAATCTGCAATGTCATAACCGTCGTCGCGCAAGGGGGAGGGATAGATCGGCATCAGCCAGACACAATCCACGCCGAGCGTTTTGAGATAATTTAGTTTTTCTTTGATGCCTTGCAGATCGCCATAGCCGTCGCCGTCGCTATCGTTGAAGGCGCGAACGGATATTTGATAAAACACCGCGTTCTTGTACCACATGGTTAGATCGAAATCCCATTGTTCTTGATGACATCGCGAAACCAATACGCGCTTTGTTTGGGTGTGCGTTTCAATGTTTCAAAGTTCACGCGCACCAACCCGAAGCGCTGGGTATACCCGCGTTCCCACTCGAAGTTATCGAGGATGCTCCATACAAAATATCCGTGCACATTTGCGCCCGCTTGTATTGCTTCATGCAATGCCTGGATGTGTGCCTGTAAAAACCGAATGCGGTCCCAGTCACTTACAAAGTCGTTTTCATCGGGCGCATCGGGAAAGGCGCAACCATTTTCGGTTAAATACAAAACAGGATTACCGTATTGTTCCTTCATATACATGACTTCATTTTTCAATCCCATGGGATGAATCCCCCAATTCATATCGGTTCTTCCCCAGCCTGCAGCTGAATACGGCGTCAGCCGCGCTTTGTTCAACCCCCCGAAGAGATCGAACGAAACGAGGTCCGTGTTGTAGTGGTTCAATCCAATAAAATCAATAGGTTGGTGAATGATCTCGAGATCATTTGCCTCGACTTTAGGTTGGTGCGCACCAATGTAATCGAACAACCTCTGTGGATATTTCCCTTTGAAGATGGGGTCGAGAAACAGCGCGTGCGTTTCATCATGGACTCGTTGTGTCGCGGCGATGTCGTTTTCGTCTTCCGAGGCTGGCATCAAACCGTTGAGATTGAGGATGATCCCGATCTTGCCCGCATACCCTCCCTCACGAAATACCTGAACTGCCCGCCCGTGCGAAAGCAGAATATGATGCGCGGCTTGGTATGCTTGCGAGTAATCGCACAGTCCGGGAGCGTGCAACCCTTGACCATATCCTAAGAACGATGAAACCCACGGCTCGTTGTGCGTTGCCCAAAATTTCACGCGATCAGCCAGGCGGTCGAAAACGATCCGTGCGTACTCGGCGAAGTAATCCGCCGTATCGCGCTGGGGCCAACCGCCCACATCCTGCAGGGCTTGCGGAAGATCCCAGTGGAAGAGTGTTGTTTTGGGTTGAATGCCTGCTCTCAACAACTCGTCCACGAGTTTGTCGTAAAAATCCAAGCCTTTTGAATTGACTTCGCCGCGTCCGTTCGGTAGGATGCGCGTCCACGCAATCGTAAAACCATAGCATGGGATTTGAAGCGATTTCATCATCGCAACATCGTCTTTGTAGCGGTGGTAGTGGTCGCAGGCAATATCGCCGTTGTCGCCGTGCAATACATGCGACTGCCAACGCGTGAAGCGGTCCCAAATGCTTTCGCCTTTGCCGTCCTCTTTATATGCACCTTCGATCTGGTACGCCGACGCCGCCACCCCCCAAAGAAAGTTGTCAGGAAATTTAATTTCCACGGTGAGTATCCTTTACATCAACCGCCAAGAAGTTGATTCTTGGCGGTTGGGAATGTTTCTTCTTCTCAAAGTTCGGGTTCGTTTTATCCCTTTACCGAACCAGCCAGCAACCCGCGCACAAAATATCTTTGTAGTGAGAAGAAGACCAGCAGCGGGAGAACCATGGAGATGAACGCTCCGGCGGTGAGCAAGTGCCACTCACTGCCGCGCGAACCTACGATCGCCGCCATGCGCTGTGTCACCAGTTCAAATTCGGGGTTCCCTCCGAGGAAGATCAGCGCGACAAGGTAATCATTCCACACCCAGAGGAATTGGAAGATGGCAAATGAAGCGAGTGCCGGCACTGAGAGGGGAAGGATCAATCGCGTGAATACGGTGAAGTGGGATGCGCCGTCTATGAACGCGGATTCCAAAATATCGCGCGGCAGACCACTGATGTAGTTGTAGAGGAGATATGTTGCCAGCGCGAGTCCGAAGCCGGTGTGCGCCAGCCAGATGGCGAGGAAGGTGCCATTCAACTGCAACGCCTTGTAATCGCGCAGGATAGGTACTAGGGAGATTTGTAAAGGCACCACTAAAAGCGCCACCACCATGACGAACATCCCGCGACGACCTTGAAAATCCATCCAGGCGAAGGCGTAGGCGGCAAAAGCCGCGATAAGGATCGGTATGACGGTGGAAGGGATGGCAACTGCAAGGCTGTTCAAAAATGCGCCAACCATGTTGTCGCCGGGCACAACCTCAACGGTGCCATCGGGTCTCGTAAACGAAAAATCCTGACCGCCGAGCACTTGCTTGTAGTTATCGAGTGAGAAATTCCATGAAACTGTCCAAACGCGTTCCTGAACCTCGACTTTGCCGATGCGTTTGTTTCCGATCCAGGTGATACGTTTTCCGTCCGGGGTTTCGATGCCTGCACGGAACTCTTCGAATGTGCCCGAGGTACCCTCGATGACCATTACTTCATCAGGATTCAACCCCGCCTCGGAAGGGATGATTTCACGTATCGGCCGCCATTCCCTGTGTGGCAATACCTTCCACCAGCCGGACACAGCTATATCATCCCTGTTACGGAAGGACGAAATGAATATACCCAGAGTCGGGATTGTCCAGATCGCGACCAAAACAAAGAGGGTAAGGTTGACTACCAACTGGCGAATCTTTTTCTGACGTTTTGCGTTATCCATGTTAGAACGCCTCCCGCTCTCTGAATTGTCTCAGGTTATAGATCATCACCGGTATGACCGCGATCAACAGCACTATCGCGATCGCCGAACCGAATCCCGAGTTTCCGTTCGTGAATGATTGCCTGTAAAACTGGGTGGCAATGACATGGGTTCCAAACTGACCACCGGTCATCACCCAAACCACATCAAAGATCTTCAACGTGAAGATGACTATCGTCGTCCACACCGAGATGATCGTTCCTTGTATGTAGGGGAGCATGATTCGGAAGAAGATCTGGATCTCGGTAGCGCCATCGATCCGCCCGGCTTCGAGAAGTTCCTCCGGGATGCCTTTGAGCGCGGCGGAAAACAAAACCATGGCAAAGCCGGCTTGCAACCAAACCACGATCACGATCAGGAATAGATTATTCCACGGTGCGATATCCACCCACTGCGGAAAGGCTTCCGGCGTGCCTCCCAATCCCACAATGATGGCATTCAAAAGTCCGATCTGCTCCTGGTTGGCGGGCCTGAATTCGTAGATGAAATTCCAGATGATGCTGGCACCCACAAAGGAGATCGCCATCGGCAGAAAGATCAACGATTTTGCCAGTTTTTCGAAACTGCTTCTATCGGCAAGGGTGGCGATGAGTAGACCAAAAACCACCGAGAAAGTACTGCCGAAAATGATCCACATCAAATTGTTGCGGAACGCTTCCAGCATGAGCGCGTCGGTGAAGACAGCAATGTAATTTCCGATCCCCTCGAAGGAGTCGCTTCGTATCAATTGGATGAACGATAAGCCTTCCGGAGGACCATCCCGTCCAAAAAGGCTGATCCAAAAGGTTCGCAGTGTTGGGATTGCAAGATACCATGCAAGGATTGCCATTGCTGGACCAACGAAGACAAACGGCAAGAGCCGAGCCCTCCAAGCGTCAGGAAGTCTTTCAACTAAATTATTGAATACCCAATAGAGTATGGCTACGCCCCCCACTCCCCAGACGATCGCAACCAGGGCAATGATGCCGCGCGGTGCTTCACTATCGCGGAGAAACAAGAATCCTTGATATAGTACGAAAAATGCAATGAGGGGAATGGCTACGGCGAGAACTAGACGCCCGATCCATGAGACGAATCTCGCTCCGAACGACTGATCCAACTCTTTCGAACTTCGAAGGATGTCCATACTTGAATCTCCTTGAATGCGGATGATGCAGGCGAGTAGTCTGTTGACTTAACCGATTCTAACTGATTAATACCAATATCTTGGCGAGTTTCCTGAAAAACATAGGTGGAAGACTGTGTTCCAGTCTTCCACCTATGATCGTGCTAATTATCTAGCGGGGCCACGAAGCATCGATCGCTTCCATGGCTGTATCGAGATCTTCGGAACCGGCAACGTAGCTGGAGATGTGCTCCCAGAAGGATCCAGCCCCAACCTCACCCGGCATCAAGTCTGAGCCATCGAAGCGGAAGCTGGTGGCGCCTGCCACGAGTTGGGAAATGTTGTAGTCCAGATCTGAACCGTACATATCCTGCGTAGCGGTTTGATGAGCGGCAATCGCTCCGCCGCCTTCCAGCCATCCGCTAACCGATTGCGGGGGTGGTGAAATATTCCATCAGCGCGCGCACTTCGGGGCGGTCGTTGAACATGGCGACTAAATCGCCTGCAACGAGGAACGGCTTTCCATGGGCATCATCGACGGGCGGCAGATAGAAAAAGTCGTAATCCACACCGTACTGTTTTCCCTCAGGGAAAAAGCTGGTGATAAAGTTCGCCTGTCGGTGAAGCCAGCATTCCGGAGGATCAGAGAACATCCCGCCGGGAGCATCGCCGAAGAACGTGGTCACAATCGATGATCGCCCGCCGCGAACATAGGCATCGTTAAACCAGACTTCACTCCATGTTTCGACAGCCTTCTTCACTTCGGGTGAATTGAAGGGCAGTTCGCCCGCCACCCAGGCGTCGTAGTTTTCGAGGGAAGTGGTGCGGAGCATCATATCCTCGGTCCAATCGGTGGCAACCCAACCAGTCGCCGCACCGGATTCAATGCCGATGCACCAAGCGGTATCGCCGTCGGCGGCGATCTGCTCGGTTAGGGCAACCAGATCATCCCATGTTTCGGGAACTTCATAACCGGCAGCATCCCAAGCCGCTTTCGGGTACCAAACGAGGCTTTTGCCTGAATAGCGGTGCATAACTCCGGCTTCCACACCATCCACCGTGTTGAATTCGCGCCAGCCGGGGTTATATTGTTGAGACAACCATTCATCCGAGATGAAATCCACTGGCTTGATATCGCCGCTGCGCACAAATCGTGCGAACAATCCGGGTTGTGGGAAGTCCACAATATCGGGGGCATCGCCGGCGCCAACGCGTACGGAAATCGAGCCTTCGAATTCCTTGTTGCCGATATAAACAACGTCGATTCCGGTCGCATCTTCAAAAGCTTTCATGGACTGGTCGAATTTCACGCCATCTGGATCGTTGCCTTCAAATGCGCCATCCACTGTTACAGTGGTTCCCGAGTATTCGCCGTTGACGGCGGCTTCGAGCGCGCCTCCGGGCGGATAGTCGAAACCCACTTCTGAGGAAGGACCTGCAGGTGCTTCGGTTGCTGTGGGTCCACAGGCGACAAGGACCAGTGAAGCGATAACAAGCAAACCGATCATTTGCCAAACAGTCTTTTTCATTCTTCTCTCCTTGAGATATTTGAGTTGAATAATGGGGCGGGGGGTGATTTCAGTTTATTAGGGAACGACACCTCCTATCTTGCTCACATACACAGGTTGGGCATTCTTGAAATCGGTTTTATGAAAGCACTTTCATCAGCGAGTATAGCACAACTTCAAAAAGAGTCAATATTTTAATTAGCGTCGTTGCATTTTGAATGAGAAAATTTACACAAATAGATGGCTACGATGTTCTTCGTGCCACCAAGGTCAACGGTAGTTTGATGTGTTGAAGCGTTCGCGTCGAATCGGCAATATGGTTGAGCAGAATTTCCACCGCCAGCCGTCCGGATTCATCGAGGCTTTGACGGATCGTTGTGAGGTCCATGAATTCAGCCATATCGATATCGTCGAAACCGATAACTGCGACTTCATCCGGAATTCGGAGATTGAATTGACGCGCAACCTTAACCATGCTTACCGCTTGAATATCGGACGCGGCAAACACCGCTGTAGGGGGCTGCCGGTGACTTAACAACGTCGATGCGGCTTGTTGAGAATCTTCCTTTGTGTAATTGGCTTGAATCACATAATCTTTTGGGATCTTTATACCCGCTTCGGTCAGGGCTTTTCGAAAACCCAGCAGGCGGGATTTCACCGGATGGATCGCATATCGTTCTGGGGGTTCGATATCACCGAGGAAGGCGATTCTTGTGTGTCCTTTTTCGATCAAATGGCGGGTTGCCAGATAGCCCCCGTGCTCATCATCGATCTCGATGCTGTTCAAGTTCGTGTGAGAGTATTCGATCAGGACGGTGTCAATCCCGTTGTCGTGCAATCTTCGCGCATCCTTGTCATCGATGGCAAGCGACATGATGATCAATCCGTCGATGTTTTGCATCACCGGGATCGAGGAAAGGTAGCCTTGGAGATGCTCCACGGAATCAACCGGGTAGATGACCAATTCATAACTGGCTCTGGAAAGTGCGGCGGCGATCCCGCGCAGTCTTTGGACAAACGAAGGCGCGGTGAAAAAAGGAGTCAGAACGCCGATGCGGTTGGTGTTCTTGAGCGCATGAGCGCGCGCTTCCGCCTTCGGCACAAAACCCAGGGAATCGATCGCAGCCATGACTCGTTTGCGAGTCTCAGGGTTGACCTTGTCGGGCGCGTTCAACACTCGTGAGATCGTCGAAATGCTAACCCCGGAGCGATCGGCTACATCGTAAATGGTGGGTTTCTTCTTTTTTAGCATGACCGTCTATTGCCTGATATTCATGAAAGCGCTTTCAGTTTAGCACAGGTTAGCCTTGCGCGTCAATTAATGCGGAACAAATCGGACGAACAAACAGCCCGCAGTGACTCTGCGGGCTGTTTGATAGGACGTTATGTTTCCTGATCTTGTTAGCGGATTGCCTGCTCGCTTGCCGCATCGAAGATATGGATGTTATCCATATCGAATGCGACCTGTGCCTGCTGGCCGATGCGTAGTTTCGAGCGCGGGTCGACGCGGGCAACGAACGTGTTCTTCCCGCTCACCAGATAGAGGAAGATTTCATTACCCATCAATTCGGTGACATCCACTTTTATTCCCACTTTTTCAGAGTCGATGTTGGTGGGAACAAAATCCACATCGTGGATGTTCTCGGGGCGAATGCCGAAGATGACATCTTTGCCGGCGTGCGACTCGTAGGGCTTGGACCTCGAAGCTGGAATAGCGACCGTGAAATTGCCGGTGTCCACCACCAGTTTGTTTTCATCTTTGCGCAATTTGCCGCGGAAGAAGTTCATGGCGGGTGATCCGATGAACCCAGCAACAAAAAGGTTGTTCGGGTGGTCGTACAGATTTTGCGGCGTATCCAGTTGCTGCAAGACGCCCTTGTTGATGACCGCAATGCGCGTCGCCATGGTCATGGCTTCGGTTTGGTCGTGCGTCACATAGATGAAGGTCGTCTTCAATCGCTGGTGAAGTTTGCTGATCTCGGCGCGCATTTGCACGCGCAGTTTGGCGTCCAGGTTTGAAAGCGGCTCATCGAACAGAAAGACCTTCGGCTCGCGCACGATGGCGCGCCCGACTGCCACGCGCTGACGCTGTCCACCCGAAAGTTGACGCGGCTTGCGCTGTAGAAAATCCTGAATGCCGAGGATATCCGCGGCTTCGCTCACGCGGCGCTTGATCTCCTCCTTCGGCATTTTACGGAGTTTCAAACCGAACGCCATGTTGTCGTACACCGAGAGGTGAGGGTACAACGCGTACGACTGGAAGACCATGGCAATATCGCGGTCTTTCGGCGCGACATCGTTCACCACACGATCGCCGATGCGGATCTCGCCGCTGGAAATTTCCTCCAAGCCAGCCAGTGAGCGCAAGGCGGTGGTCTTGCCGCAGCCTGAGGGTCCGACGAGCACAAGGAATTCCTTGTCTTCGATGTGAATGTTCAAATCATTCACAGCGGTCACATCACCATATTTTTTGAACACGTGATCGAACGTTACGCTTGCCATGGGTCTTTCCTCCGTTTCGTGGGAATATAGTGAGCGGATTATACACCCACAGTTTTCCTTGTTGGAAGGAATTTTGCTGGCGGATTCAAACCCGCTTCGCCCGCGATTTCAGCTTGATTCAGCATCTCAGGTTTTGTCTACCCTTTCAAGAGCGGGATGCCATCCCGCTCCACGTTCCTCTATTTATTCACCAGCCACACACCAAACAGGATAATCCCTCCTCCGACCAGCGACGCGAGCGTGATCGCCTCGCCCAGCACGAAGAACGCGACGATCATCGCGATGAGCGGTTCGATGCAGAGGAACGCGCCGGTGCTGGCGGTGGCCAGGGCTTGCAGGGCGTCATACCACGCGATGTATGCCAGCCCGGAACAAAACACGCCGAGGAATGCAACGCCTAGCCAGCCGTCGCGAGTCAACGCAGGGAGTTCTTGGTAATTTCCTTCACCGACGAACAAAAAGGATGTGAAAAGGAATCCAAACGCCATCATGTAAAAAACGAAGATGCCGGGGTTGTTGGTCTTCAACCCGCGCCGCGAAAGGACCGAGACCACTGACCAGTTGACCGCGCTGACGAGGATCAACGCGTCGCCCGGCGCGCCAAATTTCCCAATCGAGATCGAAGCGAGGTTTCCATCCGAAACGACGAGCAGAACGCCGATGAACGCCAGCGCAATGCCGAAAATCTTGACGAGGGATAATCCTTCTTTGAGAATCAGCCAACCCAGCAATGCCATGAAGACGGGAGTTGTCGCCACGATCCACGCGGTGGTGCCAGCCTCGGAGGTTTGCAAGCCGTTCGATTGCAGCCATTGATGAAAGGTGATCCCCAAAAAACCGAGCAGTGCGAAATAGCCCCATTCGTTTTTCTTCGGCAGTGAGAATTGTTTTCGCAGCGCGACCGCCACGCCGAGCACGAGCAGACCCATCCCAAAGCGGAGCCACACGATGGTGACCGGAGAGACATCTTGCAGCGCGACCTTGGTGGCGATGAATGACGCGCCCCACACCGTGGCGGCGAAGGTCGCTTCGAGGTAGGGGAGAAAGTTTTGTGTTCGCATGATTTGCCGATTATAAAGCGCGACGCGTGATTTCACTTTGACAATGCCCACCAGTTGTTGTACACTGACTCAAAATTAAAACCTGTTCTTGAGGCAGTTTCATTGCCTCAAGAACTGTCGCTCGAACCTCATAACAAGGTATGAACCAATCCGAATCTCAACTTGCCGCGGAAAAACTTGTCAGCCTCAACGCGGACTTCGATGTCACTGTCTTCGCCGATTGGGGCGAAGAAATTTTAATGGGTGATCGCTCGTGGAAAGAAGGGACATGGTCGCCTGCCGAAATGGACCGGCTGTACGACACTTTGACCCTGTTTGCAAATGTCATGGGTGGAATCGAGAATTTCAAGAAAAATCTCGGATGTGTAAAAGTAAAGAAGGCGAGCATCGGCGCTCACGGCGGAGAAGCGTGGAAGGGACAAGTCACTTTTTCGAGTTCTCATTCCTTCACCCCGTGGACAGTCGTCCATGAGTTCGCACACATCTGGGATGAAAACAACGGCTGGAATTTATCTCGCCGACTTGAACGCTACACCGGAGGGTATACCTCTCGATTTCTCTCATGGGTGAAAAAATTATTGCGGCTTGCCGATTTGAACGGCTTTGTAAGAGCAGATGAACCCGGCAAGTGCGGACGCAAACCCGGCTGCAACGCGCGAGGCTACTTCTACGGCGACAAACCTAGCGGCGCGGATTGGAACTTCAACCGCGTGGAGGATTTCGCTGAATCCGTCGCGATGTATGTCGGTTGGGGAAATGACAACGCTCTACACGCTCACGCTCACGCCAGAATCTCGCGCTATGAATTACCCAACGGCGAAACCGATCCGTTTTTTCGCACAAAGGATAACTGGGCAGATTATAAAAAAAATTTTTATCCCGAAGGCGGCGATTACACCAAGACGAAGAGGTGGAGGTTCGTGGATGAGTTGATGAAAGAGAAAGCCTGACCAGTTTTTCGCAATGCTTTTCATCTTGCAAGTAGAAGTATTTTCCTGTATCCTTGACTCATTCGCAAGTCGGGAAGCCGGTGATTGTCTGGGATGAGGATAATGGCTCGAAAAATCTCTGAAGACCAAACCCGCAAAGAAATGATCGACCCGCAGTTGGAACGCACGGGGTGGTATTTGCATCACAAGACGCGCATTACGCTGGGACTGAATGTGGCGGGTATAATCTTGTTATTAAAATTCAGCGACATAACCCATGACTGAACAACAAATCGAACAAGACCTGATCAAAAAGCTGGGCGAACTGAAACCCGTTTATCGCGCAGACAGCCACGACCACGCGGAGTTCGAGGCGTTGAGCGACCTGAAATATATCTATCGTCCCGATATTCGCGACCGCGCCGCGCTGGAACAGAACTTCCGTGAGAAGTTTGAGGCGTTGAACCGCGTGACTTTGACGGATGGGGAATTTACGCGTCTGCTGGAGCAGATGGTGACAAGGGATGTATTTGAGGCGTCCCGCAACCTGCGTGAAAAGCACAACTTTACCCGCGATGACGGCACGCCGCTGACGT
>CAZQES010000073.1:0-18433 GCA_964591425.1 uncultured Anaerolinea sp.
TGCGCCTGGCGGAGCGAGGCGTAATCCGTAATGAGTAAGTAGTAATTCGGGCGCAACAGGTTGAGTCTCACGCGGCGCGAACATCCGCACATCGTGTCCGAGTTGCATCAACGCCTGCGCCACTTTCATCCCTTGAATCGAATTGGCGGTGAGGGATGGAATCCGGGAATTTGTAATCAGCGCAATTTTCATAATTTGTGTACCGAGAAGACCGCAAAGGAAATCATTTATAAATCTTGGCGCTCTTCGCGGTTAAAAATTTCGGTTCGTCCGCGCCACGCCATGATGCCCACTGACGCGACATAATAAAACGACAACAATGTGCCCGCCGCGACAATGCCATAGCGCGGCACGAGCACGAACGCCAACGCGATTTTTATCAAGCCAACGATCAACGTGACCTTGATGGGAAATTCAGGCAAGCCGAGCGAAAGCAACAGCGGACGATTCCAAAACAATGTGTAATTGAACGCGAGACCGACGACCAGCGCGATCATCGCGGGATAGGCGGGGAGGAATGTTTCGTTGCTGTAAATTCGTATCATCCATTGACCGAGCACCACGAAGCCGATGGCGATGGCGACGTTGTAGGAGAGCGAAAGCGACGTGACCTTGCGCAGAAAATCCTTGAGCCGCGCCCACGCGCTTTGCACAACGAGACGATTGATTTCCGGGAAGGTGCTTGCGATGAGCGGGTCGGTGACGATGGCAAGGAAGCCCGCCAGTGTGTACGCCACGCGATAATATCCCGCGGCGGTTGTGGAAAGGAAAAATCCCACCCACAGAATCTCGCTTTCGCGGAAAATTTTGATGATCGTCGCGCTGACGTTGGAACTGACCGCGAAGCGGATCAACTCGCGCCACGATGCGATGATTGAAAACGATTCGCGCCACCAGCCGCGACCTAACACGCGGTTCAATTGCACTTGCGCGGCAGTGAACATGCCGAGTCCAAGAATCGTTTTGCTCAAGAGGTAGGCAAATAAGATCGTTTGAAGTGTGCCGTTCGTGAGAAATGCGGCAATAATGAAAATTGTCGTGACAACGCTTTGCAGGAGATTGACCCTGCCTTGTAATTTAATTCTGTCCGTGACTTGAAAAATTCCAGCGGATGTCTCTGTATTGAAATTGGCGAGCAACCCGAGCGCGTAGACGGTGAACATCCATGCCACACCTTCGGTTTTGGAAAGGCTCCTCTCCGCCCAACCTGCTGTAACCGCAACAACAATGAATGCAAGGATCGAAACGAGTAACTCGGTCAGCGCCGCGCCTTTTATCAGCGCCGAGGCTTTATCCCTTTCTCCTTTTTCGAGATATTCCCCGCCATAACGCACAACCAATTCGCTCATCCGAAACGAAAAGATGCTGTTGATCGTGGACGCGTAAAACATGATGATGCCAAGCAGACCAAAGCCCGCGGGTCCGAGTAGGCGCGTCACCAGCGCGCCTTGCAAAACACTCAATGCCAAAGCAACCGTGTTGTTGCTGAAAAGATGGAGGCTGTTGTTTACCACGCGGCGAAAGAGGTTGTCATCGCGGAGGCTGGAGGAAATTCGTTGGAACATAAAAAAATCATTCCGTCATTGCGAGCCTTGTTGGTCGAGTAGCCCTGAGCGGTTGTTGCGAAGGGCGTATCGAGACCAAAGGGCGAAGCAATCTCCGTCACTGTGTAGGAGATTGCTGCGTCGAGCCTTCGGCTCTCCTCGCAATGACGATCATGTTATGGAGTGAGTATTTCCTTCGCCCACTCGTGCTCGGCGTTGTACCACCTGACGAGTTCCTCCACCCCTTTTCTCATATCGAACTGTGCTTCCCAGCCGAGCAATTCACCCGCCTTCGTCACATCCGCTTGATTTGTGAACATGTCCGCAGGGTTCGGTGGACCGTATTGCACGACCGCTTTCTTGCCGATCACATCTTCCATGATCTTGATCAATTCATTGATCGTGATGACCTCGTGCCCGCCGATGTTGATGATCTCGAACCCAAGCGGCTTGAGCGCAAGGATCGTGCCGCGTGCGATGTCGTCGATGTACGTGAAGCCGCGCGATTGAGTCCCATCGCCGTTGACGCGCACAGGCTTGCCTTCGCTGATCCATTGTACGAAGCGCAGATGCGCGAGGTCGGGTCTGCCCGCTGGACCGTAGACGGTGAAATAGCGCAGGATGCTGACGTCGATCCCGTAGAGATGATGATACGCGTGACACATCGCTTCTGCCCCCTTTTTGCTTGCCGCGTACGGCTGGAGCGGTTCACTGCTGGAGGCGGATTCAGGAGTCGGGTACGGCGGGTCTTCGCCGTAAATACTCGACGTGGATGCAACCACGAATTTTTTGATGCCGTTCTGCTTGCACAACTCGAGCATGTTCAACGTGCCGATCATGTTCGTCTCGACGAACACCCACGGGTTATCCACGCTGTAGCGCACGCCTGCCCGCGCGGCGAGGTTGATGACGGCATCGAACTTTTCGTTCTTGAACCGCTCGATGATGGACCTGTCTGCCACATCCAATTTGTGGAAGGTGAATCCGTTCATTGCCTGTAGTTTTTTCAGGCGATATTCCTTCATGCGCGGGTCGTACGCGTCGTTCATGTTGTCCACGCCGACGACGGTATGCCCATCCTGTAATAATAATTCTGCTGTGCGGGCGGCGATGAATCCCGCCGCGCCAGTGATCAAGTAATTTGCCATATCTCACCTTATGTCATTGCGAGGAAGCCCGAAGGGCTGACGAAGCAATCCCGTGCTAACAGGAGATTGCTTCGTCACTCCTTTCAGTCGCTCCTCACAATGACAATTACAATCTCACAACCTTCCCGCCATTATCAACAACTTTCCTAGTCGCGTTGCGGCTGTCGAACACAAATTTTGCAGAAGCGACGATCGCCTTGTAATCATACGCTTTGTGATTCGTGATGATCACCACGGCATCTGCATCGTTCACCGATTTCATCATATCCTTCACACTGTCCATGTGCCAGCCTTCGGTCTCGTGATGGATGTGGGGAATATACGGGTCGTGATACTCAACTTTTGCGCCTTTATTTTGCAACAAGCCGATCACATCCAGCGCGGGAGATTCACGGACATCGTCCACATCGGGTTTGTATGCAACACCCAGGACGAGGATCTTCGATCCCTTCAACGCTTTGCTTTTGTCATTTAGCGCGTCCATGATGCGTTCAACCACGTAACGCGGCATGTTGGTGTTGATCTCGGACGCCAGTTCGATGAAACGCGCGTTGTAATTGAACGATTTCATCTTCCACGAAAGATACAGCGGATCGATCGGGATGCAATGACCGCCCAAGCCCGGTCCCGGCGTGAACTTCATGAATCCGAACGGTTTGGTCGCGGCCGCGTCGATCACCTCCCACACATCCACGCCGAGGCGTTCGCACATCATCGCCAGTTCGTTGACGAGGCCAATGTTGATCATGCGGAACGTGTTTTCGAGCAGTTTTGCCATCTCCGCGGCTTCCGCGGAACTAACACGATGCACTGTTTCAATCGCGCCTTCATACCACGCTGTCGCCACTTCGCCGCAGGCTTCGGTGATTCCGCCCATCACTTTGGGTGTGTTTTTCGTGGTGTAATCTTCACGACCGGGGTCCACACGTTCGGGAGAGAACGCAAGGAACCAATCTTCGCCGACTTTGAGCCCGTTCTCGTTGCCGAGTTTTGGAAGAAGCAATTCGCGCGTTGTACCGGGATAGGTTGTGGATTGCAACACGACAACCATGCCCTTGTGCATGTACTTCGACAACTCGTCTGCGGCGGAGATGATGAACGACATGTCCGGGTCGCCCGTCTGGCGGAGTGGAGTCGGCACACAGATGCTGACCGCGTCCATTTCCTTCAAGACGGAAAAATCCGTTGTGGCGGTGAGATCACCAGACTTAACCAACTTTTCCACCGACTCGGTTTTCACATCGGGGATGTAGGAAACGCCTTTCTTTAGCGAATCAACCTTCCCGGAGTCGGGATCGATGCCCGTCACATTGAATCCCGCCTCGGCGAAGACGACGGCGAGAGGCAGTCCCACGTAGCCGAGTCCCAAAATCGCTACGCGGGCATTTTTGTTCTTCAGTTTTTGAATCAGATTTTCTTTCGCAGACATTCAATCTCCAACCGTAGGAGCGGAGTATGCTCCGCCCCTACTAAAAATCAAAACATGCTCATCTGCTTCGGGTCGTCTTCTTTTTTCGCTTCAACTTTTTCCACTGGAGCAGACTTCCCCAACCCGGCGCGCGCCTGCTTGAGCAACTCAGGTAACTTTGCAAAATCGGCAAGGATGGCGGGTTTGAGCGCGGCTTGATGCAACGCCGCGGCGGGATGGAACATCGCGATCACGTAACGCTCGCCGACCTTGCGCATCTGTCCATGTACCGCGCTGATCTTCGCGCCGGGGAAAAACTTGTTCATCGAATATCTGCCCAGCGTGACGATGATGCTCGGGTTGATCGCCTGGATCTGCCGTTCGAGGTATTCGTTGCACGCGGCAAGTTCCTCGGGCAACGGGTCGCGGTTTTCAGGGGGACGGCATTTTACCACGTTGCCGATCCACACCTCCGCGCGCGTGACGCCGGCCTGTGCAAGCAGTTGATCGAGAAATTTTCCCGCCGCGCCCACGAACGGACGTCCCTGCTCGTTTTCGTGGAAGCCCGGTCCCTCGCCGATGAACATGATCTCGGCGGTGGCGGGTCCCTCGCCGGGCACCGATTTCTTGCGCGAGTGATGCAAGGCGCAGTTCGTGCAAACAGTCACTTCTTTCGCGATTTGGGCGAGGGCTTCTTCAGCGGTCATAAGGTCTCCAAGATATTACGTTGGTTGAGCACAAGCAGTCGAAACCAACAATAAGACTCAATTGCAGAGCGCGGTGGTCTCGATACGTCCCGCGAAAAGCACGCGGGACTACTCGACCACCACATGGTTCGACAAAAATTTCATCTTGTCTTTTTTACGTGTTTACCTGTTTACTCGTGTACCTGTTTCCGTATTTACGTGCAGGTTATTCAACGTCATCAAAATCGCATCTTCACCGTTGTCTTTGTAGTAATGCGGTCTGCGTCCTGATTCTTCAAAACCGAATTTTCGATACATCTCCTGCGCGGAGATGTTGCTCTCGCGCACTTCCAACACCGAAGTCTTCGCGCCTTCGTTCATCATGCCTTGCAATGTGTGGATCAACAACTTGCTCGCGATTCCCTGCCGACGAAACGCCGGGTGTGTGGCAATCGTCGCGATGTGAGCCTCGTCCACCAGCATCCACGCCACGATCATGCCGACGATTCTTCCATCGATCTCTGCAACCCACGCGCGCGAAGCGGGATTCTCCGCGATCTCAAAACGAAACGAACGTTCGGGCCACGGTAGGCTGAACGAGGCTTGATCAATCGCGATCACCTGCGCGAGGTCGTCGAGGGTCATGCAGCGGATGTTCATGGTTGAATCGGCGCGGCGGTATGCAAATAGATCGGCGCGAGCGAAGCCGCCTCATCCACATCGCCGTTTTGAAAACGCGCCCACGCCAGTTGCGCGAGAATCGCGGGCTTGCGCTGTGAATCTTCCAGTGATGTCAATTGCGCGTTTTTATTTGTTTCAATTTTTTGACGAACTTCGTCCGTGAACTCGCCGCACACGAGCGATGGACTCTGCACTTCATCTTTCAACGCTTCGACCGACACGACTCGTGCCGGACCTTCAGCCTGCCACGCCCCTCGGATATTTTTATACCAGCCCAGCGCGTACCTCCCGCGCCCGGCGTGGATGGCAACCGCCAGCGGAAGTTCGCTCACCGACTGCGCGTGCGCAAGAATATCGAGGGTGGGAATTCCAATAAGGGGAATCCCGCGTGCGAAGGCAAGCCCCTTCGCCAACGCCAACCCCACCCGCAGACTCGTGAACGAACCGGGACCGATCGCAACGCCCACCGCGTGGATACTTTCCATCGTCAAGTTGCATTGCCTCAACAACTCTTGAATTGCGGGTGCAAGTTCCACCGTGTGATGCTGACTGCTCAGCCACGCGCGCTCACCAACGACTTGATTGCCATCGTAAACCGCAAGCCCCATCCACTCATTGGACGTGTCTATAGCCAGCAACATCATTTGCCTCCGCGAACCAGTTCAAGCAAGTTTTCATACCGTTTGCCGCTGGCAGTGAATTTCATTTCGCGTTCTTCTTCGCCTGCGTGAGTAAATTCTATCCACAACCGTTCATTTGGAACAAGTCCGTTCATGCGCTCGGGCCATTCGATGATGAGCGCGCCTTCCGCGAGCATCGAGTCGAGGTCGAGTTCTTCAGCTTCACTTGTGGAGTCGAGCCGGTACGCGTCCATGTGAAAAAGTAGGGGTTGGGTGACCCCGCCCCTACCTCCATCCACGCGGCGATATACGTTGACCAGAATGAACGTTGGGCTGGAGACTGAATCGAGCGAACCCCATCCCTGCGCGATGCCTTGCACGAAAGTTGTTTTGCCCGCGCCGAGGTCGCCTTGCAAGCAGATCACGTCACCGGTTTGCAACGCTCCGCCCAAACGAACGCCAAGTTGACGCGTCTGTTCGGGATTATGGCTAATGAGTTTCAATGTGTGAAGTTCATTGACAAGCATCGAGGAGATTATACCGTGAGGGAGGTAGGTACAAAGGTATACAA
The DNA here is from genome assembly GCA_964591425.1 of uncultured Anaerolinea sp. GTDB lineage: Bacteria > Chloroflexota > Anaerolineae > Anaerolineales > Villigracilaceae > Defluviilinea. The sequence goes on from CAZQES010000073.1 coordinate 6,659, forward strand.
GTAGACACGAAAACATGTGAGCAGATAAGTACGTGTTTCCTTGTTTACTTGTTTACTTTCTCTATCCCCAACATCTTCCCTATCGTGCGCGCGATCACGCGCGCGGCTTCGGGTTTGCCGGCGCGGCGGCAATTTTCGATCACTTGTTGTCGCTCCGCAGGTCGCATGATCCAACGCGTGAGCGCGCGGACCACCTCTTGCGGTTTCGGCGCCCACACACCCGCGCCTTCTTCCTGTACGAAGGTCACGTTTCCATCCTCCTGCCCCGGCACTTTGGAATATAAAATGATCGGCAGTTGCGCGTTGAGCGCCTCGGCAATCGTGCCGGGACCGGCCTTGGTAACGATGAAATCTGCGGCGCGCATGAAGTCCGGCATTTCGCGCGTGAAGCCGTAGATGCGGGTGGGGTTCTCCCACGTTTCGGCTTCGAGGGATTCCTTCAGGTGGCGATTCCGCCCGCACACGATGACCAGCCCCACGTCGAGACCTGAAGCGTCTATCTCGCGCGCGGTCTTCGCGAGGGGACCCATCCCATCCCCGCCGCCGACGAGCAGGACGATGGGCTTATCCAATACCCAGCCGAGTTTTTTTCGTATCACGCTTTTTCGTCCGAGCGGCTTGCAATATTTATCCGCGACGGGCAGACCCACCACGCGCACTTTTTCAGGCGGCATGTGGTTTTGAATGGCGTTCCTGCGCGCTGACTCGGTGGGCACGAGGATGAGGTCGGCGCGTTTATCGAACCAGAGCGCGTGCGTGGTGACCATGTCTGTAACCACGTTGATGAAGGGTGGGCGGTTAGCGCCCAGCGCGCGCAAAACGAACGTGGTCGCAAAGGGATGCAGTGTGACGATCATATCTGCCGGGTGACTCTGCACAAGCGAACGAGCCGAACCGCGCACGAGGGGCCACATGGTGGTGGTAAGCACGCGCGCACGAGCGCGCCCATCAGTGGCGTAGAAACTCGCGCTCCATAATTGCGGCGCCTTGACGAGGTACGGGTAGATCTCGCCGGCGCGGTTGAAGGGAGCCGGTGCATAGTCCTTGAAGAAGTCCACCATTTCGGTGGTGACCGCGCTGCGATATTCGAGTTGCAGGGCTTCGATGACGGCTTCCGCCGCGGAACGATGTCCGCCGCCGGTGTCGGAGAAATAGAAGACGATGTGGGGCTTACGCGGTTGGATTGTTTTTTTCTGCTTCATGTTTGGTGAGATTCACTTTGAGGCGGCGGTTCAATTCTCGACGGGTGAGCATGACGCGGCGACCGCAGCCTTTGCACTCCAGTCCAATGTCCGCGCCGAGACGCGTGACCGTCCACTCGTAGGATCCGCATGGATGTTGTTTGCGAAGGCGCAGGTGGTCGTTGAGGCGGAGGTCGGGGAGCATGTTGGTAATTGGTAAATGGTGATTGAGCAAGGGAGAGAATTGGAGGAGTGGAGAGTAGAGACTGGAGACTGGGATTGATGAACATTATAAATGAATCGTGATAAACTACGGACGATTTTGAATTGAGGAGAATCAGACATGTCCAACTACGAAACGTACGCAGTCGAAGTCGCAGGGTTGAAACGCGATCTGCGATTGTTCGAGATCAAGCCGGGCTTGAAGATCGCCATCCTGAACATTCTGGGCGATACGGAATTGGTTCAGGCATGCGCGAAGGAACTGTCTGCGAAATTAAAGGAAGTGAAGTACGATGTGCTGGTGACCGCCGAAGCGAAGTCCATCCCGCTGGCACATGCGTTATCGGTCGAGACCAAAAAGCCGTATGTGATCCTGCGGAAGACTTATAAACCGTACATGGGCGACGCGCTCAAGGCTGAGACGTTGTCCATCACCACCGGTCAACCGCAGACGTTGATCCTCGACGAGAAAGACCGCGAGATGATGAAGGGTAAGAAGGTTGTCATCGTGGACGATGTGATCAGCACCGGCTCCACCCTGCAGGGGATGCGGATGGTGCTCGATAAAGCCGGCGCCACCGTGCAGGCGGAGGCGGCGATCTTCACCGAAGGCGACCGCGCGCAATGGATGCATATCATCGCGCTGGGGCATCTGCCGTTGTTTACGGAATAACGTACACAAGTAGAAACGTACACAGGTAGACAAGTAGACAAGGCTGGAAGTCGTGATGACTTTCCAGCCTTGTGTTTTTTCGTGGGTACGTGTTTACCTGTCTACCTTTTTACGTGTTTCCGTGTTTCCTGTATATCTATTCCTGCCAATCAACTTCTTTTTTCCATCCCTCTTCATCCTCTTGATGGCGCGTTCGCGCTTCATGGCAGAGGTTCGATCGGGCTGTTCCTCCACATAAACCAATTTCACCGGCAGGCGCATCTTCGTGTATTTCGCGCCGCGACCCTTGTTATGAACAGCCACGCGTTGTTCGGGGTCAACCGCCCAGCCGGTGTAAAACGTTCCGTCCGCGCATTGCACGATGTAGCAGTAACACGCGGTCACTTTCGTTTTTTATCGCGCCCGAACAGGTTGCCCACGAACATCTGACTCAACCGATCTCCGAATGATAGGGCATCTTGTTTTGACCGGTTCGCCGTTTCCCAGTCCGCTTTGGAACGTTCGTTGATCCAACGATCGCGCGCTTTTGCCGCGGCTTCGAGGTACTCGAGCACGCCTTTTCCATCCGCTTCGGCGATCCGTTCGCGCAGGTTTTGCAGGGAGGCGATCAATTCATCCAGCACGCGAACGGTATTCCCGCGATTTGCCAGCGCCGCGTCTCCCAATGATTTCGGTTCATCGTGATAGGTCATTGCCGCGGTGACCGCCGCGTACGGTCGTGCGGCAATGCGGCGCGCTTCTCTCCAGCCGGGTTTGTTGACCGTTGAATCGAGCAACGCCGCGCCTGCCAGTTGCGGCAGGAGATGTGTGGAAGCAAGCAAGCCATCCGCTTCGACCGCGTCGGTGAACATCACCTCAGCGCCGAGCAGGCTCACCAGATTGCTGGCGAGGTCGAGCGCTGCGCCGGGCGTGCCGGCCGGCGCATTGACTAGGAAGAGTCCATTTTTGAAGAGGTCGGCGCGGGCAGAGTGGACCCCGACTTCCATGCCATGCAGGTAGGCGGTGCCCGCGGCGGGAGCAAGTCCCACGTAGTATCGTTCGCGGGGGAGGATTTCGCTCACCCACTCGACCATTTTCCCCTTGGCGGGAGCGGTATCCAAAATCACCGTTCCCTCTTGCAAATCTTGCGCGATGTATCCGAGGGTATCCCGGATCTCGCTCAGAGGCAGGCTGAGGATGACCACCTGCGCCTCGCTCACAGAGGCTGGCAGGTTCACCTTGACATCGTCCACCGCGCCCAGTTTTTGCGCGCCGCGCGCGGCTTCATAGTTCTTATCGTGACCCACACGTTTGATGTTTTTTTGTCCTGCGAGAGCCAGCCCGATCGAACTTCCCACCTGACCCAGACCGATGATGGTGATTTGAACGCTCATAGTTGCCTCTCCAGTTGAAGTAGAGGTATTATACCTGCCCTTTAAGTGCGAGAACCGCGGACGCCGACCGCGGTTCCCTACGAAAGGAGGAGAAGAGAAATCACCTTACAGGGTCAAATTTATCATAGGCGACTCAATCATGCTTGACGCCAAACCTACGATTGCCCTACGATTGCCTGACATATTTTGTAGGGGCACAGCGATACGAGCCATCGTTAAAATCTGACAATGTTTCGCGCGCCCCTACGGGAAATCTACAAAACGCAGTATAATAGAACAAATTTTCCAGCAATTCCAGAACAAAAGGGAGAAGAATGTCTACCAACGCGATCGAAACCCAAGACTTAGGCCGCGTCTACAAAATCCGCGGCAACAAAAAGGAAAGCCAGATCCGCAAGGAACTGGTCGCGCTTGAAGCCGTCAACCTGACGGTCGAACGCGGCGAACTGTTCGGACTGCTCGGACCGAACGGCGCGGGCAAAACCACCCTCATCAAGATCCTCACCACGCTTCTCGCCCCGACTTCGGGCTGGGCGCGCGTCGCCGGCCAGGATGTGAGCCAGACGCCCCATCTCGTCCGCCCGCGCATCAACATGGTCTCCGGCGGAGAGTCATCGGGCTACGGTTTGCTCACTGTGCGCGAAAACCTGTGGATGTTCTCGCAGTTTTACGGGATGAACTCAAAGGTTGCCAATGAACGGATCGTCGAACTGCTCACAATGGTCGGACTTGAAGATCGCATTCACACCAAATCATCCGACCTCTCGACAGGTTTGCGGCAGAAGATGAACATCGTGCGCGGATTCCTCACCGACCCCGAAGTGTTGTTCCTCGACGAGCCGACCCTGGGACTCGATGTCGGCGCTTCGCGCGATGTGCGCAAGTTGATTCGCGGCTGGCTGGATGCGAATGAGTCGCGCACGCTTTTGCTTACCACGCATTACATGGTGGAAGCGGAAGAGTTGTGCGACCGCGTGGCGATCATCAACAAAGGAAAAGTGTTAGCCTGCGATACGCCCGCCAACCTCAAACGCAAACTGCAACGCGACGCGATCTTCGAGATCGAGACGAGCCCGCTCAACGGGTGGAGTCCGTTGAAGTTGGAGGAGCAACCCGAAGTGCGGAAAGCCGCGCTCACCGAAATTGACGGCGGCGCGAAACTGGAGTTGATCCTTGCCGAAGAGTCCGCGCTGGCGAACGTCATCAACATTTTGACACAGAAGAACATCAAAGTGATGCGCCTGACCAAGCGCGAGCCGACGCTCGAAGATGTATTCATGGATCTGGTCGGCGCACGCATGGAAGACGTGGAAAAAGGAGGCGCTGAATGAAAGCGAACGAGTCGCTTGTGTATTCGACCACGGAAAAAGTTTCAGGCTGGAGGTTGTTCATCAAAACGATCCTGGCGCGCTCGTACCCGCGCATCATCGGTCAGCAACGTGAAAAGTCGTGGATCTTCTTCGAGATCTTCATGCCGATGCTGGCGGTCTCGGCGTACGTGTTCGTCTATCGCGCCATCGGCGCGCCGGAGGAATATGTGGGGTTCGTCGTAGTCGGCGGCGCCATGACCGCGTTCTGGATGAACGTGTTATGGAGCATGTCCAGCCAGTTGTATTGGGAGAAGGAACAAGGCAACCTCGCCCTCTACATCATGGCGCCCAATTCGATGATGGCGGTCTTGCTCGGCATGGCGTTGGGAGGATTGGTCGCGACGACCATCCGCGCCGTGGCGATCATTTTCCTCGGAACGCTGATGTTCAACGTGCAGTTCTCGGTGACAAGTTTCTCCCAATTGTTCGCGGTGTTCTTCCTCGCCATGACCGCGTTGTACGGCATGGGCATGATGAGCGCGTCGCTCTTTTTGCTACTCAGCCGCGAAGCGTGGCATATCTCGAACCTTGCCCAGGAACCGATCTATCTCGTTTCGGGGTTTTACTTCCCGATCAAGTCGTTCAACTTTTGGGTTGCCGCGGCGGCATCCTTCATTCCGCTCACGCTCGGGTTGGACGCGATGCGGCAGTTGATCTTTCCCTCCGGCGCCGCGCTGGGATTCCTGAACGTGACCGTGGAGATCACCGTGTTGATCGTGTTGTGTATCGTCTTCCTCACCGGTGCCAAGTTCCTGCTCGATTACATGGAGAAACTGGCGATCCGCGAGGGAAGGATCACGGAAAGCCGCAGATAATTCCATGTCGTTGTGAGGAGCGAAGCGACGAAGTAATTTCCCGGCAAAGTGAGGAGATTGCTTCGGGCAAAAGCAAGAACGCCCTCGCAACGACATAATGGAGAATTCATGAACCGTTCTGAAACATCCCGTTCGTTCACGATGGCAACCTGGCTCGGCTGGCAGGTGGAATCCAACTGGACCGACCCATTCCTGTTCGCGATCTACGTCATCATCAAGCCTCTCGCGACCGCCGCGATCCTCGTGGTGATGTACAGCATCATCACGAACGGAGATTACGAGTCGCCGCTATTTCCGTACATTTACCTCGGCAACGCGTTCTACATCTACGTCGGCGCGGTGATGACGGGCGTCTCGTGGGCGGTGATCGACGACCGCGAACATTACAAGACGTTGAAATACATGTACATCGCGCCGATCAGCATTCCGTTCTACTGGCTTGGGCGCGGTGTCTCGCGTTTTCTGATCGGCACGGTGGCGGTCCTCGTCACGGTCACAGTGGGCGCGTTGTTCCTCAACCTGCCGTTGAATCTCGCCGAAGTCAACTGGGGATTGTTCATCGTCTCGCTCTTTATCGGTGTCACCATGCTCGCCATGATGGGGCTCATCCTCGCCAGCATCACGTTGATGATGGCGCAACACAACTTCTTCGTCGGTGAGGCGGTGGCAGGCGCGTTGTATCTTTTCAGCGGCGCGATCTTTCCGCTTGAAGTGTTACCCGCGTGGCTTCGTCCTGTCGGCTTTGCCATGCCCATCACCTACTGGCTCGAACTCATGCGCCGTTCGCTCATCGGCGAGGTCGCGCAAGCCTTTCCCACCCTGGCGCGCTTCACCAACGCTGAACTGCTCGGCATTCTGCTCGCGCTGACGGTTGTCTTCGGCGTGATCGCGGTGTTCACCTTCCGCTGGTGCGACCACCTCGCCCGCGAACGCGGCATGATCGACCGCACGACGAATTACTAAAACCAGACCTGTGAGGTCTGCGAGACCTCACAGGTCTTAAACGGACTATAATCACCATCGAGATTTCTTCTCGATGGTGATTCCATGAAAGCAAAGAAACAGGATACGCCTCCGATCTACATCGGCGAACTCAACGGGACCCGCCTTGGGGACTTCCGCATCGCCGCCTCGGACTTCGGTCTGGTCGCGGTGGAGTGGTCAGACTCTCAACGTGAGTTTGACGCGTACCTAGCGCGACTCAAACGTCCCGTCGTGGAAGATGCGAAACGCATCAAACCGTACGCCAAGGAACTGGCTGAATACATCGAAGGGAAACGTCACGCGTTCACCATCCCCGTCGATTGGACTCTCTTCACTCCATTTCAGCGCGAAGCGTTGCAAGCCGTGTTCCGCATCCCATACGGCGAAACGCGGTCATATCTCGACATTGCACAGCAGATCAACCGTCCGCACGCGTATCGCGCGGTGGGCGGCGCGAACGCGATGAACCCGATGCCGCTGGTGATTCCCTGTCATCGTGTGATCGGCATCGACGGCAAACTGCACGGCTACGGCGGAGGGCAGGGATTGAAGACCAAAGAATGGTTGTTGCAAATGGAAGGCGCGGTCATCGCGTAACTACCGAAGACCTCCGAGGTCTCGTAACAGGAGATTCCTTGAAACCCAAACACTGGTTCGTGTTCATCACCCTCGGCGTCATCTGGAGTTCATCGTTTTTGTGGATCAAGATCGCCGTGCAGGAACTCGGTCCCGTCACGGTGGTGGCGTATCGTTCGCTGTTCGGCGTGCTCTTTGCAGGCGGTATCGTTATCCTGCGCCGTTTGCAATGGCCGCGCGGCTGGCGCGCATGGTTTCCCTTCATTGTTCTCGGCGCGACGAACATCGCGATTCCCATCTTCCTGATCACATGGGGCGAACAATATATTGATTCAGCGGTGGCCGCCATCCTGAACGCGACCGTGCCGCTCTTCGCATTGCTGATCGCTCACTTCATGCTCCAAGACGACCGAATGACCGTGAACAAGGTTGTTGGCGTATTGATCGGATTTGTGGGAGTGGTTATCATCATGGGCAAAGATATCAGCATTTCGCAAAACTCCGCGCTGGGTCAACTCGCAGTGATCGTGGCTTCCATGTTCTATGCCTACAGCGGAGTGTACGCGCGCAAGAACACCACCCACGTGGAGGGCATCGTGCGCGGCGCATCGCCGCTCGTCAGCGCGGCGGTGTTCATGGTTGCCGCTTCGTTCCTGGTGGAAAATCCGGTGCAAGTCCCTGCTTTGCCGATCACATGGATTGCGTTATTATGGCTGGGCATCCTCGGCTCCGGCGTTGCCTTCATGATGTTATATTACCTCTTCCATGAAATTGGTCCCACGCGCACATCCATGATCACCTACATCTTCCCCGTCGGAGGCGTCATCCTTGGCGTGCTCTTTCTTGACGAACTCCTGACGTGGCAACTCATCGCAGGGACGGTGTTGATCATCGTCAGCCTGATCGTTGTCAATCGCAAACCGAAAGAGGCAACCGTACAATAAATGACGGCTTTGCAACAAGACAAACCCCGGATGGAAAAACGAGAATGGATGATCCCGTTGGGATTGTTCATTCTTTTTCTTGCCTTCACCCTGCCGGGCATCTCGTGGGGCGCGCCTAGCGTCTGGCATCCGGACGAGATCGTCGTTCGATCGATCAAGGCGTTGCACGGCGAGTGGAAGTTCAGCGAGATCAATTTCAACTACCCCGACCTGCCGCAATATGTGATGTACTACTTGGGGAAAATGATCCTAGCGCTGGGATACTCGAACGCGGAGATCCTCATCGCGTCACGCGTCCTTTCGGCTGTTGTGGCAGGCGCGACGATTCCTCTCACGTACATGATCGTCCGCCGCGCGGGCGGGAGTGTAGTGCTGGCAGGCTTGAGCGGACTGCTCCTGCTCAGCGTCAGCGAGTTATCCTTCAATGGACGATTCGCGCACAACGACACCTACACCGTATTCTTCCTCACATTATCCATGCTGTGCATGGTCACGTACGTTAGGAAAGACCAACGCGGATGGTTGTATGCATCGTTCGTCGCCGTCGGGATGGCGGCTTCGAGCAAATACACGGGGATCGGCTTGATCCCTGCGCTGGTTTTGATCTACATCCTCATCCAATTGAGAAATCTGAAGAAGGACTGGTTCACGATCGGCGAGACCCTCTTCATCAGCGGCGCGCTCGCCTTTTTGGGCTTTGCCCTCGGCACACCCAAAGCCCTCACGTGGATGGCGTACTTCTTTAAAAGGGTCTTCACCGCGCTCGAATGGCAGGCAACGTGGGGTCAACGCGACGACAGCGTGCGCGGGGTCATCGGTCAATTTCCGATGTTGCAGGGAACTCTCGGTTCCGCGCTCTACATCCTTTTCATCGCCGCCGCAGTTTGGGCTGGGTATATTGTGCTACAAGCGTGGAGGCGCAAAGAGTTAAACCGAACTTCGCAAGCGGGTTTCTTCGGCATCCTCCTGATCGGTATCTTCTTCCTCGACCTGCCCATTATGATTTCCTACAACTATCAGCCGCGCTACTTGTTGACGTTCATGCCCATGCTCGCCATCTTCGCGGCATATTTTGTTTCGGAGGTTTATACGCGTGTCAAACAATTTGGAAAGCCGATGTACACAACCGCGGTTGCCTTCACCGTTGGCGCGATCGTGTTGTATTCTTTTGCGCGGATGATCAGCATTGCCTTGTTATTCATCAACGACGCACGCATCCCTGCCACCGAATTTATGAAAACACTGCGCCACGGCGCGTCGTTGGAACACACCAATTATCCGCCCAGCTACGATGGCGAATTTTTCGAGCGGGAGCATAACTATCCGCTTCACATTCAAATGGGAAGCCTCGATGCGGGCGTCCCCACTGACAAACCATACGAGTTCAACAAAGCCGAAGAAGGCTTGCTGGACCGCGGCACCGACTATTTGATCGTGGACAGTTTCACCGCCAGCCGCTTTGATGATCCGTATGTCTGCGAACAACTGCCGAATGAATGTGAATTTTTCAAACAACTTGCGACGGGCAAAACCGGTCATTATCGAATGATCGCCGAGTTCCGCTATGCACTGCCCTCCTATTTGCCGCAGGTGCAGGTGGCGATAGCGAATCCCGAAATCCGCATCTACGAGCGGATCCCATGAACGATTTCCGCACGGGCTTCATCGCCATTGTCGGCCGCCCCAACGTCGGCAAGTCCACGCTGGTCAACGCGCTGTTGGGGCAGAAGATCGCGGCGGTGTCGCCGAAGCCGCAGACCACGCGCAAACGTCAGTTGGGGATTCTCACGAGCGATAAGTATCAACTCGTTTTCGTGGATACACCGGGCATGCATAACCCTCGTCATAAACTTGGGAAGTTCCTTAACCGGGAGGCGGAGGAATCCCTCGAAGGCGTGGATGTGGTCCTATGGCTGGTGGACGGGTCTGCCAAGCCGACCGAGGAAGATCAACAGATCGCATCCCGCCTCAACAAAACCCCGCGTCGGACTCCGCTTGTGCTTGCCGCGAACAAAATGGACCTGATCCCCGCTGAGGCGTTGACTCGGAATCTCGAAGCGTATCAGTTGTTGGCGAGGAGGGACGCGAAAGCGATCTCCATCTCTGCCGCGCAGAATCAGAATCTAGATGAATTGATCGAATTGCTGGTTTCATTGAGTCCGTTTCGCGCGCCCGAGTTTGACGAGGAACAAGTCACCGATTCATACGAACGCGACATCGCCGCGGACTTGATCCGCGAGGCGTGTTTGCACAAACTGCGCGAGGAAGTGCCGCATGGCGTGGGCGTGCGCATTGATGAATTCAAAGAACGCGAAAATGGAATGCTGTACATCGCCGCGACGATCTTCGTGGAGCGCGATTCGCAAAAGGGAATCGTGATCGGCGAGGGCGGGAAGATGTTGAAAGCGATCGGGAGCGCGGCGCGCAAAGAGATCGAAGAGATGGGCGGACGCTCTGTGTTTTTGGAATTGCGCGTGAAGGTGTTGAAAGATTGGCGTAACGACGAGAATGCACTGCAGAGGTTGGGGTATCGGATGGGGAAGAAGAAACGTAAAGCGAGATAATATCTCGCTCTACACTATTTCGCCTTCAACGGCTTGAATCCCTCGCCCAGCACCTCATGCGCCGCGCCGATGACCATGAACGCGGCTGGGTCACATTCATTGACGATGGCTTTGAGCGTGGACACTTCAGCGCGGGTGATAACACAATACAATACCGGACGATTCGCGCCTGTGTACGCGCCCGACCCTTCAAGGACGGTCACACCGCGATGCAGTTCGTCGAGCACGCGATGAGAAATTGCATCCGTCTCTGAGGTAACGATCATCGCAGTACGCACACTTGTACCGCCTTCGAGAGTCGTTTCAGCGACGAGTCCACTCACATACAACGCGATCATCGCGTACAAGGCTTGCTTCCACCCGAACACAAATCCCGCGCCGAGGATGACCGCCGAATCGACAAAAAGATAACTTTGCGTGATGGGAATCCCGCGCCAGTTGTTGAGGATGCGCGCGAGAATATCCGAGCCGCCGCTGGTGCCGCGGGCGCGATAGACCAGTCCATAGCCGATGCCGCTGACGATGGCACCGTACAACGTGTTGAGGAAAATGTCGCCCTGCAGGTCACGAATCAACGTGGCGCCCAGCCCGCCCGTCGCAAAGACCGGTGTGTTCGGCAGGATGTCAATAAATGTTGAATATGTGAAGATGGCGATAGCAGTCCGCAATGCGAAGCGCTGTCCGCCGAGGAACCGCCATCCCAAAAGAAACAGCGGAATGTTGCCGATGAGAATCATCAAGCCGATCCGCCAGCCGGTGAAGTGATTGATCAATTGCGCGATGCCGCTCACACCGCCCGAGGCGAGGTCCGCAGGGACGAAGAACGTGCGCAGCGAAAATGCCTGAATCAACGCGGCGAGGATGATGAGCAGATAATCGAGGAGGGTGGGAAGATATTTTTTCATTTTGTGTTTATTCGGTGGTCGAGTAGGGCGAAGCCCGTATCGAGACCACCACGTCGTAACGTATCTCTTGTTACAAGTTTTCTGTTGAACATCGCTGGTTTCGATACGTCCCGCGAATTGCACGCGGGACTACTCAACCAGCGGAACAACAATTAAACGATCTCCACC
>CAZQES010000074.1:0-6971 GCA_964591425.1 uncultured Anaerolinea sp.
TTGGAGCACATGCGACCCCAGAAGCCTCTTGCGGTTTCCTTGACGCAGCGCGAACTGGAAGTCCTTGAATGGATGGCAACCCCGAACACGTATCGGCAAATCGCATCGCAACTCAACATTGGCGAGGAAACCATTCGTACCCATGCCAAGAGGATTCTCGAGAAGTTGCAACAACCCAACCGCGCCCAGGCAGTGCTTGCCGCCATGAAAATGGATCTGATTCGGTTGAAAAAAAATTAAGCGAGAACAAGTCGGTTCCAAAGACCAAGAGGGGAACGCCGCGAATTCCTCCCGCTCGGAGGAATTTTTATTTCAGAACTCGTTGTACAATTGAAATATGACACAGTTCTTCGCCGGTGATTATTCCGGTCCAGCCTTCGAGTTCTTTCGCACGGCTCACCTCGGTGCGTTGACATTCCTTGTCTGGTTAGATCTCTTCCTGCTCCGTTTCAAGAATGCAAGTGAGGCGACCAAAACCAAAGTCCGTTGGACACTGGCATTGATACTTTTGGTCAACGAGATCGCCTGGCACACGTGGAAATACGCCGTCGGTCAATGGACGATCCAAACCATGCTGCCGCTTCACCTGTGCAGTCTGCTGGTGTGGACCGGCGCGCTGATGCTCGTCACAAAGAATTACGCGGTCTACGAGTTTATTTACTTTCTCGGCATCGGCGGCGCGATACAAGCCCTGCTTACACCAGACTTGGGAATCTACGGTTTCCCGCACTTCCGCTTCTTCCAAACCTTCCTCTCGCACGGGTTGATCGTCACCTCTGGAATTTACATGACAGTTGTTGAGGGATTCCGCCCGACTTGGAAATCCATTCTCAGGGTCGCGATCTGGATGAACATCTATGTGGTCATCGTTTATTTCATAAACACCGCCATCGGCAGTAATTATCTGATGATCAACTACAAACCGAGCACCCCCAGCCTGCTCGATCTGCTCCCCGACTGGCCCCTCTACGTTCTTTACATGGAGGCGATAGGGGTCCTCACATGTTTGCTCCTGTACCTTCCGTTCGCAGTCAAAGACTGGCACAATAAGAATCGAGCGGACACAGAGAGTAGATCACGTCGGGGAAGTATTTTAATATAGAGCATCTATAAATGAGCGAGATAACCATAGCTCGACGAATGTAACAAACCGCTACATAGTTAGCAAAACAAAACAGGTTGGATTTAGGTAATGGACATAAATTAGTAGTAGGTGATTAGTTCCTTGAATACATTGGTCTATTTATTAGGATTCTGTGCTAATTCGTCGAGTCTTTTTTTCATTCTCCTATGAAGGTCAACTGAATCCTTGTTAAATTCTGATAGACCCTTTTTGAAAGCGCCAGAGTCAAATTGTGAGTTTGTTGAGATGCTAGCAAATAATTCATTGTTTTTTTGCCTCTGAGTATAATAAATCTCGACTGCTCTGCTATGAAGTTCTTCTAACTGCAAATCGTTGAGAAGTGCAATTTGGACTGACCCAGGAGCTACAGTATCCATTAGTTTTTGTATTTCGTTATGTGCTCTAGTGTGTTCCACTGTATTTCTGGTGTAAATTAGATCATTTCCCTGTGTCCAGACTAAACGGCCAGCACCAAAGAACTCATCTAGATATGCATGAGCATCGGTTATCTTCTTATCCCATATTTCTATTTGTCGCTTAGTTTGCCTATCCTCTATTTCCCATTTCCTCTTCCTACCTTCACTCCACCTATTAAGAAAAAACCCAAGCAAAATCCCCAAAATACCTGTTATAGCAGGAATTGCTGCCGGAAATTCTTTGAAAAAAGTAGCCCAATCCATCTAGTTCTCCTACATTATTCATTTAGGTTTTGAATTTTCAATTCTATGGCGTCATCTAGCGAGTATCCGAGTTTTTTCAATCGACTTATCGTTATCTGCTCATATTTATCAAAATTTTCCAAGTCAGTATATGTTTTACTTAAACTACTTGCAACAGGAGCAAAAAGAAAAAACGCAAAAACAAACCCAGTTATTCCGAGCCCCGTCTCGCCTATCATAAGACTGACACCAAGTAAGCCAAGCGATAATACAATTAGACCCAAAGTGTTTTTTTGAAGATATATAATCAGTGAAGACGGGTTATCTCTAAATTCCTTTATTCGTTCATAACGAGTAATAATTCCAATTGCTTTTCTCTGACGAGAGGAAAGAGACCTATTCTTGAAATAGGAGACTACCCAAGGGGTAGTGATGTTTACAAATATACCGAATGGTATAGAAAATATAGCTCCTATAAGTGCTCCAATAATAAGGGTGGTCAAGTCCATTATCTCCAGCCTTTCTCCAATTCTCCAGATTTTACCTGAATTTAGAACGATTCGCCCTCAAAGTATCTATAAGCGCAGGCTATATACTCGCCACTCTTCAGTCGAGAGAATAATAGGAGACTTGTAGTAGAATTAATAAGTTGTTGAGTAGGACATAAGTCGTCTGGGGCGATGGCGGAATCGGCAGACGCAACAGACTTAAAATCTGTCGGTGGAAACACCGTGAGGGTTCGACCCCCTCTCGCCCCACTACAAAATGTCATTGCGAGTGGCGCAGATGCGCCACGAAGCAATCTCCCTGCTTGAGTCGAGATTGTCTTATCCTCGCAATGACGTTTGCATCTAAAAGAGAGAGTATGTACTTCAATCGTCCGCAACTCGAAGAACTCGAAGACAAAAGCCTTGCGCCATACGGAATGAGGAGCAAGGACACGAAGGGTCGCGCCTATCTCGACAACGAACCTGAATACCGCACTTCGTTCCAGCGCGACCGCGACCGCATTTTGCATACCACCGCCTTTCGCAGACTCGAATACAAGACGCAGGTCTTCATCAACTTCGAGGGCGACTACTTCCGCACGCGGCTGACCCACACGCTTGAAGTCGCTCAGATCGGACGGACGCTTGCGCGTGCCCTGGGCGGCAACGAAGACCTCGTAGAGGCGATCTGCCTCGCGCACGACCTCGGTCACTCGCCGTTCGGGCACTCCGGCGAGGTTGCGCTCGCCCGCCTGATGAAAGATCACGGCAGTTTCGACCATAACCGGCAATCCTTGCGAATCGTCACCGAACTCGAACAACGCTACCCCGAATTCCCCGGTTTGAATCTCACGTGGGAGGTTCGCGAAGGAATGGTCAAACACGAATCCGAATACGATGTGTCGGATGCGCGTGATTATCAGCCTGACCTGCGCGGCAATCTTGAAACACAGATCGCAAACGTCGCCGACGAACTCGCCTACACCACGCACGATCTCGACGATGGCTTGCGCTCCGGTATGATCTCGCCGGACATGCTCGATGGGATCGCGCTATGGGAGATCCTGCGAGAGACCTACAACTGGCGCGGTCCTGAATTGGAAGATATGGAACGCCACCGCATGATCCGGCAACAGGTCGGGATCATGGTCACAGATATGATCGAGGCGACCGACAAACGGCTCAAGGAGAGTAAGGCTAAGTCCGCGCTCGACATTCAAAAACTGAAACACAACGTGGTCGGCTACAGCGAAGACATGCAACGCCGCAACCGCGAGTTGAAAGACTTCCTGTACAAGAAACTGTATCGCCATTACCGCGTCGTGCGGATGCAGGTCAAAGCGGAGCGCTTGATCTCCGATCTGTTCCAAGCCTATCAAGCCGAACCCTTGATGCTGCCCGACTCGGTTAGGACCTTCATCGACAAACGCGGACTGGAGCGCACCATCTGTGATTACATTGCCGGTATGACCGATCGATTCGCCATTGAAGAACACCAAAAACTTTTCAACCCCCTTGAAAAACCCTAGGAACAGGTGAAGCATGACCCAGCCAATGTATCTCACACCCGAAGGGGAGGCAAAACTCAAAGCGGAGTTGGCAGAACTCACCGGTAGTCGACGCGAGGAACTTGCCCTGCGGCTTCGCTCCGCCATCCAAATGGGAGACCTGTCGGAGAATGCCGATTATCACAAGGCGAAGGAAGACCAGGCATTCCTCGAAGGCCGCATTCAGGAGATCGAGGCGATCCTGCGCATGGCGACCATCGTCGAAAAGAAACAGAGCGATGTGGTCATCGTCGGTTCGCGCGTCACCGTGCAAGAGGAAGGGCTCGACCCCGAAACGTTTTACGTGGTGGGTGCGAAAGAAGCCGACCCTCGTAACGGAAAGATCTCGAACGAATCTCCGATCGGCAGCGCGTTGATGGATCACAAGGCGGGCGATGTGGTCGAAGCGCAGACCCCCGGAGGAAGTATCAAATTCAAGATCGTCAAAGTTGAGTAACAAACAACAGACCAGCCGACAATACCATACCGCAAGGTTTATCTTGCGAGTAGCAGGTTGTCAGCCAAAATTCACGCAACGTGAACGTTGCGGTACGAAATCCAGCGCTTCTTATTTGTCAGTTTAATTTATTACTCCGCAATAGTCGCTTTTTGCTCGAACGATTGAAGTCGTTACTACGATTCCATAATCAAAAGTTCCTGCGGCGGTTGAACTGCCGCAGGAACACAAGGTTTTCTGGTTAATACTGGAATTAGTTTTTCACACGGGGCCAGATCGCAAATTCGAGCGTGACGCGTTGGTAATAACTGTTGGCTGGCATCGAACCCATGCCGTATTCCAGATCCACCACCGTGGCGAGGAGTTGCAGGTTGGCGGTTTCGAGGAGGACTTCCTCCCCACGCTTGAGTAGGACCAGGTCTCCCTTCGGTTCGAGGCGTCCGCGAATTGTCGGGTCGTTGTAGGCGTGTTCAGACATCAAGACTTTTGTCGCAGTTTTGATGTCATTTTCCTCAAAAAGCCAGATCTCCAGAGCGGTCACTTTCTTCGGTTCGCCAACGCCGATCTTTTCACAGATTCCTACGCCGTATTCACCGAGATATTTCCCTGCCTGCGTATCGATGCTGAACGATTCATCGTAAAGGTCGTAGCCAAAAACGTACGTCGTCATGGACTGCGTGATCGGGGGTTCCAGCCCATGCGTACGATAATCCGTCCTTTCGACGCTTCGACTCATCTCAGCCGCTTGCATCACCGGCGTGACCGTACCACTGCCCCGGCGGAAAAGCCGCAACAGATACAACCCGCCTGCACCCAGCAAGATCGCCACGACCGCGATCGCAGCATAGAAAACGATCTGTCCCAGCCCGCCGAGGGACGACTCTGTTTCAGGTGTTGCCGGTTGAATCGGAGAGCCTTTCACGGTTTGAACCAATTGACCGAACTCCTGAATCTCCGCTGGATCGATGTTCCCGGGGTCGCTTTGCAGGCTGATAAACGTTGAACCCGCCGCCGCGCCCAGGTTATCCCAGCGTGCCATGGCAAGGTCCACATCCCCCGTGCGGTTGTAGGAATCGATCGTCATGCGCAGATAATCTTTCTGCAAATCCACTCGCATAACTTCCGGTGTGGTATCCACGACCTCCACGGGCCAAAGCCCCCAAGCCACGGCAAACCCTAACACCAAACCCAATATCACGCCCAAGAGGATAGCCACTGCCGGTTTTCTGAGATTGTTTCTGATGATCGCTAGGATTGCTTCCATACCTTTTTCCTTTTGTCCGCAGGTCTAGCCAATTATATACCATCCCAATTTTAAATTGCCCCCCCGAAAATTCCAATTCGATTACTTTACCTCCATCAGGTACAACACCCGTTCCGACTCGTGGATACTGACAGCTTCGCGCATCACAAATCGTTCCTTGAAGGCGGCTTCGAACCCCTCACGCGTGTACGCAGGGAAAATATCTGCACGCGAGGCGAGCAATTTTTGCACCTGAGTGTCCGATTTGGGGACGAACTCGATCACCAGCCGCCTGCCAGTTTCGGCAAAAAAGTCCGCGAGCTGTGGGAGAGGCACATTATTCGAGATCGCAAGATGGTGAATGACCGCAAGAGCCAGCACCAGGTCGGCGGGACCGCGCCCACCGAACGAATCACGTTCGCGGTTTGCCCAGCCGATCGCCGGTGAAGGATTAGTCAGATCCAGCAAAAGAGGCAAAATATTTTGCTCATTCGCCTTTTTGCACATTTGGTAATTCTGCTCCACCGCAGCCGGGTCAACATCGAACGAAACGACGAACGCACTATGTTCGCCAGCCACGCGGCTGAACGCGCCGTTGTTCGCGCCCAAATCCCAGGTGAGCGCAGGCTTGAGGCGCGCCGACCATTCACCCACCAGTTGTTTTTTATGCTCGAACGCCGCGTCGGAATAATTCGTGATGTCGTAATAATTTCCCCATTCGGTACCGCGCGGCGTCCAATCCAGTTTTCGAATCGTGGATTCGAGACTCTCGATCAAACCCGTCATCGCCTGCCTGCTCATCGAACCCCCGCGCGATTTCACCTCCGCGCCTGCATATCTTTTCTGTGCGCCCGCGTGAATGTGAATGTGTGTGAGCAAGCCGAAATTCAAGCGCGTTCGCCGCGGCAGCAACGCGCTGGCAAGGTCGAGCGGCACACCGTCAATGTAGGCGCGCAGCAATTGATTGAGCCGCACATCGCGCAGCGCCATCAGCGCCAGCGGCGCGAGAAAATGCTGGCAAAACTGACGATACGCCACCCACGGCTGTCCCTCCCGATATGTTTCAAAAGATAGCGTATCGATCAACGTCGCTTTGCCGCGCACAAATTGAATGTTGTACGCGCTCGCGTCTTTCAACGACATGTCCGCTTTCAGCGCGCGCTTTTGGATGGATAACGTCGCCAGCGCGGCAGACTTCAATTGACCGAACGACCATTCATACGGATACGAAATGAACGGGACGCGTTCCGGTTGGATGACCTTGAAACTCGCTTCTTTCGTAAGGGGAGCCTGATCCACTTCGGTATGCGGAATCAACAACCCGGCTTTGACGAGTCGCTCGTACAACCCCGATCCCATCAGCCGCGCATAATCCTCGGCATAAATCTGGTTCACCTGCCGATACAAGACTCCGTCGCGAGAAAACAGGAACCCGCTTGGGTCCCGGAACGAGG
>CAZQES010000074.1:6981-18361 GCA_964591425.1 uncultured Anaerolinea sp.
AGGCGGCATGTCCTCCGCTATTCGGCTGATTCGTCATCGTCTTCGGCAGGCTTGGACTTGATCCCGAACCATCCTTTGATCTTGCTCCACGAAGCGCGGAACGCGACTCCCAGACCCAGCAACGCGGCAATGGCAAGTTGGACCAAAAAACTGCCGGAGCCGGGATCGAGATATGGAAGAGGTGCAAAGTTCATGGTGACTCCTATTCGACTGTTTCAGGGACAATATTTTCCAACAGGAACGTCTCCTGACAATTTGTGCATTGTGCCTCGCGGCGGTTGGAAACGACCAGCAAGCCGCCGCATTTCGGGCACGGATTTTTGAGAGGTTTTTTCCACGAGGTGAAATCGCAATTCGGGTAATTCGCGCATCCGTAAAAGGTGCGCCCCTTGCGTGTTTTCTTTTCGACGATTTCTCCGCCGTCTTTCGGGCATTGCACGCCGATCTTTTCGAGCCACGGTTCGGTGTAACGACAATTGGGGAAGTTCGCGCACGAAATGAACTTGCCGAAGCGGCCATAGCGAATGACAAGTTCGCCTCCATCGGTGGGGCAAATCCGCCCGATTCGTTCTGGCTCGCTTTTCGTAACCGGCATTTCCGCCTGCGCTTTTTTCAGATCTTCCGCGAACGGGTGATAGAACTCGTGCATCACTTCGGTCCATTCGGCTTGACCGTTGGCGATCATGTCGAGGTCTTCTTCCATGCGCGCGGTGAATTTCAGATCCACGATGTCGGAGAAGTATTGCACCATCAGGTCGTTGACCTGAATACCAATTTCCGTTGGCACAAGCCGCTTCTCTTCGCGCACCACATATCCGCGCGCTTGAATCGTCGAGATCGTCGGTGCATACGTGGACGGGCGTCCGATGCCGTCTTCTTCGAGAGCTTGCACGAGCGATGCCTCCGAATAACGCGGCGGCGGTTGCGTGAAATGCTGTTCGGGTATCAGGCGAATCAATTCCTGCTTTTGCCCTTCGGCAATACCCGCAGGGATCTTCACATTCTCATCGTCCTCTTCTTCGACTTTAACGTCTTCATTCTTCGCTTCCTCGTACACGACTAAAAAGCCCGCAAACTTCACTGCCGATCCCGATGCGCGCAACAAATATTCGTGCGCGCCGGTCTTGCCAGTGACTTCCACTTGCAGTGTGTCGTACACAGCCGCTTCCATCTGCGACGCGACGAATCTCTGCCAGATCAAACGATAGAGTTTGAACATGGCAGGTTCAAGAAATTCTTTGATCGCTTCGGGTTCGCGCATCACCGACGTGGGACGAATCGCCTCGTGCGCCTCTTGCGCGTTGGCGGATCGCGTGCGATAGGTCGGCGGTTCGGCGGGCAAAAAGTCTGCGCCGTATTTTCCCTGCACGTACTGTCGCGCTTCGCTTTGCGCCGTCGCTGAGACGTTCGTCGAGTCGGTGCGCATGTAGGTGATCAGACCCGTTGTGCCGCCGTTGCCCACGTCCTGCCCTTCATATAATCCTTGCGCGAGCGCCATCGTGCGTTTGGCGGTGAAGCCGAGTTTACGTGAAGCCTCTTGTTGCAGGGTCGAAGTTGTGAACGGCGCGGCAGGCTTACGTCGGCGTTCGCCGCGTTTGACTTTCGTCACCGTGTACGCGGCAGTTTCCATGTCCGTGAGAATCGGTTTGACCGTTTCCTCGTTGGAAAGTTCGGGATCTTTGTCGTCTATCTTTGCGAGTTTCGCAAGAAATGTGGATTTCAACCCATCGGGCTGGAACTCGCCATGAATCGACCAATATTCGACAGGCACGAACGCTTCGATCTCACGTTCTCTCTCGACGATCAGCCTGAGCGCCACTGATTGAACCCTTCCCGCCGACAGGCGTCCGCGCACTTTCTCCCACAGGATCGGACTGATGCTGTAGCCAACCAGACGGTCCAAAACGCGACGCGCTTGTTGGGCATTCACCAGATCCATGTTGATGTGGCGTGGATGTGAAAACGCTTCCTTGATCGCAGGTTCGGTAATTTCATGAAAGACAACGCGTTTCGCGCGTTCAGAGTCGATCTCCGCCGACTCCATTAAATGCCACGAAATAGATTCGCCTTCGCGGTCGGGGTCGGTGGCAAGATAAATTTCTTCGGCTTTTTGCGCGAGCTTCTTGAGTTCTTTGACAACTTCTTTTTTCTCGTTCGGGACGCGATATTTCGGCGTGAAGCCGTTATCCACATCCACCGAGAGCTGCGACTTCAACAGATCGCGCACATGCCCTACCGAGGCGCGGACCGTGTAGCCTTTTCCGAGAAAACGACCGACGGTTTTTGCCTTCGCTGGCGATTCAACGATGACAAGTTTGCCTTCGCGCTTCTCCACCTTTTCCACTTTTTCGGGTTTGGGAGGAGGCGTTAAACCTTCATGCGCTTCGGTTCTTCCCATCCGATATAGTTTTGTTCCACACACAGAGCAAGTACCAACAGTGACAGGAGACCCTTTCGCGTTGAAACTCGCGACAGGGTCTTGCATCTCACGTTTGGTCTTGCACTTCATGCAATAGGCTTCCATAAATGAAATATCTCACGCTTTCCTTTTATAAAAAAGATGTCAACTCACCTACATCATCACTAACGTTAACTTCGGGTACTTCTGCTTGCCGAACATCATCGAACAATTGATTGTAGGGAATATGACGACATGGTATGCATTCACTTGTGTCAATCTGCGAATAAACAACTTTATGATACACGCTTTCCCAAATCTCCCAAAATCCCCTCTCATAAAGATTTCCGAATGCCATCTTGCTCTCGCCACGACGCTGATTACAAACATAAATATGTCCATCAGGCGCAACCAACGTCTTTAGATATGTCGTGCGACACACCTTTACAGGAAATACTTTATATGGTTCCAATACAGGGTCACGGTAATAAACTGGCATTTTTTCTATTATTTTTTTGACCTGGTCTTTGATGATATTTAATTTCTCAACTGTCACCCAACTGTTATCCCTAGCAAATCTAGAATATTTTAGGAGAAGAAAATTAACGGGGGAGTTCGCCAAGATGGCATTCAAATTATCCAACTCGAGATAATTCTTGTCTGTCAATATAACGGAAATGCCTAGGCGCAGTTTTGAATTTAATTGATGAAGCAATTCTAAATTCTCAAATATTCTTCTAAAAGCACCCGAATCTCCGCCCGTATGATATTCAGCGTGCGTGAGACTTGATCCAGCATCTAGACTTATTCTGACATATATAAACGCACTTGCGATTTCTTCTGCATACTTTTCAATATGCGCACCATGAGTAAAGAGAGCTGCGCGCAATTTTCCGTCTGACAGTCTCTTCGCTACATCCTTGAAAAAAGGATAAACTGTAGGCTCTCCACCACCTGCAAAAATTAACCCTCTAACGGGTGTATTCGATAAATCAGTCAATAACCTTAGTGCCACATCTCGGGCCAAATGTTTTGGGTGTTCCATACGAAACCTTGCGTATTCACACCACGGACACTTATGATCGCAAGAGTCTGTGAGATCAATATCAACAGTAACAGGAGGAACTAATTTACCTTCTTTTAATAAATCTAAACGATCTCGATGCACGAAAATTTTCTCGGACATATAAGGGTGATCAATATTTATCATTCAAACCTCCGATGAGTCTAATTCTTGGCTCCATACTATATCGCCAATCCCGTTAACAAGAGATGATTGAAATTTTGAATCTAGGGGAGGCGGTGAAGTGCGCCCAAAAGTATTCTAATTCTCGATGTAGGGTGCCATCTATCATTTTCAATTCCATACTCTGATACACTAACTCTGTCATTCTGTAAAAGTCGATAAATAAAATCTTGTTCAAACGGAAGTGCAATTATACGACTATGTTCTGCCTTATCGGGTGCGTGCAACTTCCATCCTGCAATAATATCCTCCGAACCTAGATCAACATTGACTATTCCAATTACATTGTATGCCAAGTTCTCCCATTCTGATGCAATTCCTAAGAATGTAATTGCTCGACGATCCACCATAATTCCTAATTCCTCACGCATCCCTCGTACGGCTGTTGCAAAAAAATCCTCGTCACCCAAATCTAGTATCCCTGTAATTTCATTGAGATGGTCTCCCTGCATTTGTTCTTCGAATGTTGCAGACCATTGTGCATTTTGAAATTCAACAAAACGAGAACGTTGTAAAAGTAAGAATTTCTGATCTCCAGTTACCACCAATAAATGAATAACCACTTTATTCGGCAGGCGGTTATTTTCATTAAACAACAAGTGGTCTTTAAAAAACAACTGTCTAACGGTCTTGTTTTCAGAAACCATCAATTCATCTAGAGCCAGCTCTACTCCGTGTATATCAAAGTAAGAAATTGGAACCAAATGTATCTTTATGGCCGCATTTCCTGGCGATTTATCAATAATGGGCGGGACAATTGATCTAATCATATATTTAGTTTTATTAGGTAAAGACATATTAATCTTTTGCTTTTGTGCAAGCATTTGAAATTCTGGTGATAACTCAATTGGTGGCCCAAATTCTAAGTCAATCTGTTCAGGTCGCCACCCAATTTGAAGATCTGACCTCATAAACAGAAAACCATCGTCAACAGCGAGCGCAGAGTTTGCATCAATACCGATAACATCTACCAATCGCTGAGATGGCTTCATGGTCTGCATTAGGAACGAGATTAATTCGCCCTTGCCACCAATAACATGACGAGCATTCGACGCATAGTAAAGTGCGGCTGGAGCAATAAAACCCCTAGACCTCAACGAGAAGTTGTATTTCGAAGAGTCAGATCCGTTTACCTTGAAAACCCTGTATTCTTGCCAACGTCCTTGGGTAAGGTCGTTATTATCTATTGGTGAGAGCTCGGGACGATATTGTCTCACATGGAGAGCCCCTTCCATTCGCTCTGAATCTAAACGAATAATGCTGTATTGATTCGGTACAGGCATTCCCATTTTTGACGGTCGTTGATCAGCTGAAATCCCTAAGCTACCTGCTGCAATAGTAATTAATGATTTGCCAAAGTCGCCTGTGGAAAATTCTTCAACATGCTGATTATGAATGTGCCCATGTAAACAGAGCGTGATTCCACCTCTAATGAATAAATCCTTGAGTTCAGTATAAAAATTTACCAGTCGATCGTTGGTCTCTAGAGCAACCGCATTATGATGAAAAACGGCAACATAAGTTGCTGACCTGTTTCCCATAGAATCTTTAGCAGCTCTTATAGCGTCAACAACTATATTTGGGGATATATATCCCTCAAAGTTTTGGGAATTAATTTTCTCGCAGGAATTCAGCGCAATAAACACCAGAGGTTTCTGACCGTCAATCTTAAAAATCGCGTAGTGGCGGTCTCTGTCAAATGAAAAGGGGGACGATTCGGCACCGTAGAGCTCCATGCAAAATCTTTCGAATCCCATGAGTTTATATTGGGGTTGAGCATCGGCAATTTCACGTTTTACATCATGATTACCTGGTATCACAACAATTCGACTTCTATATTCGGAAGGGTTTATATGAATATAGTTTGCAAGTTCTTTAATGAGCCATAGCGCATTATCGTAACGGTCTATTGAGCCCTTATCAATTACATCACCTGCCACAACAATTATGTTCGGCCATGGTATATTTTCCAAGGAGTATCGGCTAATATCAGCAATGAGTTTCTCAAACATAAGTTCTTTTGTTTCAAAAACACATCCTGACCCAAATTGAATATCTGAAAGAAGCAAAATAACGGGGTTGCTTCTCTTATTTAAATTCGATGTATCCATGAAACCTCCAAATCAGCCTGATAACTTCCATTTTAATTCAACTTCCCTGAGACGCTGAAAAGTACCCGTATCAAACCATAAAACTCGTGATACAAAGGCTTCTACCTGTCCATTATCTGACAAGAAGGGAAATAAGTCTTTCTCATTTGACATTGGCACCTTCTTCGGAACAAAATTAAAAATATTTTTTCTAAAAATGTAGTAGCCTGTAGAAACAAAGACTTCTTTTTTGCCGTCCAGAAATTCTGGTGCCGCTTCACGATCAATATATTTAGGAAACCTAGCATCATTGTCAATGTTTAATATTTCTGCGGCCCCAAACGATTCAACAGGTATTGGTCTTGCTACTATAGTTGCTGAAACATTTCGGGAAAGATGAAATGGCAGAACATCCCGAAAGTCAATGTCCATCAAATTGTCACCGTTTAGCACAACAAAGTTTTGATCGAATATAGACGGATCAACTAAAAACATCCAGCCACCTGTACCAGCCCTCTCTTTCTCTATAATGTAATGAATTCTAACTCCATATTTCCTACCGTCTAGGAAATAATCTTGAATCTTATTCGCAAGATATCCCACACTCAAATACACATCTTTGATATTACTTCTCTTCAAGATATCAAAAATGTGCTCGAGAATCGGTTTACCCTGTATAGGAATAAGAGGTTTTGGTGTCTCGCTTGTTAAAGGCATTAGGCGCTCGCCCAATCCTCCTGCCAAAACGACCGCTTGTCTCAGTTCACTCACAAGGCTCTCCTCCAAGAATAGATTTTATCTTAAATTTTTGTTGCTTATACTATACTCCGATTGTACCTCACGCACAGCGACGTAATTCATACCACCGACCTGCCGAACCATTCCTTTCAATTCCATAAGAGCCAATGTCGCAGAGACTTTCTCGATGGGCAAGTCGGACTGATTGCGAATCTCATCTATCTGCATGGGTTCACTCGTTAACACCGTTAGAAGTTTTGCTTCGATTGCATCGGCGGGCATGATCTTACGCGCGGCTTTATGTTCGCCCACGCGTGTAATGTCCAACGCCTGCATGAGGTCGGTCACGTTCAACAACGGAAGCGCGCCGTTTTGAATCAACTTGTTCGTTCCCTTGCTTTGCGGCGCAAGGATGCTTCCCGGTACAGCAAAGACTTCACGTCCCTGCTCGGCGGCGAACTCGGCAGTGATCAACGCGCCACTTGTCTCGCCTGCTTCGACAACAACGACTGCTAAAGATAAACCTGAGATAATTCTATTGCGTGGCGGAAAATTAGACGCGTCGGGCGGTGTGCCCGGTGCATAATCGCTGATCAGCGCGCCGCGCTCCATCATTTGCTCGGCTAATGCGCGATGCTCAGGCGGGTAGATTTTATCCACGCCAGAACCCAACACTGCAATCGTACGACCGCCTGCTTTCAACGTGGCTTGATGCGCGACCGCGTCCACGCCGCGCGCGAGACCGCTGATGACGGTCATTCCATTTGCGGCAAGGAACGATGATAACTCTTCCGTGATTTGTCTTCCATACGGCGTAACGCGCCGCGTCCCAACAATTGCGACTGCAAACAAATCATCAGGCAGATATTCGCCGCGGATATACAACACAGGCGGAGGCTGGTCAATTTCTTTCAGGCGTTGCGGATATGCTTGATCCTGCCATGTCAGGATTTTGATACCCTGCTTTTCGATTTTCTCCCACACCTTATCAAGGTCAACATTTTCACGCGCTTGCAGGACGCGCTCGATGACTTTCAATCCAAGTCCTGCCTCAGCCAACTCGTTCGGCGCGGCTTTCCACGCGGACTCAAGGTCGCCAAAGTACGCGACCAGTCCCTGCATACGGACTGCGCCGATGCCTTTGATCAAGTTGAAGCCGACCCAGAATTTTTTATCGCTCATAAATTTAATTCTAATTCGTTGGTCGAGTAGACGGCGGTGATGTTCCACCGTCGTATCAAAACTACCTGCTTGAAATACAACTCGGTGGTTGAGTAGTCCGAGGCGATAGCCGAGGGCGTATCGAAACCACAGGTACGCATACAAACTTTTGCAACAAGAATTGCTTTATGGCGCGGTGGTCTCGATACGTCCCGCGAACTGCACGCGGGACTACTCGACCACCGTTATAAGCCATCAAGTACGTGAACGCGGATGAAACGACGATCAGGTTGAAGGTCCAGAATGACCGAGGGGATCGCAGGGAGGAGAATCTCCTTGCCTGAGTGATCCCGCACCACGTACACATCGTTCGCGCCTGTCTCCAAAATCTCGACCAGCTCGCCAATCGGATTGTCGTTCTCGTCCACAACTTTGAATCCGATCAATTCATGTTGATAGATTGTACCCGCTGGCAACGGAGGCTCATCCGATCTCTTGACGAAGACCCATTGATTGCGATACATCCCAGCATCTTCGGGAGTTTCGATGTTTTTGAATTTTACAAGCAATCCCGATTGATGCGGACGTACGCTGGTCAGGGTCACGGGTTTGTATTCTTCGCCGATAAAAAGTTTCCGTCCGTTTTTCATGCGTTCAGGAAAGTCGGTATGCAAATCCATGATGATCTCGCCCTGCAACCCATGCGGACGCCGTAAAAAACCCACGCTCAAATAAAGCGGCTCGCCTTTCGGCGAGCCTGTGTTTTTCTCTTTTGCCATTATTCTGGCTCGACCACATCGAGCGTGGCTTGTTTGCCTTCGCGCTCCGCCGCCACTCGCAACAACGTGCGGATGGAGTTGGCAACTTTGCCGCCCTTGCCGATTACGCGCCCCATGTCGTCCTTCGATACGCTTAATTCAATGCGCACGCGCGAACCGCCTCCCGATTGAGTCACTTGCACTTCTTCGGGATGTTCGACTAAAGACTTGGCAATGTATTCGATGAGTTCTTTCATAATTAGACCATTCGTCATTGCGAGGAGCCCGAAGGGCGACGAAGCAATCTCCTTCACCGTGTTGGAGATTGCTTCGTGGCGCCGTTAGCGCCACTCGCAATGACGGAATAAACTACTTCTTCGCCTCTTTGCGTTTGGCTTCCGCCTCTTCCGCTTCTTTGACGAGCGTTTCAACTGCCTCGCCCTTTTTGAAGCGTTCCCAACGATCCAGTGTGCCCGAGGCTTTGAACACCTGCGCCACCGATTCGGTCGGCAATGCGCCGTTCTTCATCCAGTGATACACGCGGTCTTCTTTGAGATGCACTGTTGCGGGTTGAGTACGAGGGTTGTAAAAGCCCAAGATTTCCAAAAAGCGGCCGTCACGAGGGGACTCTTTATCCGCGGCGACGACGCGATACGTGGGCTGACCCTTCAACCCGATCCGACGTAAACGAATACGAACCATCTTACTGTTTCTCCTATAAAAATATTGTGTAGGATGCGTTCTCTAACGCATCCGTCGGCGCAAGAGAGTGCCGACTACACATGATTTGCGTCTCAGGCAGGCATAGAGAGGTGTGTGAAAGGACACATGCGGGCTGAAATCACAGGCGCATATTTTACCACGCCCTTACACTAGCAAAGTAAATAAAATCTTCGTGCCCCGCCCCGCTTCGGACTCTGCCAAAATTCTCCCGCCGTGCGCTTCGACCAGATATTTCGCGATCGAAAGCCCCAATCCCATCCCGCCCGAATCACTGGATTTGTAGAATCTGTCGAAGATGCGACTCAAATCCTCAGCTTGGATTCCCTCTCCGCTATCTTTGACAAAGACCGTCACGCTTCGTTTCTCAGGGACGGTTGATTCAGTCATCCCAACTTTTATCTCCCCCCCGCTCGGCGTGTACCGCACCGCGTTCGCCACAATATTCGACAACACCTCACGAATGCGCAACGGGTCAATATCAATCACATCCACATCGTTCAACTCAACTTCGACTCTGATATTTTTTTCTTTCGCCTGTGACTCAAACGCCGAAACGACCTCGCGAATCAGCAACCCCAAATCCGTTGACTCGCGCTTCAATATCAGGGACCCGCTCTCCGCGAGTGCGAGGGTCCGCAGATCATCCACCAGCCGCGAAAGGATTTGCGTTTCATCGTACAACGATTTCAATCGCTCAACGTCCGCCGCGTAGACACCGTCGATCATCCCTTCGAGGTTGCCCTGCATGACCGTGATCGGCGAACGCAATTCGTGAGAAATATCTGCCAGTATGTTGCGGCGTTGTTTGTCGTTTAACTCCAATTTTTCCGCCATCGAATTGAACTCGCGCAACAATGCGCGGACTTCAAAAGGTCCCTTTTCTTCCACGCGAACGGTAAAATCACCGTTGGCTACGCGACTCGACGCTTCGAGCAACTCATCCAGCGGCATGGACATACGTCGCAGATTGCGAACGCTAAAAAATACAGTTGCGATCAATATGAAAAAACCCACTAACCCAAAAGGCAAAATAAAATCGGGGCGATCCAGCGGCGGGATGTTATGAAATTCCACATACGGGTCGAGCGCCACGCGCAGCAACGCCATCACGCCGACACAGGCAAAGAAGCTGAACAGGATGAAAAAGCAACCCATCCTGCGGAAGAAGGGTCCGCGGCGCATTTGCCAGCGTTTAGGGGGCCAATCTTCGTTCTCGGGCCACCATGGGGGTTTGTGAGGAGGGCGGTGAAAGCGCTTCATCGGCTGAGGAAATTCATAATCGTACTTCGTACTGCGTATTGCGTACGTGCGGTTCGAGATACGAAATACGCAGTACGCAACACGTCACTTATCCGCAAACTTATAACCAACGCCGTAGACTGTCAGAACATACTTTGGCTCACCCGCCTTGACCTCGATCTTGCGGCGGATGTTTTTGACATGCGCGTCAATCGCGCGTTCGTAGGATTCAAATGCCACACCGTGAATCGCATCCAGCAATTGCGCGCGGGTGAAGACGCGTCCGGGCTGGCGGGCAAGAGTGGCGAGCAATTCAAACTCGGTGGGAGTGAGTTCTTCGACCTCGCGCTTCTCAGCAGTGACGCGCATCCGCGGCACATCGAGAGCGAGGTCTGCTACGCGAATCATCTCTGAATTCATGCTAGTTGCATTTTCGATTCGCCGAAACACCACACGGACGCGCGCCACCAACTCCTTGGGGCTGAATGGCTTGGTCATGTAATCGTCCGCGCCGAGTTCGAGCCCGATGAGCTTATCCGATTCTTCGGCGCGGGCGGTGAGCATGATGATCGGCGCGTTGGAGGTTTTGCGAAACTCGCGGGTGAAGTCCAAGCCGTCTAGCTGTGGTAAGCCCAAGTCCAGAATGACCGCAGAGGGTTTTTCCGTCTTCGCCAATGACAAGGCTTTCTTCCCGTCATGCGCGATCAAAACGCCAAATCCCGCGCGTTCGAGATAGTCACGCACGAGTTGGGTGATCTTGGGCTCGTCGTCTACAACAAGAATCGTCTTCATAGACTTGAGGGATGACTCTCTTTCCTCTTTCTTCTTTCGTTGACAAAGAAAGAGGAAAGAAGAAAGACCGTGAGGCGGCACGCTTCTCCACCTCACGGCAATTATACGATCTTATTCTTTCTTGTCGTCAGTCGTTTCTCCATGCGCGCGCTTGTGCCACTCCTCGAACATCGGCGGGACGCCGCGCTCACCCCAGCCACCAACACGTTCGAGCCGGCATCACCCATCAGGAACT
>CAZQES010000075.1:0-18280 GCA_964591425.1 uncultured Anaerolinea sp.
CGCATCGAAGGGCTGGAATATTATGCCGCGCACCATAAAGGCACGTTCTTCATCGCCAACAACGACCGCGCGAAGAATTTCAAAATTAGCACCGCATCAGTTGAAAATCCAGGCAGGGAAAATTGGACCGAGGTCCTTTCGCATCGCGAGGATGTGCTGGTGAAGGGAATCTCCACCTTCGAGAATCATGTTGTCATCCGCGAGCGAAGGGACGGCTTGCAACGACTCCGCATCAGCGCGCCTGCCGATCTGAATAACGCGCGCTACGTGCAATTCCCCGAGCCAGCTTATTCCATTGAGTTCGAAGACAATTCCGTGTTCGCAACGAACATCCTGCGCTTCAAATATTCATCGCTCGTTACACCGTACATGGTTGTTGATTACCACATGGACAGCGGTGAATGGGAAGTGCGAAAACAGGATGCGATCCAAGGCTATGACAAAAACGATTACGTCACCGAACGTATCTTTGCCACCGCTTCGGATGGAACGCAGATTCCCATTTCGATCGCGTACAAAAGATCCATTAAGATGGATGGAAACAACCCAACGCTCCTGCACGGCTACGGCGCGTACGGCTCAAACCTGGACGCAGAGTTTTTCCCCAACCGCGTCAGCCTTCTGGATCGCGGGTTTGTCTACGCCATCGCGCACATTCGCGGCGGCTCCGATTTGGGGCGCGAGTGGTACGAAAAAGGGAAAGTGTTGAACAAGAAGAATTCGTTCAACGATTTCATCGCCTGTGCCGAGCATTTGATCCAACTTGGGTTCACATCGAAAGAAAAGCTCGCCATTTATGGAGTATCGGCGGGTGGACTGCTCGTCACCGCCAGCATGACGATCCGACCCGACCTGTTTCGCGCCGTCATCGCCAAAGTCCCGTTCGTGGATGCGATCAACTCGATCAGCGACCCGACCATCCCGTTGACCACGCTCGAATACAATGAATGGGGTAACCCGGTGGCGTTCAAGGAACACTACGAGTACATCAAGTCTTACGCGCCGTATGAAAATGTGCGATCAACGGCATACCCCAACCTTCTTCTGACCGGTGGGTTCAACGACCCGCGTGTTCCGTATTGGGAACCCGCCAAATTCGCGGCGAAACTGTGCGAACTCAAAACAGATGACAACCTGCTTCTGCTGAAAACCAACTTCCATGCCGGTCATGCTGGCTCGTCGGGCCGCTATGACTTTATGAAGGAAGTGGCGTTCGAATACGCGTTCTTGATCCTCAGCTTGCAGGCAAGTCGATCTCCACTTGAAAACAACTCAGTGGAGGGTATATAATTTCACCGCTCCGCAGCCGCGACCCTGTGAAGCGCTCCTGTGAGGTCAGTCGTGTAGGACAAATTGACAATTTGTCCTACCGCCGTACTCCACAAAGCACCCCTGTGAGATCAGTCGTATCTTGATAAAAGACGACTGTAGTCGTCACTACGTATCGTAAAGAGGAGAGTCATCATGGATCGTTATCTTATCGAATCACCCCACGACGCGGACGATTGCGACGCGATCATCAAGGAGATCCACGCGGCGGGATATTTACACTACTTCGAATGGGGTTGTCACGACGGCGCGCATTGCGGCTGGGCGATCATTGAGACAGAAAGTAAGGATCATGCAAAGCAAGTGGTCCCCTGGCAGATCCGGGACAAGGCGCGGGTGGTAAAGTTGGAGAAATTCGAATCGAAGAAACCACATTCGAAAAAGACTGTTTAACAAAAAAGCGACGCAGTTAAAGCGTCGCTTTTTGATTCAAACAATTGGTCACAGGCTCGAGGAGATTGCTTCGTCAGCCCTTCGGGCTTCCTCGCAATGACACTTTACGCCGGTTGCGGTTGCGCCTGCTTCGCTGCGAGTTCTTCGAGCATCTTCGTGGTCAGCGACTTCGGTCTTTCGATGGGTTGACCGAGCGCGCGCGCCCAGACATAATTTGCGGTGACGCCGAGCGCACGTCCCACACCGAACAACACCGTATAGAATTCGAATTCGCGCACCCCGTAGTAATACTGCAACGTGCCGGAGATCGCGTCCACGTTCGGCGCGGGGCTTTTGGCTTTACCCTGCTCCTTGAGAACGCTTGGCACGACATCCAACACCATTTCAGCGAGTTTGAGCAATTCAAAATCAGGGAAGCGCGCTTTGGCAAATTCCAACTGCGCGATGAAGCGCGGATCAATCACACGCAGCACGCCATGTCCGTAGCCCGGAATGACATGCCCTGAATTTAGAAAATCCCATGCAAACTTGTACAACTCGTCGCGCGTGGGCAGTCCGTTGAACTTTTTGCGGACGTCCAACAGCCAGCCGAGGCTTTCCTGATTCGCTAGTCCATGCAGGGGACCGGCAAGGGCGTTCAAACAAGCTGAAAAGGAGAGAAACGCGTCCGAGAGCGTGGAGCCTGCCAAATGCATGGCATGAGCCGAGGCATTTCCCGATTCATGATCCGAATGGATGATGAAGTACAGGCGCATGAGTTCCGCGTATCCCTTTTTGTCGTCCACTTTCATCATGCGCGCAAAGTTCGCGCCGTAGTCCAACTTGGGATTGTATTTCGGTTTCTTCGTCTCGCCGAAATATTTCAGGCGGTAGATATAAGCGGCGATCAACGGGAGGCGCGCAGTGAGATTGAGACTGTCTTCGAGGGCGGCATCCCAATATTGATCCTTTTTCATCTCATGGTATTTTTTCGCGAACACCGAGTCGGTTTGCATCGCGAGGACGGCTTGCGAGAGAAGCGTCATCGGATGCGTATCCTTCGGCATCGCGCGGATCACTTTGACAACATGGTCAGGCAGTTCGGCGCGTTTCGCCCATTCCGCTTCCACTTCAGCCGCTTGTTCTTTCGTTGGAACTTCACCGACCATCAGCAGGTAATACAAACCGCCCACCATCGGTATCTTGTTGCCGCGCGCTTTAGGCAAAGCCTTGAGCGTTTCAGTGACCGTCAACCCGCGCAGGCGAATCCCTTCGCCGGGATCCACGGAAGATATGTCGGTGTACAACCCTTTGATATCGCGCATCCCGCCGACGACCTCACCGATAGTTACCGTATCAACCACCACATCGGCATGTTCTTTGGCAAGCGTGCGGACGCGCTCCCTCCATTGCGGCAGTTGCGCCTCGATCTTTTCATGCAGGATCATTGTTCCTCCAGAACTCGTTGTCATTGCGAGCCGCCGTTCTTGTTCCTCGGCGGCGTGGCAATCCCCTTGTTCATCGAGATTGCCTTGTCGGACTGAAGTCCTCCTCGCAATGACACTAAAGATTTACCAGCTTCTTCAGCGCCTCATGCGTTTCTTTCACAGCCGCCGCAGATTTCTGTAGCATTGTTTTTTCTTCGGCATCCAGTGAATACTCGATGATTCTTTCCAATCCACTTCGACCCAATTGGACGGGCACACCGAAATACATATCGTTCAACCCGTATTCGCCGTTCATATATGCCGCCGCAGGGACGATCAAATGCTTGTCTTTGAGGATCGCCTCCGCCATCTGTGCGCACGCCGCGGAGGGAGCGTAAAATGCGGAGCCGGTCTTTAGCAGATTGACGATCTCGCCGCCGCCTTTGCGCGTCCGTTCGACGATGGCGTTCAATTTGTCCGATGGCAGATACTCTTTGAGTGGCACACCGGCAATGTTCGAATGACGCGTGAGCGGAACCATTTCGTCTCCGTGACCGCCCAGCACATAACAATCAATATTTTCCACGCTCACACCGGTTTCCAGCGCGACGAAGGCGCGCATCCGCGCTGAATCCAAAACTCCTGCCTGCCCGATCACGCGCTCGCGCGGCAAGCCGGTCTTTTTCATCGCAAGGTAAGCCATCGTGTCGAGGGGATTCGTCAAGATAATGAAAATTGCATCGGGCGAATGTTTGAGCGATTCGAGCGCGGCGTTGCCAACGATCTCCGAATTGGTCTTCAACAGGTCATCGCGGCTCATGCCGGGCTTGCGCGCAATGCCGGCCGTGATGATGATCACATCCGAATTTTTCGTTGCGGCGTAATCGTTCGAACCGACGATGGAAACATCCTTGCCGATGATCGGCATCGCCTCCAGCATATCCAACCCTTTGCCCTGCGGCATCCCCTCCAATACGTCGATCAACACCACGTCGGCGAACTCGCGTTCCGCCAGCCAATGCGCGGTGGTCGAGCCAGTCATTCCCGCCCCAATGATCGAGACTTTATTCATTGATCCTCCAAAATTTTTTCTCGAAGCAATTTTATCCGAAAATGTGGGAATGTTGAATACGAAAGCCGATGAAATCGGACAAAAAAGCAGGACTTCCAAAACAACGGAAGTCCTGCTCGCTCCTTTCTCAACTTGATTCTGATTCAGCCGCTTCGAGGAATCGCGTCGCCTGGATCGCCGCCGCCGCGCCCATCCCCGCAGACGTAACAACCTGCCTGAAGTGTGGATCCGCCGCCTCCCCTGCGGCGAAGACCCCCGGCACATTCGTCTCCATTTTGTCATTGACCTTGATGTATCCGAGATCGCTCATCTCCAGTTGACCTTTGAACATCTCGGTGTTCGGCGTGTGACCGATGAAAATGAACAACCCGTCCGTTTCATAGATGGTCTCATCGCCGGTCTTCACATTCTTGAGCCGCAACGCTTCGAGTTTACCCGACCCGATCACTTCGGTGACGACCGTGTTCAAAATGAAATCGACCTTGGGATGCTCCTGCGCGCGCTTTTGCAGGATCGTACTCGCCCGAAATTCCTCACGGCGGTGGATGATCGTCACCGATGAGGCGTAGCGCGTGATGAACAAACCTTCTTCCAGTGCGCTATCCCCGCCGCCGACGATGACCACTTTCTTGTCCTTAAAGAACCAGCCGTCACAGGTGGCGCAGTACGAAACGCCGCGCCCGGTCAAATCAACTTCGCCGGGGATTTCGAGGTGGTTCGGGCTTGCTCCCGTGCCGACGATCAACACATCGGCGAGGTAATCGCCGCTATCCGACTCAACTTTGAACGGGCGTTTCGAGAGATCCACCGAGTTCGCCGAGGCAAACTCGGTCACCGCGCCGAAATGCTCCGCTTGTTTCTGAAACAACTCACCCAACTGCGCGCCGCCGACCCCTTCCGGGAAGCCGGGGTAATTTTCGATCGTGTACGTCAGCGCGGCTTGCCCGCCCAACTGCATGCCGGTTAAAACCACCGGTTGCAGTTCTGCCCGCGCGGCATACAGCGCGGCGGAATACCCAGTGGGACCTGACCCGAGGATCAATACTTTTACGTGTTTCGCATTACCATTCGTTGAAGACATTGTTTATCCAAATTCCTCGCTTTATCATCTATGTGCAATCAAGACGCTGTACAACATGTTTTCTTTACCGTTCGCCATTGTATCAGCATCAGAAAATTGTTTGAGTTTCAATTCAGTTAGGGTTACGTCATTGCGAGGTGGGCTTCGCCACTTTGTGGCTCGTAATGACTGGCTTAATTACTCCTCCACCCGCTCGACCTTTGCACCGAGCGTGCGGAGTTTGCCATCCACGTTCTCGTAGCCGCGTTCGATCTGGCTGATATTGCGGATCGTAGACTGTCCCTTCGCGGCGAGCGCGGCGAGCAGCAACGCCATGCCCGCGCGGATATCGGGGCTTTCAAGATTTTCACCATAAAGTTGATTCGGTCCCTGAATGAGACAGCGATACGGGTCGCACAGGATGACCTTCGCGCCCATGCCCACGAGTTTGTCGGTGAAATACATCCGCCCGGAGAACATCCAATCGTGGAACATGATCGAGCCGGTAGCCTGAGTCGCGACCGTGATGGCGATGCTGATCAAGTCTGTTGGAAATGCGGGCCACACGTTGGTTTTGATTTCAGGGATCGCACCATCCAGATCCGGGATTATTTTTAGTTCCTGATTCTCCGGCACGATCAAGTCGTCCCCCTCCACTTGCCAGCGGACTCCCATGCGCTCGAAAACGTGGGCGATCATCTTCAAGTCAGCCGCGCCGGCGTTCTTGACTCGCACACTGCCGCGCGTCACCGCCGCCGCGCCGACGAAACTGATCACTTCGAGATAATCGGGTCCGATCGTGAACTCGCCGCCGCGAAGTTTCTGCACGCCGTGAATATGAAGCGTGTTCGAGCCGATCTCTTCGATGCGCGCGCCGAGCACATTCAAAAAATTACAAAGTTCCTGCACGTGCGGCTCGGAGGCGGCATTGTGGATGACAGTCTCACCGTTGGCGGTCACCGCCGCCATGATTGCGTTTTCCGTCGCGGTCACGCTGGCTTCGTCCATGAGGATGCTCGCGCCGCGTAAACCATCCGACTTGAATGAAAACCCGCGCTCGTATTTCACATCCACGCCGAGGGCGCGGAGCGAGAGGATGTGCGTGTCAAGTCGACGGCGGCCGATCACGTCACCGCCCGGCGGGGGTAATTTGAACTCACCCACCCGCGCCGCCAACGGACCAGCAACCAAAATGGAAGCGCGGATGCGGCGGCAAAGGTCGGGGTCGAGGTGAGTCGGCTGTAAGTCCCGCGCGAGGATGCGCCACGAAGTGGCATCCAAATTCTCCACGTGCGCGCCCGCGCTTTCGATCAACTTCCTCATCACTTGCACGTCTTGTATTTGCGGAACGTTTCGCAAAATCACCGGCTCGTCGGCGAGCAAACAGGCGGCGAGCAAAGGCAAAGCGGCATTCTTGTTACCGGCGGGAGTCACTTCGCCCTTGAGCGGAACGCCGCCATCGATGACAAATTTTTCCATTGTATGCTCCTAAAATCTCGCGGAGATTGTAAGGCAGATTACGGGCTTCGGCAAGAAGCGATCATAAATCTTCCAGGCAGGCATTACAGTTGACTTACATAACCCAACATTAACTTTTTGAATTTTTCCATCGGCTATAATTCACGTCATGAATGGCGCACTCTTGATTCCGGTGGTATTGGGTTGGCTCGGCGGGTTATTGGTCAATTACTTGTCAGATACCTTGCCGCGCACCCGTCGCTTCAGCCAGCCTGTTTGTCGTAATTGCGGTAACGAACTTTCATGGCTGGATTATCTCGCGTTACGCGCCTGCCGTTCATGTGGAATCCTGCGGAACCTGCGGACGTGGATCGTCCAAATCCTGATGACCGTTTCCTTCGCCTATTTCTGGCTGAACCCGCCCCAAGCGCTTGGTCTGCCCCTCAGCCTGATCGTTCTCACCTATTTTGCGATGATCACGGTGATCGACCTCGAACACCGTTTGATCCTGTTCCCGACGAGCGTGTTCGGCGCGGCGCTTGGTTTGGTCGTTGGAATCTATGTGTACTCTCAAGCCAAGCAATTGCCTCTCGGCACAGCGGTGGGAGCATCATTGCTCGGAGGCTTGATCGGATTCGGCTCGATGTTTTTGGTGTACCAACTGGGAACACTCGTGGCGCGCTATCGCGCCCGAAAGATGCAGGCGGCGGGTCAAACGGACGATGAAGAGGAAGCCTTCGGCGGCGGTGACGTGTACCTCGCCGGCGTGATCGGGCTGATGCTCGGCTCGGAACATATCCTCTTCGGCTTAACCTACGGTGTTCTGCTCGGCGGTTTGGTCAGTTTCATACTCATCATCACGACGCTCATCCAGCGCAGATATTCGAGCCAGTCGTTGATGATCTTCATCCCGTACGGTCCTTATCTCATTGCCGGCGCGTTCTACATGTTATTTCTCGGCACATAACCGGGTTACGCAACCATTTGGTTACGTTAGTACGAATGTCGCATTGGACTATACAACCCCAGAATTATACTTACAGAGGAGCGGCGCCGGACTCTCAACATCCAGTACAAATCACCATTTTTACTAACAAAGATGTAATCGTTACAGGTAACTTACACGGTAGAACTCATACCTTATAGAGTAGTATAATGGTTCTGTGATAAATCGTATTACGGCCGTGCAGGAAGTATGAAAAAATTGTTTCAAAACCTGTTTCCACAGAAAAAGAATCGCATGTTCGCCTCTTTGCCGCGCAAAACTAAAGCGCAGAGTTTGGCGGAATTTGCCATTGCCCTGCCAGTTCTCTTTTTATTGTTATCGGGAGTGGTGGAATTTGGCTTTGCATTGAATTATTATCTTTCGTTGCTAGATGCCACGCGCGAATCTGCTCGGTTTTACAGTAACGGCGACCCCTTCAACGCGGACGGAACGGATAACATCGATTTCTACTCCGCCACCGCCGCGATGGCGCGCGCGAGCCTTGATCCATTGGTAGTGAATCCGTCCTACGTGGGCCGGCGCATTGAGTTGGACTCAGCCGCCGACGACGTTATCGTAACGGTGTATGCAAAATCGAGCACCGGGGTTGTGAGTTACCCCACTGCCGGTCCTTATCAAATGTACGGCAATGCCACAACGATGTTCACCGCCTCAGAGATCGAGAGCCGATTTGCCAGCGGCTCACCGAATGCAGGCATTTTGGTCGTGGAGGTTCACTACAACTACAACCAGGTGATGAAACTTCCGTGGCTAACACCGTTCGTACCGGACCCCTTCGTATTAACTGCTTACACCATGATGCCAATTTCTGCCGCAGAACCCATTGAGAGTGGACCATGAAATTACCCTTCAAAAAACTTCATTCAGCCGATCGCGGTCAAGCGATCTTGATCATAGCCCTCGCCATGGTAGGGCTTGTTGCTTTTGTAGGCATGATGACCGACGGCGGCGTTTTGCTGATCGAATACGGCAAATTGAAGCGCGGCATCGATGCCGCCGCGATCGCCTCTGCGCAACAGTTCCGCGCGGGCTTTCAAGGCGCGGACCTCGCCACCGCGGCGCAGAACTTTCTGATCCTCAACGAATCGGAAGCGGACAACATCATCATTTACCGCTGTAAAGACGACCCCTCCGCAGTGGACGGCACAGAGCACGATGCAGACCTGTGCACCGACCCGCTCCGCAAACTCGTGCGAGTGTATGCGGAACGCTGGGTGGACTTCGGCTTCCTACGGGTGATCGGTTTTGACGGCATGAACATCGAAGCAGACTCCGTCGGTGAAGCCGCATCGATCGACCTTGTGCTTGTGATCGACACCTCCGCCTCCATGTCCTACGAAACGGGCGGCAACCCCAACAGCCCGGATAGCGCGCTGGATGATCCGTCGGTTTGTAATTACTCTGTTTCCGATCCGTGCCAACCTCTTGATGATGTCAAGAATGTGGCGCTCGAATTCATCAATACCATGTTCTTCCCGTACGACCGCGTTTCGATCGTAGCGGTCACAGGTCAAAACGCTGGCGGTACACGAGATCATGTCACAGTTCTTGAGCTTTCAGATACGTTCGCGGACGTTGAAGCCGCCATCAATAGTTTGAAAGTGTTCGAACCCTCCGCTTGTAACTGGGGTTCCCCAGCCAGCCCGGCGGCGGGACCGTGCCTGAACTACGATGTCGGCGGAAACTTTATCGGTTTGGATTGTCCGCTGTACCGTAACGGTGCAGACCTGATCGCAGGCACCGGCGATGAAGTGAATGATCCATCCTCCTGCAACTCGTCTAACATCGGCGGGGCGTTGTATCGAGCCGCCACGGAGTTCACCCGCGACCCCGTCCGGTCTGATGCGTTCTGGGTGGTCATCATGCTTGCCGGTGGTCCTGCCAACGCCACAGACGCCGATACACCCTCCTTCCTTTACGGATATTGCCCGACTACCACGTGGAACTCCCCCACTAATCCGTTCTGCCGCGATGCAGATAATTCCACAAGGCACAGCAACGGCGATGCCGAGTACGACGCGGACGATTTCGCGCGCGATATGGGCGACTTCGTTGCCGACCCGGTGGATGGACAGGGAGTGACGATCTTCACGATCGGTTTAGGTAACCTGATCCAAAACGCCCCGAAAGGTGACCCAGATTCAGCCGAGGTTTTGCTCGAGTACATTGCAGAGGTCGCAGGCGATGGAGTTGGTTATACAGCGAACCACGGTTTCTACAGTTACGCGCCTACCACAGCCAACCTCGACGATATCTTTGAAAGCATCGCAGACAACATCTTCACTAGGATCGCCAAATAACATCTCCCGGTTGAACCGTAACCGATTCGTGAGTTACTGGTAAAATAAACGGAAGCGCTTATGAACATACTTCGCCATAAAACCAACGGTCTGAAACCCAAGCCGAAGGCGCAAGCCATCGTGGAATTCGCGCTGGTGCTTCCGGTGTTATTGCTGGTTCTGATCGGTATCATCGAGGTTTCGCGCCTGCTCTTTGCGTGGATCATCATCGAAAATTCGACGCGCTTCGGCATCCGCTATGCCACGACCGGGAATTACGACAATACCTATTGTCTATCGATGTTCGGTGCAGATTGCGCAACAGACGATGAGGTGGACGACGCTCGCATTCCATCGATCAAAGATGAAACCGAAAACATCGTGATCGGCTTTTTCCTCAGGAATTTCCGTGATGATCCATCAGTAACGACTGCTGACGAACGATATTTCAACGTCACCGTCTGCTCTGCAGAGGACGGGCGCGTCTTTACACCTCCGGTGAATACCGAGCCGATCTATGCAAGTTGTTTGCTCGGGGGCGTTACGAATGAACACCCGGGTTCGCCGGGTCAACGCGTGGTTGTCGCCGCGGATTACAACTTTACCTTCATCGTTCTTCCCGCGTTCGGCATCGAACCGGACATGATTCACCTCGCTTCATACCGCGAGGGAATCGTGGAAAACTTCCGCGCCACGCGCGCCATCAATACACCGCTGGCGTTGAACATTCCCACCGTTGCCACCAACACACCCATCCCATCGGATACTCCTACCGTGACGGTGACTCCGACCGTGACTGAAACGCCAACGCCGACACTGACTTTAACACCAACCTCCACCGTTACGCTGACGCCAATTCCTGACTGCAGCGACCTTTCCTTAAGCGGCGCGTTCCTGCAATACTTCAACACGAACGATGCACGGTTTACTGTGACGGTCAACAACAGCGGACCGACGACATTTACCCTAAACCGAGGATTGGTGTATTGGGTCAAATATCCGGGAAACAACCACCGGACGGACTATCTCTCGTTCAATGGTGTTCGATTCTGGGACGGCGGCGGCGGCGAGGATCTTGAATCACCCACCGATTCCGCCAACACCAGCGGAGATCCTGGCCTTACAGGAAACTTCTCCAGCGTCGGTCCGTATTCATCGATGACTTTCGTAGCAGGATATAGAGAAGTCCCTTCGAATTTAGCCTCGTTATGGTACCTTAATGATTTCGCTGGAACTACTCTCTACTTCACGCAGGGAGGTTGCAGTCTGACTTACAACGGTGGTCCAACGCCCACACCGACGCTCACGCGCACGCCGACTCGCACACCGACCATTACACGCACACCGACCATCACACCGACGATCACACGCACGCCAACGATCACGCGTACACCAACCATCACGCGTACACCGACCATTACACGCACACCGACGATCACACTAACACCGACGCGCACACCGACAAGTACTATCACACCGACTCGTACACCGACGCGCACACCGACGATCACGCCCACGCGCACCCCCACGCCGACCCAGCCCACCAACCCGACGATCACGAACACCCCGACGATCACCTTCACGCCGACTGTGACCGCCACGCGCACACCGACGAGAACGCCGACGCGCACACCGACGCCGACCCAGCCGACGATCACCCCGTCCGTGACGCCGACACCTACATTGTGTCTGGATTGTTAGTGAAGAGCCCAAGATAACGTAGACTCAACCCGCCGATTGCAAAACAATCGGCGGGTTGTTTTGCGATATAATCCCGCGTGCCCGTGTCACCCTGAGGAGCGCTGTTTACGACGAAGGGTCTCTGCCTGTCATGTCTGATGAGATGCTTCGGGGCAGCGAACGCCCCTCACATCGTCCCGATGCTCTTCGGGAGCATGACACAAGAGGAGGAAGGTATACAGCTGACCTATTTTGAAAGGAGGCTCACGAAGAATCAGTTCGGGAAAGACAGCGCATGAACCCCGCACATCGCGGGGTTGACGAGGACAAGGGTTCTCCATCGCGAGGTGGAGTTAATTGCGCTGATGGTCTCGATACGTGGCGCTTTGCGCCACTACTCGACCAACAGCGCAAGAAAATCGAAAGTTCAGCGGAAGCCCTTTGGGTGCGCCATCACCCATTCTCTCTTTCCCTCCGAACGATAAACTT
Source organism: uncultured Anaerolinea sp. (assembly GCA_964591425.1). Taxonomy (GTDB): domain Bacteria; phylum Chloroflexota; class Anaerolineae; order Anaerolineales; family Villigracilaceae; genus Defluviilinea. Next base: position 12,173 of record CAZQES010000075.1, read on the forward strand.
TGCAGAAACACCGCGCGGGCAACCGCGCGGGCAGAACTGCAAAGAGTGGCTAACAATCATGTCATTGCGAGGAGTGGCGCCTCGCGCCACGACGAAGCAATCTTCTCATTCCAGGAGATTACCTCGCGTCTTCGGCGCTCGAAATGACGATAAACTTTCGGAGGACTTCCCATGTGTGGAATCGTCGGATACATCGGCGCGCGTGACGCGACGCCGATCATCCTCAACGGCTTGAAACGGCTCGAATACCGCGGCTACGACTCGGCGGGCGTCGCCGTCCTGAACGGCGACCAGCTCGAAGTGCGGAAAGACGCGGGCAAGTTATCCCAATTGATCGACCTCGTCGAAAAATCCCCCATCGCCGGTGCGCCGGGTGTGGGTCATACGCGCTGGGCAACGCACGGCGCGCCGAACGCGCGCAACGCGCATCCGCATCTCGGGCAGACGAAACGGGTCGTCGTCGTGCAAAACGGCATCGTCGAAAATTTCCTTGAACTCAAGGATGAACTGACCGCCGAAGGCGTGGAATTTCAATCGGAGACCGATACCGAAACCATCGTGCATCTTGTGGAGCATTATCTCGCCACGGGCATCGGTTTGGTCGAAGCCGCGCGCAAAACATTCAACCAGATCCACGGCGCGAACGTGGTGGTGTTGATGTCTGCTGATGAACCCGACAAGATCGTGACCGCGCGCATCGGCAACGCAGGCGGCGTGGTGATCGGCATGGGCGAGGGCGAAAACTTCATCGCCAGCGATACGCCCGCGATCATGGATCACACGCGCAGTGTTATCTTTTTGGAATCGCGGCAAATGGCTGTGGTGACGCGCGATACGGTGACCATCGAAACCCTCGACGGCGCGAAAGTGAAACCGCAGGTGCACAACGTTTCGTGGGACCCGGTTGCGGCAGAGAAAGGCGAATACCGTCACTTCATGCAGAAGGAAATCCATGAGCAGGTGCGTGCCTTGACTGATACGCTCGCCGGTCGCGTCGACTTTGCCAACGGAAAGATCCGCTTGCCTGATCTGAAACTGACCGAAGAACTCGCCAAAAGAATCGAAAAGATTTACATCACCGCCTGCGGCACCGCCGCGTATGCAGGCATGGTCGGCAAATATCTCATCGAAAAGATCGCGCGCGTGCCCGTGGAAGTGGTCATCGCTTCGGAGTTTCGGTACAGCGACCCGATTTTGAACGATAAAACTGTTGTGCTTGCCATCTCGCAATCGGGCGAAACCGCAGACACGCTCGCCGCGATGGAAGAGGGACGCCGCAAAGGCTCAGTGATCTGGAGCATCGTCAACGCCATCGGTTCGCAAGCCATGCGTGTTTCGGATGGGTTCATCTCGATGCAAACGGGACCCGAGATCGGCGTCGCTTCGACCAAGGCATTCACCGCCCCCCTCGTTGACCAGTACATGCTGGCGATCCTGCTTGCCGACTTACGCGGCGTGATCAATGAAAAGCAGCGCAAAGAACTCGTCGCGGATCTGAGACTCGTGCCCGACCTGGTCGGTCGGACTCTCGAACGCGAAAGCGAAGTGGAAAAAGTTGCTCACACGCTGAAAGATATCCGCGATTGTTTGTATCTCGGTCGCGGCATCAACATGCCCATCGCCTACGAAGGCGCGTTGAAATTGAAGGAAATATCCTACATCCACGCCGAGGGCTACCCTGCGGGCGAAATGAAGCACGGTCCGATCGCGCTGATCGACGAACACATGCCGGTGCTGTGCCTCGCGCCGAAAGACCCGTGGCACGAAAAAATGATCTCTCAGATCCAGCAGGCGAAAGCGCGCGGCGGGATGGTCATTGCGATCGCTACCGACGGCGACGAATTGATCCACGGAATGGCGGATCATATCCTCTGGGTGCCTGAATCGCCGTGGATGCTTTCCCCGGTCGTGACGGTGATTCCCCTCCAGTTGCTGGCGTATCACATCGCCGCCCTGCGCGGACTGGACGTAGACCAGCCAAGAAACTTGGCAAAAAGTGTGACGGTGGAATAACTTCTAAAAAGACGACCCGTTATAATCGGGTCGTCTTTATTTTCATATCGTGGTGCGGGATGGCATCCCGCACTCTTTTGAAATGGCGGGATAACATCCCGCCCCACGAAGCACGTCTTTAATTTTCGAACAAGCACACGGAGATAAAATGCGCCCTGATTGGGACTCGTACTTCATGAAGATCGCCTATGCCGTTTCCGAACGCAGTACCTGCGACCGCGCCTTCGTCGGTTGTGTGCTCGTCACCGACAAACGCATCCTCACAACCGGGTTCAACGGTTCGCCCAAGGGACAAGGTCACTGCGATGAACTTGGCCACTTGATCGTGGACGGGCATTGCGTCCGCACGATCCACGCGGAGACGAACGCCATCATCCAAGCCGCACTGCATGGGGTTTCGACAAAAGGCGCAACATGTTATGTGACCCATTTGCCGTGCATCAACTGCACGAAAGCGCTCATCAACGCAGGCGTTGCGCGCATCGTGTACAGCGTCGCTTATCGCACCGACGAAAATGCGATGAATTTTCTGAACGCAGCGAATATCGAAGTGGTGCAGAAAGAATTTTCCCCAGAAAACAATTTTCCCCGTGATACTTGACCATTGACGATCGACTGCAGACCATCGTCCACGGTCAATGGTCTGCGGTTAAAAACCTACTCACTCGGAATCATGATCCACAGCAACAGGTAAAGCAGAATCCCGGGCACTCCGCCGGGGATGAACGCAATAAACATCCCCAGTCGGAACCAGAACGAACTGATCCCAAAAAATTCCGCCAGTCCGCCGCACACTCCCGCCAGCATACGGTTACTCCGTGATCTGCGCAGGACTTTCTTTTGTGTTGTCATCATTTGAACTCCTTTTATTTTCTCATCTTGCGGAGTGTCATTCTGAGCCCTTCGACAGGCTCAGGATAAACTCCGCGAAGAATCTCTGAGATTAGCATGGAGACCCTTCGCTAACGCTCAGGGTGTCACATCGAAAGTGTTAATTTTGTACACCCACATCTACGCAAGGTATAATCAAAAGTAGCAAGCCAATCTACCCCTGAGGTATAAAACCACCATGAGAGCATGATCTATTCCAACCGCGCAAGACCCGAATCCTTGAAATCCATTGCGGATGTGCGCAACATCCCTTTCTGGCTTGACGACCCAGCCAAACCCAACCCCGAACCGCCTCTCACTCAAAATATTTCCACCGACCTGCTCATCATCGGCGCAGGTTTTACAGGTTTGTGGACCGCCCTGCTCGCCAAAGAAGAAAACCCCGCACGCGACATCGTCCTTCTTGAAGCGGGCGAAGCCGCCATCGGCGCCAGCGGACGCAACGGCGGCTTCATGGACGCGTCCATCACGCATGGGTTCCTCAACGGCTATTCGCGCTGGCGTGCAGAAATTTCGACCTTGTACGCGCTTGGCATTCAAAATTTGGCAGAGATCGAATCGACCATTCAGCGATTCGCCATCGAATGTGACTATCAACGTTCGGGCGAAGTGGATGTTGCCACCGAACCCTACATGCTCGATGAATTCAACCACATCGTAGAACTCGCAAAACCCTACAACATTGAATTTCAATTTCTCGACCGCGACCAACTCCAAGCGGTGGTCAGATCGCCAATCTTCATCGGCGGGCTAATGCGATTCGATTCGTCCATCGTCAATCCCGCCCAACTCGCGTGGGGGCTTCGAAATACATGTTTGAATCTCGGTGTGCGTTTTTACGAGCATACGCCTGTTACAAATCTGATCGAAGAAAACAATAAAGTCATCGCGCACACGCCGCACGCGAAAGTTCACGCGAACAAGGTCGCGCTTGCCACCAACGCCTTTCCGCCGCTTCTCAAAGAGATCAAGCAATATGTTGTCCCCGTTTACGATTACGCGTTGATGACCGAACCGCTCACGCCCGCGGAACGCGAGTCTATCGGCTGGCGCGGGCGCGAAGGACTCAGCGACGCCAACAACCAATTCCATTATTTTCGAACAACGATTGACGGACGAATCCTCTGGGGCGGATACGACGCCATCTATCATTGGAACAACGGATTCGGGACTCACCTCGAAAACAGACCCGCTTCGTTCGCCCTTTTGGCTGAACACTTCTTTCAGGCATTTCCCCAACTCGAAGGGCTCCGCTTCACCCACGCCTGGGGCGGCGCGATTGACACGTGCTCGCGCTTCAGTCCGTTTTGGGGGACCGCGCATCACGGCAAGACCGCCTACGCGATGGGCTATACAGGCAACGGCGTTGGCGCAACGCGTTTCGGCGCGCGCGTCATGCTCGATATTCTCGACAACAAAAAAACCGAACGTACAAAACTCGAATTCGTGAAATCCAAACCGCTTCCGTTTCCTCCTGAGCCGTTACGTTCCATCGGCATCAACCTCTCGCGCTGGTCACTGGCGCAGGCGGATAAAAATCAAGGAAAAGAAAATCTCTGGCTCAAACTTATGGATTGGGTTGGCTTGGGGTTTGACAGTTGAACCACAAGACCTCACAGGTCTCAAAGACCTGTGAGGTCTATCGCAAACAAACAACTCGAACCGCCTTCCCTGATCGTCGCCAATTGCTCCGCGGATGCCCCCATCAATTCCTGCAACAACGCCGCGTCCATTCGGCATAACTCGGGTCGCTTCGTGATGATCGCGGCATACGGGCAATGACCAAAAATAATTCGCGGACCCGCAGAACCCGCCTCCCAACGCGCGTGATAATTCATCAGGTTCAATTTCTCGACCGTTAGATTCAGTCGCTTCGCAACAGGTTGACTCTTTAAATCAGCGTCGCCCGCCAGCCTTTTCGCCAGCGCATCCATTCGTTGTTGCACCTGCAGTTGTACTGCGGATGCAACAGCCCTGCCTGCCTCAGCCAAAAGTGCCTCGCTCAACGCGGACAGATTATCACCCAGCGCCGCGCGTGGAATGGAATACACCTTCTCCGGTCTGCCGCGGCTGGCGCGAACGCGTACGGAAGCCGACTCAAGCCTCCCATCCGAAAGAAGGACGCGCAGATGATGTCTCACCGTCGCCGCCGACATTTTCAGTCCACGCGAAATTTCCCGCGCTGATGAAGTCCGATGCTTGGTCAAATAAGCCAAAACCCTGTGGCGGGCGGTTGTCACTGCCATGAAGTGATTATACTCACTTTCCGATTTATGAAAAAATATATTTACAAAATTTCCTTGTCATCCTGCTTCGAGTGCTATAATCCGTCTGGTTGTGCATAAATTCAAAAAATTGCTTTCCAAGGAATCCGATGGAATTTCAAAATTACATCAACGGCAAGTGGGTCAAAGGGAAGAGCACGTTTCGGACGATCAATCCAGCTGATGAAGAACTCGTCGCGGAGATCGCGCAAGCCGAACTATCGGATGTGGAAGCGGCGGTGAGCGCGGCAAAGAACGCGTTCAACGCGTGGAGGCTTACCCCTGCCCCACTGCGCGGGGAGATGCTTTTCAAAGTCGCAGATATTCTCAAACAGAAAAAAGAAGAACTCGCGCAACTGCTCACGCGCGATATGGGCAAAGTGATCGCGGAAGCGCGCGGCGACGTGCAGGAAGCCATCGACATGGCGTACTTCATGGGCGGCGAGGGACGACGCTTGCTCGGCTACACCGCGCCGGTGGAAATGATGAACAAATTCGGCATGGCAGTGCGCGACCCGGCAGGCATTGTCGGATTGATCACGCCGTGGAATTTTCCGATTGCTGTCCCTTCGTGGAAAATTTTCCCCGCTCTCGTTGCGGGTAACACCATCATTTGGAAACCCTCGCCGGAGACTCCCGCCATCTCCGCTGCGTTCGTCAAAGTGTTCGAAGAGGCAGGGATTCCACCCGGCGTGTTCAACCTGCTCATGGCACCCGGCGCGGATGTGGCGAAAGCGCTCGTGGATCATCCCGATGTGCGCGTGCTTTCGTTCACTGGTTCGACGACGACGGGTCGTGCCATCGCAGAAGCGGCAGGAAAACTTAACAAAAAGTTATCGCTTGAAATGGGCGGCAAGAACGCCATCCTCGTGATGGACGACGCGAATCTCGACCTGGTCGTGGATGCCAGCCTGTGGGCAGCATTCGGAACGACGGGTCA
>CAZQES010000076.1:0-11286 GCA_964591425.1 uncultured Anaerolinea sp.
GTAACGTTCGCCCAACACCGCACCCAATGCAATGGTGGCGTGCCCGCAAAAAGGGACCTCCCTCGCGGGCGCAAAATAGCGCACGCGCCAACCGGTCTCCTGCTTCACCACAAACGCCGTTTCAGAATAGCCGACCTCTTTGGCGACTTGCAGCATTTCTTCGTCGCTGGGCATGGCATCGTAAAATGCCACACCCGCCGGGTTGCCGCCGCGTCCGTGGTGAGAGAAGGCGGCGAGTTTGAGTACGTTCATTGGTTTCTCCGTATCATTGATATTGCAACGCAGGTGTGGATCAGGGGCAACGTGATCAGTTTGGATCGGAACGAAATTTTTACGGCGTATACGTGATGATCTTCGTCACGCATTGACCGGTCAGGCTGGCTTCGGCGCAGAGCGTGATCGCGACCGACATAGGATGCGCGTTCAGATTGTACGCGAACGCGGGGGTGCTGATCATCACCGAGCTTTCCGCGGCGATCGAACTCGCCCCGCGAATCGGCGCACAACCATCCCGGAACGAGAACTCATTCCCGGAGTACGAACGGACATCGCCCGTTTCCTTGTCTGTCGCCACGAGGTTGATGGATTTGAACATCCCCCGGCTCGTATTCGTCAAGCGAATATCCGACCAGAACTCGCCGGAGCATTGTCCCTGCCCGCGATACTCGGCTTCAAAGTTAACACCAGCCTCGCCCGGAACCGGTTGCACCAGCAACGCCAGCGTGTTCCCGCTGATGATGGCGTATTCGCCGGACATCCAACAGAATTGAGGACCGACATCCGGGTTGCGGACGTACCAGTATTGACCGAACGCGTCGCGCCCGACGATTTCGGTTGTCTCGCCCACCAGCAAAATTCCCACCCTTTCATATTCCTTGCCGGGTCCCGTGCGGCAATTGGTATCCACGGTGACAGAGATCATCGGGATGGTAGATGTCCCCGTCGGCTCCGGCGTGAACGCAGGCGACGCGGTCATCGTCGGAAATTCCAGTGTGGGAGTTACCGCTCCCGCCGGGATCGCGGACTCGGTCAATTGAATGGAGACCATGGTTGCCACGATGGCGGTTTGCGCGGCGTTCGGGTCCAGCGTTGGGACGGAGACCGTCCCTCCACAGGCGAGGGAGGCGAGCCAGAGTAGAATCACCACCACAGAAATTGAATATTTCTTTTGCATGAGTTCCTCTTGGTTATGTCCAATGATAATACGAATGCAGATGAAAAGAGGAGTCCAAATTGTCCTACGGCGAACTCATGGCTTTCTCAAGGTCCGAGGTTTTTTACGCGAATTACGCGGAATGGACGAATTTCGCGAAAGGTTTTAGAAATTCGCGCTTTTCGCTTCGTTCGCGGCATTCGCGTTAAGATCACTCCCCAAAACCGTAAACTCGTCAAGCGACTTTGAGAAGACCATAACGGAGAACTCCATCCCTACGTTTGATACCAGATCAAGTATCCCCTTGAAAGCCATGTACCCTGTAGCGCAATGTGATACCCGCGCTGCGCCAGCGATTCCGCCGCAGCGACGAACCATTGCCTCACCCCATACGTTTTCAACGCGGAAGTCTCCTGCGCGGATCGCTTCCACGCTTCGAAGAAATCGTAGATCGGCTCGCCTTTGACAACGCGATGAATCATATTCTTCGGCAGTATCGTTTGAAATTCCTCCACCTCAAACCCCAACCGGAAATTCGTGCTGAACACCAACGCCTCGAATCTCCAGTCTCTAGTCTCCAATCCTCTAATTCTCTGATTCTCGATATTCTCCACACACCGCGCCAAATTTGCAACCCAAAGTTGACCATACGGCGTGGATGTCCCCTCGATCATCAACCCGCCGGGTAAAACGTATCCCGCGAGCCGTTCATAGGCGGGAGCGAAATCCTTTTCTTCGTATTGCCGTAAGACATTGAAAGCGCGAATCAAACGGACGTGCTCTCCCTCATGCAATGGCAAATTGAATCCGCCCAAGCGAAAGAATGTTTTGTCGTCCGCGAAGGGTAGCGCGGCTTCGACGCGTTCCTTGTCAATTTCCACGCCGAGGATTTTCAAGTTCGGGTTCACGCAGCGAAAGCGCTCGGCAGATTCAAGCGTGGTGCGCGCGTCAAAGCCGTAGCCGAGGTCGACGAACATCGCGTCGGCGAACCAGCCGTCCGTCCGCGTGAGAAGCGCAGGCTCGTAGCGCAGGATGAAATTGTCCACGCGGCGGAGTCGGTTGGCGGCAGTCTTTCCCCTTGTAGGTTGTCCCTCGGGTCTTTTTGAAATGCGTGATTGAAGCATAAAAAAATTGGGACACGGTGTTTGCCGTGTCCCAAAATTTATTTAGTCAGCCGCGGAGGCGTCCGGGATCTCAGGTTGTTCCGCTTCCGGGGTCTCGTCGGCTTTGACCGGCGCTTCTTTGAGGAAGCCGGTACCGGCGGGGATCAACTTGCCGATGATCACATTTTCCTTCAAACCGCGCAACGGATCGCTGGTGGAGCCGATCGCCGCGCCCGCCAACACTTTGATGGTGTGCTGGAAGGACGATGCGGAGAGGAACGAGTCGGTGCTGAGCGAGGCTTTCGTGACACCAAGCAAGACCTCGGACGATTTGGCGGGCTGTTTACCCTCGGCGAGCAGTGCCTCGTTGATCTTGCGGAGTTCGAGACGATCTACCGGGTCGCCGGGCAGGAACTTGGTATCGCCGGGGCGGGTGATCTGCACCTTGCTCAACATCTTGCGGATGATGACCTCGAAGTGTTTGTCGTGGATGTTCTGCCCTTGCGAGCGATATACTTTTTGCACTTCGGTCATCAGGTACATCTGGCACGCTTCGCGCCCTTGGATCTTCAACACGCGGTGCGGGTTGAGCGAGCCTTCGGTGAGCGGCTTGCCCGCTTCGATCTTTTCGCCGTTCTTTACCAGCAAACGCGAGGTGGTTGGGATCTCGTACGAAACATCCTCACGGCGGTCATACGAGACGATGACCTTGCGTTCCTTTTTCTCGACGCGGACGCGCCCGGCATGTTGCGAGACGATCTTCGCGTCGTCCAACGTGGCGAGCACTTCGCCGGCTTTGACCTCCGCTTCATCCTTGACCGCGAATTTCCAGTCTTCGGGGATGGCGTATTCATCGCTGACGAGTTCGCTGTTCTCGATGAACACTTCGCGCAGGTCGGCATATTTTTCAGACTGGTTGATGCGCACCGTCCCGCTGATCTCCGCGACGACGGCTTCGCCCTTCGGCTGTTTGCGCGCTTCGAACAATTCCTCCACACGCGGCAGACCGGTGGTGATGTCTGCTCCGCCAGCGGCGACACCGCCGGTGTGGAAGGTGCGCAGGGTGAGCTGCGTGCCGGGCTCGCCGATGGATTGCGCGGCGACGATGCCGACGGCTGAACCCAGGTCCACCATGGTGCCGCGACCGAGATCGAGACCGTAGCACTTGGCGCAGATGCCGTGTTGCAATTCGCACGTCAACGGCGAACGCACTTTGACTTCCGCCACGCCGGACGCGGCGATCTTGCGCGCCAACTCCTGATTGATCACATCATTGTAGTCGCCGAGCACTTCCCCGGTCTTCGGGTCGATAACCTGTTCGGCGAGCAGGCGGCTGTATAAACGACTGCTCAATGCTTGGCCAGCCACATCGTCTTTGCGGCGGATAAAAACGCCGTCGTGCGTGCCGCAGTCGTGTTCGTTGATGATGATGTCCTGCGCGATGTCCACGAGGCGGCGGGTGAGGTAACCGGCATCCGCCGTGCGCAGGGCGGTATCCGCCAGACCTTTGCGCGCGCCGTGCGTCGAGATGAAATATTCCTGCGCGGTGAGTCCTTCGCGGAAGTTGGAACGGATCGGCATCGGGATGATGCGCCCGGAGGGGTCCGCCATCAAACCGCGCATACCTGCCAGCTGTGAAATGGTCGAGAATCCGCCTTTGGTGGCGCCGGAGGAAGCCATGGTCGAGAGGTTGCCATCGGGGTCCATGTGTTTCTTGACCGCGTCGGCGACCTTGTCGGTGGTTCCCTGCCACACTTCGATCTCGCGTTCGTTCTTTTCCTGCTCGGTGAGCAAGCCGCGGCGGAAGTCGCGTTGCACCAATTCGATCGCCTTGAGGGCATCGTCGATGATGCCCTTGCGCTCCGGTGGGATGGAAATATCGGCGACGGCGAGCGTGGTGCCCGATCGCATGGCATATTCAAAGCCGAGTGTTTTGATGTTATCGGCGGTGTCGGTGGTCTTTTCCTGCCCGCACAGTTCGTAGACTTCGGCGATCAGGTCTTTCACGCCGCCTTTATCCAACTTCTCGTTCACGAACTGCACTTCTTCCGGCAGGATGCGGTTGAAGATGACGCGACCAACCGTCGTTTCGATGAGACGCGTTTCGGGTTCGGGCAGGCGGTCGCCCTTGTCGTTGTACCACGTCTTGGCAAGCATCTTGATCTCAGAGTGGACTTCCACCTGATCCAAGGCATATGCCATTTCCACTTCGTCCATGCTGGCGAAGGCGCGTCCGTCACCCTTGTGTTTCGCTTTCTGCGCCATTGTCAAATAGTAAACGCCCAGCACCATGTCCTTCGAGGGTGAGATGATCGGTTCGCCGTCGGCGGGCTTGAGCAGGTTCTTCGAAGCGAGCATCAGATCGCGCGCTTCCTTCACCGCCTTTTGTGAAAGCGGAACGTGCACCGCCATTTGGTCGCCGTCGAAGTCCGCGTTGAACGCGGTGGTGACGAGCGGATGCAGTTGGATCGCCGAACCTTCGATGAGGATCGGTTCGAATGCCTGGATGCCCAGCCTGTGCAGCGTGGGCGCGCGGTTCAGCAGGACGGGTCGTTCGCCGATAACGCCTTCGAGCGCTTCCCACACTTCGGGACGGTTGCGTTCGATCAACCGGCGCGCGCCCTTCACGTTCGCGGCGTAGTTATTTTGCACGAGCCGCGCAATGACGAACGGACGGTACAACTCAAGAGCCATGCTCTTGGGAAGTCCGCACTGATACAGTTTGAGTTGCGGACCCACCACGATCACCGAACGACCGGAATAGTCCACGCGCTTGCCGAGCAGGTTGCGGCGGAAGCGACCCTTCTTGCCTTTGAGCATATCGCTCAGGGATTTCAATTCGCGGCGTCCGCGGCGCGAGAGCGCCTTGCCGCGCTGTGAATTGTCGATGAGGCTGTCCACGGCTTCTTGCAACATGCGCTTCTCGTTGCGGATGATGACATCCGGCGCGCCGAGTTCGAGCAGGCGCTTCAAGCGATTGTTGCGGTTGATGACGCGGCGATACAGGTCGTTCAAATCGGAGGTGGCGAAGCGTCCACCATCGAGTTGCACCATCGGGCGCAGATCGGGCGGGATGACCGGCAGGATGGTGAGGATCATCCATTCGGGTCGATTGCCGGAACGTTTGAACGCCTCAACAACCTTCAGGCGAGTCGTCGCCTTCTTGCGCTTCTGCTTCGATTTGGTTGTCTTCACCTCGTGCCAGAGTTCTTCGGCAAGTTTATCGAGGTCGAGGCGTTCGAGCACATCGTAGAAGGCTTCAGCGCCCATGTCTGCGCGGAACACCTGTCCCCAGCGTTGTTTGAGTTCGCGGTAGCGGCTCTCGCTCAGGAAGGTAAATGGACGCAGTTCGAGAAGTTCATCGCGCTGGCGGGAGGATTGATTCGATGAAACGGAAGTCTGCTCTTCGAGTTGCGAGCGCAGACCTTCCATCTTCAGGTCAGCATCGGCTTTGACGCGGCCCGCTTCCATCTTGAGGTCTTCGAGTTCTTTCGCGCGCTGGTCTTTCAACTCGTTTTCCAGCGTTTCGAGTTTCTTCTGGACGATCTTTTGCACCTGCGTGATGTGCTTGGCAGCGACCTTATCGCCGGTATCGAGGATCTTTTCGCCGGTCAATTCGAAGACGACCGCCTTCTTGGCGTGTTCACCCATCTGTCCTTGCAGGAGTTTTTCGAGCTTCTGACCTTCCTTGATGACCGGGTCGAGTTTTTCCGCGATGACCTCGTCATATCCCTGCTCGAGGTTCGTGCGTTTCTGGTTGATGTCAGCCAGCGTGTGATCGCGTTTGGTCTTGACCTCGGCGATCTTGGTGTTGACGCCGGCCGCCTGCTCGCGCTCGGTATCCGAGATCTCGTCTTCGATGCGCTTGAGCGCCTTGTTGCGCGCTTCCTCGTCCACGTAGGTGACGATGTATTGCGCGAAATACAGCACGCGGTCGAGGTTGCGGCGTGAAATATCCAGCAACATTCCTAAATAAGAGGGGATGCGGCGCGTGTACCAAATGTGCGCCACGGGAGTCGCGAGGGCGATGTGTCCCATGCGCTCGCGGCGCACGGCGGCGCGCGTCACTTCAACGCCGCATTTGTCGCAGATGATTCCTTTGTAACGGGGGTTCTTGTATTTGCCGCAGTAGCATTGCCAGTCCCGCTGGGGTCCGAAAATGGCTTCGCAGAACAAGCCGTCCTTTTCAGGGCGGAGGCGGCGGTAGTTGATGGTCTCAGGCTTCAGCACTTCACCGTACGACCACGACATGATCGTCTGTGGCGAGGCGAGGCTGATACGGAGTGCGGTCAATCCCTTGGTTTCCACGTGTTTTCTCCTGATAAAGAGGGTGAAAGAGTACGGCTGTCTCTGGAGAGCGCATAGTCGGCTGGTACAAGAGACAAACAAAGGCAAGCGCTTCCAGAGTATTTTCTGAAGCGCTTGCGGTGTGTTACTCGTTTTTTACATCCAACTACGGCAATTATACGCGTTAAAAAAGGAGAGTCAAGGCTTGGGGCATAAGAGTTGCATTGGAGTTCGTCGGCGACGAATCAGGTGAGCAGGCTCTTCGCAAAGGTTAGGAATTTCTGCACATCCTTGAAGTTGGTGACCATGCCGATGGAAATCCGCACGGCGCCGATCGACTTGCCGTCGAAACACATGCGGAAGTCGTCTTGCGAGAGCCGGTCTTCGTGACCGGGTTGGGTAAAGCACACATCCAGTTCTACGCGCGAAACGCCGAGCGCGATCTCACCTGCGCCGGGGTTGCAAAAACAGCCGGTGCGCAGGGAAATATTGGATGCATTTGCCTGTTCTTCGACATAACGATGGTCGAGGGCGTTGCCGTCCGCGTCGTAAAAATTGACGGTGACCGCGCCGCCTCTTCCCTCCGTGGAGGTGGGTCCATACACCCGGACGAGGGGCGTGCCGTTGCTGTGTTTCAGCGCGGTGAGATTCTCCAACAGCCAGCCCGTGAGACATTGCACGCGTTCATGAATCACATCATAGCCGATTGATTCGATATGCTTGAGCCCGATCTCGATCGCGGGGATGTTGAGATAGTCGAGCGTGCCATCCTCGAACGCAGACGAACCGTCTGCCATGTAAAACTTGTCGCCCTGCACCGACGCGACGGTGATGGTGCCGCCTGCAAACCACGGGCGATGTAATTTTGCTACCGCAGATTTTTTTGCGATCAACGCGCCAAGACCGGTGGGATAGCCGAACATTTTGTAAAATGAGATCGGAACAAAATCAGGTTTGACCTTGTTCAGATCGAGTCGACTCGTTGGCACGAACGCGGCGGCGTCGAGCAACACGTCCCAGCCGTGTTTGTGCGCTTCCTCGATCCATTCGAGCGGATGTTGTACCGAAGAGAAATTCGATTGCGCGGGATAGGCAAAAAGGTTGTATCCGCTTTTCGATGGCTGAGCCAGCTCGCGGCGGAGTCCCGATTCGTCTGCGCGCATGTCGGGCAGCGCGATGGGGATGTACGTCACTTTTGCGCCGCGCGCGTGCGCGAATTCCCGAATCCCGTTCACCGAGTTGTGATTGTCGAAGGTGAGGAGGTACCGTCCCTTTGCAAAGGGATACGCCTCGCCCACGAGTTTCAACGCGCCGCTCGCGTTGGAGGTAAAGATGGCGATGTATTCATTGGGGTCGGCGTTGAAAAAATGCAACACATATTCGCGCGCGTGTTCGACGAGCTGCGTCGCCGCGAGCGACGTTGGATTGCTTGAATGAGGATTGCCGAACACGTGCTCTGCCAGTAATTTGTTGTGACGCCTCAATTGCGATTCGGCATACAACCCGCCGCCGGTGTAATCGAGGTACACATGTCCGCCGAGATCGAGCCGCGCATACTCTGTGGCGCGCAGGTCGTCAATGAGGTGGGTGGTCGGGTAGGTTGGATACGTCTTTAAAAAGGAAACAAATTCAACATCTGGCTTTTCCATGTGGAATCCTCGCGGCAATTATAATACTCTCATGCCTCGCATTTGCATTTTCCCTCGCGTGGAGGGACTCGGCGGCGTCACATCTTTTCGACTTAAATTCGAGCAGGGACTGCGCGCGCGCGGCGTGGTTGTCACCTACGATTTGAATCAACAAGCGGATGCCCTCCTCGTTCTCGCCGGGACGAAGAACCTGCCTCGCCTGTGGCGGGCGCGTTCGCAGGGACGTCGCATCGTCCAGCGCCTCGACGGCTTGAACTGGGTGCATCGTGTCCGTTCGGCGGGAGCGCGTTATACGCTTCGCGCGGTCTACGGCAACTGGAATCTTTCGTTCATTCGCGCGCGCATTGCAAATCAAGTGATCTATCAAAGCCGGTTTGTCAAAGGCTGGTGGGAGGATTGGTACGGCGCGGCGCGCGTTCCATCTTCTGTGATTTTGAACGGCGTGGATTTGAATCAATATTCGCCGAACGGCGCGCACGAACGCCCAACGGATTTTTATCGCCTGCTCGTGGTGGAGGGAAGCCTCGCCGGCGGTCTCGACTCCGGTTTGTTTTACGCGGTTGAGCTTGCGAGACAATTATCGAAGAAACACAAGATCGAACTGGTTATCGTTGGACGTGTTGATGCGCGCTCGAAAAACAAATTGCAAGAACAAAAGGATTTCAAAATCCGTTTCATGGATCCGGTGCCGCGCGAGGAAATCCCTTTTCTCGAACGCTCGTCACACCTGTTATTTTCCGCCGAAGTGAATCCTCCGTGCCCGAATTCTGTCATCGAAGCCATGGCGTGCGGACTGCCCGTGATCGGCTTCGACACCGGCTCGCTTTCCGAACTCGTGCAAGGAGACGCGGGGCGGCTTGTTGCACACGGTGCGAACGCGTGGAAGTTGGAGGAGCCAGACATCCCGTCGCTGGCTGAAGCGGCAGAGGCAGTATTGCGTGACAACGAACGTTTCCGCACCTCCGCGCGTGAGAGAGCGGAGTCTGTGTTTGGTTTGGATACAATGGTAGATGACTATTTGAAGGTGTTGTTGGGTTGATTGGTAGGGGCGGAGCATGCTCCGCCCCTACAGAAACAAAGAGGAGACATGGCAAACGACGAAATCATCGCTTTCCTGAAAAAACATTTACAATCTATTCAAGAGAACGACACAAAAACCTATAACGAAACCACCGCCGAAGATCTGACCCTCTACGAGTGGTGGATCACGCCTCATCGCATTGACGGCTTGCCTTTCCATGAATTTATGATGACATCCAATGCGGAACGCGGCACCGTGTTCGGCGCGGACGCAAAGGGAAAGTCCAAGTCTCGATTCGATCTCTCGAACCTGCACATTCAACAATATGGCGATACCGCGGTTGCGAGTTATACATTGCTCATCAGCACAGCCTCTGCGGAGGGCGTGAAAGTGGCTTCGCACAACGAAAGCCGCGTGATGGTGAGACTCAACGGCGCGTGGAAAATTGTCCACGTGCACAAATCCCCGGCGTGGCAGGCTCCGCACATCCCATCATGAATCGATTCAATGGCAGGCTCGCCCTGCAACAACGCGTCCTCCCGAACTACCGCGCGCCGTTCTTTGACCTGCTCGCCTCTGCCTGTGACGGCGGGATGAGTCTCTTCACCGGCTTGCCGCATCCCAGCGAAGGGATTACAACGACAGATCAATTACGCAATACGCAATACGTTGTAGGAAAGAACATCCACCTCTTCGGCGGCTCGCTTTATCTTTGCTACCAACAGGGATTGATGAACTGGCTGAAAGAAAGGAATCCCGACGCGTTGATCGTGGAAGCCAACCCGCGTTATCTTTCAACTTCCTCTGCCGTGAAGTGGATGCACGAACACGACAAGCCGGTCATCGGTTGGGGACTCGGATTCCCCTCTCCCATCGGGAGAGGGGCAGGGGTGAGGGCGAACTTCCTCAGTCAATTCGATGCGATGATCGCCTACAGTCAGCGCGGCGCGGACGAATATGCCGACTTGGGTTTTCCGCTCGACCATATTTTTGTCGCGCATAATTCAGTCACTCCTGCGCCGACTTGGTCAATGCCAGAGCGTCCAACAACTTTCGGTGAAAGACCTTGCATCCTTTTTGTGGGGCGCCTGCAATTCCGCAAAAACGTGGATTTGTTGCTGGGCGCATGTGCCGAAATTCAAAACGTGAGGCTGGTCATTGTCGGTGACGGACCGGAGCGCGAGGCGCTCGAAGAACTTGCCGCGGAAATCTACCCGTCCGCGGAGTTTGTGGGGGCAAAGCATGGCGAGGAGTTGAAAGCTCACTTTGAAGAAGCAGACCTCTTCGTCCTGCCGGGAACCGGGGGACTGGCGGTGCAGGAGGCGATGAGTTACGGATTGCCCGTCATCGTCGCGCAAGGAGACGGCACGCAGGATGATCTCGTGCGAAAACAAAACGGATGGCAGGTTCCGCCGGATGACTTCGACGCGCTGGTCTCCACAATGAAAGACGCGCTATCGGATGTAGCGCGTCTGCGAACGATGGGCGAAGAGTCGTTTCGGATCGTGAGAGAGGAGATCAATATCGAGAAGATGGTCGATGCTTTTGTTATGGCGTTGAACTCAACTCGAAAATGAATTGATCGCCTCCTGCAGGTTGTTGTAGATCAGCAGGCTTTGCAGAAAGCCCGCAATATTCAGCACGTAATAGATCTTTGGGTCGGGGCAGACGAGTTTTACGTGAGGCGACTTGTATTGTTCCTTCTTGTGATGCATTAACTCGAGGTCGCTTTCGGGGGTGAACAACTTGAAAATGGATTGGATCGCCACCAAACCTGAACTGGTGAGCATGTCCACGCCGCTGAGATCGAGCAGAAGATACCGCGCGCCGTCTTCGTATGCCTGGCGCGCCCGGTCAAGGAGTTGGTTCGCTGTGACGCGGTCCACCTTGCCATCGAGTTGCAGGATGGTAACGGACGTTTCGCCTTGAACCTGCAAGGCGTTGATGATCAGTTCGCTCATGTTTCACTCTCCTTGTCTCTCCACGTTCACCCACATCTGCTCCCCGTTCGTGGTGATCTCGATCCAGCCGTTCTGGTCCTCATCATATGTGGCGAGTTCCTCGAAGCCGTTG
>CAZQES010000076.1:11296-17907 GCA_964591425.1 uncultured Anaerolinea sp.
GGTCGGTGCGCAACAGCGAATATTCTTTGACCGTTTCAAGCGTTTCACCGTCGGGCATTCCATTAATATCGCCAGCCGCCACGTTGAGCACGATGAGTTCAGGATTCAAATTCGCGATCCAATCGGGCGGATTCGATGGAGCATAACCCGAATCGGCGAGCGACAGCACGCTGACCGGTCCCACGCTTGCGCCGCCCTGCAATTCATCGAGCGCTTCGAAACTCATGCCAACCGGCAACACCGCGCGGAAGTTCTTCCATTCAATTAATAACACAGAACCGCGCGAACCCGTCGTTAGGATTTTCAATGTCGCGCCGTCGCCGAGGTCGAGGGTTTGATCCTTCTCCGCCAATGTTACGGGAATCGCTTGCAGGGTTAAATATTCATCCAACACGCGAGAAGAGAATGAGCCTTGTTCGTTTCCGCTCCACAACACGTTTTCAGGCGGATACCGTTCGAGCACGCGCGGCAACGCGGCGACTTGATCCTCCTCCGTGCTTGCGACCACGAGCCAGCTCAACCCGCGATCAAACGTAGACATACGCCTGCCCAACTCATCTGACAGGATCGTCACGCTCGGTCCGCCGTTGATGAGCACCGATTTGCCCGAGGGAGTTTTGATGAAGACTGCATCCGCCGAGCCGACCTCCAAAAATGTGACGTGCAAGAGTCGATCTGGGAATGCGGACGCGGCGCGCCAGATCAACAACAGCACGAGAGACAACACGATGATTGCGCTTCCCGCGCCGACCGCGCCTGCGCGTTCCCTAGCGGCTTGAATCCACTCCCCAAGCCGCGACCCGCCAAACGTCACGGCGAGAAGCGCCGCGTAAAACAGGATGACGAATCCGATGGAGAAATCGCCGAGGAAGAGAGTCCCGTGTGGGACGCGGTCGAAGATTTCCACGATGCGAATCGTGTACGCGACGAAAGGCAACGCGACCCACGCCGCGAGTTGACCGAGCGGAATCCAAATGAGGCTGAGGAAGACCGCAATGCCTCCAAGGATCATCACCGCCGGTTGCGCCGGCAGGATGAACGGGTTGGCGATGAACGACACGAGCGAGATGCGTTGGAAGTGATATGCCATGATCGGAATGGTCGTGAGTTGCGCGGCGAAGGTGAGGAGGACGAAATCTGAAAGAGGTTGAATCACTTTTTCCACGGTGGAAAGTGGAAAGTAGCGGGTGAGGACTCTTGCGGCGAATTGCGAGAACGGCTCGGCGTAGAGGATGAGACCAAGCGTTGCGAAGAATGATAACTGAAAACCAACATCCCAGACGTACAGCGGATTCCACAAACACATGAACATCGCCACCGCGAGGAGCGTGTTCAATGCGAATTGCCGCCGACCGATCTGCCGCGCAAACAAGGCGAGGCTTCCCATGATGGCAGCGCGTACCACTGCCGCGTCGCCGCCGACCAGCAGGGTGTAAAAGATGATGCCGAAGACTGCTAGAGCCGCGCCCCAACGCGTACCAAAGAATCGGCTGAACAACGTGACGAAAATCCCTGCGATGATGCTGATGTTGAAACCCGAAATGGCGATGATGTGCGCGGTGCCGGTGTCTTTGAAGGCTTGTTGCAGGTCGCGCGTGAGACCGGTGTCTACGCCGAGGAGGATGCCGGCAAGTAGGGATGATTCGGGGTCGGGGAAGATGCGATAAATATTGGCGAGCGATTTTTCTTTGAGCGCATACAGCGCGGCGGAGATCGGGTTGCCTCCGTTACCCGGAAGCACTGTCACCTCTGCGGAGGACACGTACGAGTGGATGTGTTGTGTGGCGAGATAATCGCGGTACGAGAAATCCTCGTTTTCGGGCGGCGTCTTCAACTTGCCGCGCAGGCGGATAATGTTTCCGTAGTGGAAAGTCTGATTAGCGTCCACGCGGGCGAGGAGCAAACCGCTGGCTTCGAGGTCGCCGTCGCCGGTGTCCACGTTGGTCACTTCGAGGCGGAGGTTGGTGTACGAGTCGCGATAATCAGGCGGCTCGACGAGGTAACCGGTAATGAGTAGATCGTAATTGCGGTCGTTGTAAAAGGCGATGTGGAACGCGTCGAAGTTGGGGATGGAAAGTTGGTAACGCGATGCTCCAAGCAAAAGAGCAGGCAGTAATACAAAAAGAAAGAGGAAAGAGGAAAGAGAAGTAATTCGCTTTGAAAGAATGCGAACGGCAATCGCAAGAAGAATCGAGAATACGAAAACAGCTATCCAAGCCCAGAGCGGCAGGGAAACTAAACTGCCGAGCACGATTCCCACGAGGAAGGCGAGCGAGATCCACACCAGTGGGAGGTGCGTGGTCAGTCGTTCTTGAATCCGATTCGACGAAGGAGGTTTTTCCGTCTGCATCCTGCCATTCATCATAGCATGGATTGAACGGTGTGGGATACAATTTTCACGATGCCCTCATCAAAACTCATCCTTGTCACTGGCGCAACCGGCTACGTGGGCGGACGACTCGTGCCGCGCCTGCTCGAAACGGGTTACCGTGTGCGCGTGCTCGTCCGTGATGCGGCGCGCTTGCAGGGACGCACGTGGTTGAAACAGGTTGAGGTCGTTTCTGGCGACGCCTTAACGCCGGAGATCCTCAACGCCGCGTTGAAGGGCGTGTCCGTCGCGTACTATCTCATCCACGGGATGCAGGGAGGCAAAGTCAGCGCCGAACGCGATCTACAAATGGCGCGGAATTTCGCTAACGCCGCCAGTGAAGCGGGCATCGAACGCATCATTTACCTCGGCGAACTGGTTGACCCGACTTCGAATCTTTCTCCCTACCTGCGCGCGCGGCACGAAACAGGATATGCATTGCGGCAGGGCAAAGTGCCGGTGACGGAATTCCGGGCGGGCATGATCGTCGGCTCCGGCTCGGCGTTGTTCGAGATGATTCGCTATCTCGCTGAACGCGAACCGCTCCTGATCTGTCCCGCGTGGTTCTACTCTGAAGCGCAACCGATCGCGATACGCGATGTAATGTCATATTTAATTGACGCGATTCAAATCCCCGAATCGGTTGGCAAACTCATCGAGATCGGAGGCGCGACGCGCCTGACCTACGCTGACATGCTGCGCGGTTATGCCAGTGAAAGACATCTCAAGCGTTACTTCATCCGTTTGCCATTCCACGCGCCGCGGCTTTCCGCGTATTGGGTGCAACTCGTCACGCCGATCCATTGGCGCGTGGTGTTGCCGTTGATCGAAGGCTTGCGCGCCAGCCTCATCGTCCGGGATGAAGCGGCGAAGAAATTGTTCCCGCATATCACACCGATGGATTTCCAAACTGCGGTGCATCTTGCGTTGGGGCGCATCCAACGCGACAACGTCGAAACAAGTTGGTCCGATGCGCTCGTCACTACTTCGGGCGATATCAAGCCATACACGTTCACTGTGGAAGACGGCATGTTCATCGAGACGCGCCAACTCCTGCTCGACCTCAAGCCCGACATTGTGCATCGTTCGTACATGGGAATCGGCGGCGAGCGCGGCTGGTTGTATCTGGACCGGTTGTGGGCGATGCGCGGCTGGTTGGATAAAGCCGTCGGCGGCGTGGGTTTGCGGCGCGGGCGCAGGCATCCCGATGATCTTCGCGTCGGCGAGTCGTTGGACTTCTGGCGCGTCGAAGAAGTGCAACCGAATCACTTGCTCCGCTTGCGCGCCGAAATGAAATTGCCAGGCAAAGCGTGGCTCGAATTCAAATCGGAACCTCAAGAGGCTAAAACGCTTTTCACTGTCACCGCCTATTTCGCGCCGCGCGGTCTCTTCGGATTTTTATATTGGTACGCCATGTGGCTTCCGCATCGTTTCATCTTTGATGGGCTGACGCGGAGGCTTGCAAGCCGTGCTCGTTTACTTGCTCATTAAGTCTTTCTTCTTTCCTCTTTCTTTGACGAGGAAAGAAGAAAGACGAAAGAAGACTCGTTGAGTAAACCGCTTATTCTTGTGACCGGCGCAACCGGATATATTGCAAGCCGATTGATTCCGCGCTTGCTGGATTCCGGCTATCGCGTGCGCGCGCTTGCCAGACAACCGCATCGACTCACAGGGCGGAGCTGGTTCGCCAGCGTGGACGTGATCCAGGCGGACGTTACGACCTCCTCCGCGCTTCCTCAAGCGCTTGAAGGCGTGGATACCGCGTATTACTTGATCCACAACATGTCGAAAGGCGGAGATTACACATCCATCGAACTCGACGCTGCGCGGAATTTCGCGCACGCGGCGGAGCAGGCTGGTGTTCAACACATCATCTATCTCGGCGGACTTGCCGACCCTGAGGGACACATCGCGCCGCACATGCGCTCACGCATCGAAACCGGACGGGTTTTGCGCGAGGGAAAAGTACCGGTCACAGAATTTCGCGCGGGGGTGATCGCCGGGTCCGGTAGTATTTCCTTCGAGATGATCCGCTTCATGACCGAGTTGTTTCCCATCGTACCGGGTCCGAGTTGGATGAAGAACAAGTCCCAGCCCATCGCGATTCAAAATGTGATCGATTACCTCGTCGCCGCGCTCAAAAACAAGAATGGACAAGGTCAGGTCTTCGAGGTCGGTGGACCCGAGATCGCAATATACAAAGACCTGATGCTGAGATATGCCCATGCCCGTCAATTGAATCGCCGGATGGTGATTCTTCCTTTTCTGCCGGTCTGGTTCATGGCATTCGGCGTGGACTTGATGACGCCGGTCCCGTATCCCATCGCGCACGCGCTGATCGAAGGATTGTCAGCAGACAGCATCGTCAACCATCCCGAAGTGTTGACCGTGTTTCCAGAAGTTAAGTTGATCGACTACGACGCCGCAACAAAAGACGCGCTGGAGAAAACGCATCCGAGTCACATCGAACGCGTGTGGGTGGATGGAACGCCGGGCATCAAATCGCTCAAACATGAAGGATGTTTTATTTTGCACATGACTTCCCCTCTCCCACTGGGAAAGAGGTTAGGGGTGAGGGAGAATCGTCACACTATTTTCGGCGACCTCTGGCTCGAACATGGACAAGTTGACAACTTGGCCTACACTACCCTCTTCTTCTCTCCCCATGGACTGCCGGGATTTCTGTACTGGTTCATCCTTTTTCCATTCCATTGGATGCGGTTTCGCGGTTTAATGCGGAGGATGGTCAAACCAAGCGAAACCACATGAAGCGCCTTCTTCTCGTTGTCCTCATCCTTTTCCTGCTGCTCAGTGGAATCCTTGCACTCGCATGGTTCGTTCCCATGCCGCTGGATCCGTTCCATGATTTTCAAGTTCTCTATCGCGCGAATCAAGGAATCCTGCGCGGCATCCCGTTGTATGACCGCGCCGCGCAGGCTGAGATGGTCGCGGGCGATCTCGGCGTTTCAGCGGATCAGGTATTTGTTTTGCCTTTCCCCTATCCGCCGTGGTTCGCGCTGACGACCCTGCCGCTGGCTTTACTCCCTGCCGAAGTTGCCGTACGCGTGTGGTTTCTGTTGAACGTGACAATGTTGCTTGCGTCTGTGTGGCTGGTCACGGATGGATGGCATCCGCGCTTGAGATTAATTTCCTTCGTTGTCGCGCCGCTGTTCTTTCCCATTCTCGGTGCGTTGATCGTGGGACAATACGTCTTCCCGACGATTTTGGGTATGGCGATGCTCGTCTACGCCTTGCGGAAACAAAATGGTTTGTTGGTTGCGCTGGGAATGGCGCTCGTCACATTCAAGCCGCACGTGGGCATGTTCATCGTGCTGACAGTCGCCGTGCACCTTCTGCTCCGCCGCGATGAGTTTGGTCGCCGGGCGTTTTTGTACACGGCGATCAACGGTGCGATTCTCTTCGCCCTCGGCTTTCTCGCGGATGGGAACTGGATCATCAACTACCCCAAATCCTTGCTCGAATTCAAAGGTGCTTCAGAATGTCGTCAATGTGTGAGCCTGCCCATGACGATTGCCAATCTCGCTGGTTGGGGATTCGATCAGGCATTCGTTATTTCATTCGTGCTTTTGATCGGATTTTCCATTCTGCTCGTTAGGTTGTTTCCGCGTATGAACGATAGTTTGAGAGTTGGTGTTTTCACGTGTGTCACAGTATTGGTCATCCCTTATTTGCAGAATTACGATTTTGCATTCACAGTCATCCCTTTGTTCGTCCTCGCCGGGATAGCTCACACAAAAACAGACTGGCTGATAGTTACGTTTATCTTCCTCCTGCCATGGATGGGATTTGGCTTTTTTGGAGCGCAGGGAACGATCGCCCTGCTTTTCTCGACGATCCTATTAATCGTCGCTCTCTTGACGAATGTCCGTAAGGCGCATACAATCGCCGCTACAACTTGAAACACGATCAGCCAGCGGCGAAGTTGGTGTAATTCCAACACTGTCGCGCAACTGTGAATTTAGTTGGATAGGTACAAGGTTGGGTAGGTCGGTGGTTGAACTACAAAACCATCGAACCAACAAACTATCAAACTAATGAAGTCAGGTCGCCCGCTCTGGTCGGTTCACCACTCTCTCGCGGAAAGGAGGTGGAGGACGGCTAGACTCGGATTGCCTCCCCAACCTCCCCGGCCTCGGCTGGGGATTTTGATTCTTTCACAGCATGTCATTGCGTGCCACGAAGTGGTGAAGCAACCTCCTTGCATAGTTGGTGATTGCTTCGA
>CAZQES010000077.1:0-17658 GCA_964591425.1 uncultured Anaerolinea sp.
GTTTACGGGATGAGGTTCCGCTCCCGCCTTTGAACTCGTAGCAGATCATCCCCGTCCCGCCGCCTACGTTTCCTTCTGCGATTGAACCAGATTCAGCATTCTCCAGCGCTTCCATCACGTGAGCAGGCTTGACGAAGAATCCGTTCATGTCGTTGAGCCAGCCGTCGGCGGTCTCTGCGACGAGGGGAAGTGACCACCTCTGGAACAACGCGCTGTTCTTCACCTGCCATTGAATGATCGTGTCACGGACAACTCCAACCGAGTGCGTGTTCGTGATCCCGATCGGACCTTCGAGGAAGCCGCCCTCCTCGACCCACGCCGCGCCGGTCATTTCCCCGTTGCCGTTGAACGGAGACCACCCCGCGAAAACGGGGTCGTGATTCGATTTCCCTCTTGGATGAATGATCGTGACGCCTGTCCGCGCCGAGTCGCCTTCGATTATCGTCGAGTAGCCAACAGAAACCCCCTCAACATCGGTGATTGAATTGAATTTTCCAGTGCTTCCTTCAAATGGTATCCCCAAATCGCGTGCGCGTGGTCTTTTCATAATGATCTCCTGAAGGCGAGAGTGAGTTGCTGATTGCGAGTTACAAAATACGAGTTCATACTGCGTATTGCGTATTTCGTACTACTAACAGCGCGATTCACCTCGTAAATCAATCCCGAAGGCGTCGTGTTGACGGTTCGTCTTTCGCTCACCGTGTCGAAACAGATGGAAGGATTCTAGAACGCCGTTCGCCTCGTACACAATCCCGAAGGGATGGAAGGATTCTAGCCTTTGAAATAAGCCTTTACAAATCCCGAAGGGATGACATGATTCAAATAGCTCGTCATTTCACCCCTTCGGGGTTTGCAAAATCATTCATTGAATCTCTACAATCATTTCACGCCTTCGGCGTTTTAGTGATTCTCTTTTGCGATGAGTTCAGGTTACGCAGTACGCAATACGCAGTAAAACTGCTCACTGCTCACCGATAACTGCTCACCGATAACTGATAACTGTTCACTGACCTTCCTTCGCCATCCCAACCAATTGCCTCGCGATATCCTGCATGATCTCATCCGGTGCGCCGTCTACAGCTTTGGATTGGACGCGCGTATCGATCTGGTCGTTGACGTAATCCACGACGACGAAATTTTCGTGCGTGAGCGCGATCTCGGTGGTGAACCAGTCCAATTTGCAGATCGAAGCGATGCGCTGGGTGATGTCGTGAAGCGGGGACAGTTCGTGTTTGTGTTCCTCAGGCGGTGTGACAACCGCGAACACATGGGTCAATGGATGCCACCAGCAGGGAAAAGTTTTACCGACCGAATAAAAAACTCGAAACCAGGCTGGGCGTCCCTGAATGGTGCGCGGCGTGATGGTGGCTTGCACCAAATACTTCTGTTCGGGGAATTCCATGCGAGCGCGCAGGATCTGGTCGAGGGATGACGCGCCGAGGACAACGCCTTCACTCCCTCCGCCATGCGACGGCTTGATGACGAATTGACTTCCAAGAGGCGAAATATCGATTTCGGGAATGATGGGTTTTTCAAGAAACGACGGAAGGATGATCGTGTACGGCGTGTGCAGACCCGCGCTGATCAGTTCGAGGTGCATGGTGGTTTTGTCTTCCGACCACGCGGAGAGTTCGGGAGGATTGATCCGCTTTTTGCTGTGTTCCTTTGCCCAGTTGTTGATGGGCAGAAAGCGATTCTCTCCCTGCGAACGGTCGAGGAGCGTGTTGAAGGTTTTTTCACCCGTGTACAACGCGGAGAGCGACTCAAGCAGGTTGTCTGGTGTGATCTGCCAGAACGTTAGTCCGTGTTCATTGCAAGCGCGCTCGACAAAGTGGACGAAGTCAATATCGTGTTCCCAATACCAGGGGAGGCAGAGGTCGAAGTTCATGTTTCAATTGTAAAGGGTTGAGTCGAGTTTGTCGAAGGGGAGCAAAAGGTCGAAGGAGGAAAGGCAGGTTGAAGTCCGGTTTGAAGCGTGTGCGAAAAAAAAGATGGATGCGACGAGTCGCATCCATCTTTATCGAGATTGCTTACCCCTGCGGGGCACACGTCATCGGACTGAAGTCCTCCTCGCAATGACGCTTATGGCTGATACGTAATGTTCACTGCAATGTAGTCGAGCGAGAAGTCGCGCGCGGTATTGCTTGCCACGTTGATCACACGGACGCGGAAGTTGGCATTGGTGAAATCTCCAACTGCCCACGAGCGACCCCACGTGTCGGCGGTGCCGCCAAGCGTGTACGTGACCTCGCTAGTGGTGAGCGTGCCGGTCTGCTTGGCGGTCACCCACGATGTGCCATTGTTCCATGAGAGTTGCACGCAGAGCCTCGGAGCGCCGCTGGTGGCATCTGCCCTCGCATCGAGTCGCACTTGAATGCCCTGGATCACGGCGGTCGGCGTCAGACTGACGTTAAAGTTGTAGAAGTGATGCTTGTCTTTGCCGTTGTTGGTGCAATTCGTGTTGTTGTTCGTACCGCTGTTGGTATCCACCGCGAAGACGCTATTGTTATTGAGCGCATTGGCTGGGCTGGTTTGGTAGCCGTTGTTATCGCCCGCGCTGGAAGTCTGCGGGGCTTGACCGGTGGGCGCAAGATAACCCGTGCTCGTCGATGGAGGCGGCGTGTTGGTCGGCGTGGCGGTTGGCGGAGGTGTGGGTGTGGGACCTGTTCCGATCGTGCCGCCATCCACTACGAGCGCGAACTTCTGCGGTCCGTTCGGCACGTTGAACGCGTTGACGGTCACAGTGTATGTGCCGGCAACCGGGTTCTGGATGTAAACATTCTCCACGTTGTTGCGGCGATCAGCGGAACCGCCGGTCGCGCTCCAACCACCGGAGAAGACGTTGCCTAGGAACGTGCCGCTGGGACCCGAAACAGTGAGATCGAGATCGTTGACGAGGTTCACCGACGCGGTATCCGTGGAAGGATAATCCGACCAGACGAGGGTCACTTTGAGCGGACCGCCGGTGCTCGTGACGTTGAAGACCGTTGAACCGCCGGTGCTCAAGCCCGACGCGGCTTCTTCCACGAAGGCGATGGTTCCGTCGGTTGCGGCATCGAGATTGATCCTGCCCCAGCCTTCATGCACGTTCGGGATGGGGAAGTCGTTATCGTTCACGCCGTCGTTGTTCTCGTCTGCCATATCCACTGCGGAGTTGATGACCGTCGCTTTGACGAGCGCGGCTGTGGCGTTGATGCTGTGTGCCTTGCTGTAATAATCCTTGACCACGGTCACGCCGCCTGCCGCGATCGGGTTGGACATGGATGTGCCGCCCATATATTTGTAATCGACATTGTAGGGCATGCCCCAGCCGTCCCATTGGTAAGCGCCGTTTTGCGGATTCACCGGGTCGCCATAGCCTTCCTGATACAGGTTGGAGAACGCGGAGAGAATCCACGTGCCGGGCGCGACCACGTCCGGTTTGATGCGTGTATCGTCTGTGGGACCGCGGCTCGACCACGATGCCATCTGGTTGCTGTTACCGGCGGTCACATCGCTGA
Organism: uncultured Anaerolinea sp.; assembly: GCA_964591425.1. Classification (GTDB taxonomy): domain Bacteria; phylum Chloroflexota; class Anaerolineae; order Anaerolineales; family Villigracilaceae; genus Defluviilinea. The sequence goes on from CAZQES010000077.1 coordinate 3,501, forward strand.
ACAGCGGGTTGGCGGGGAAATCTGCGGCGTAGCGTTGACCCCACGTACCGAGGAAGTTCAACTGGTTGCCGCCCATGCTGTTGCAGGTTTGCCCGGTCTGATACGCGTCGTGCGAGGTGTAGGTGAGGCTGGTGTCGCACGCCCAATTATCGGCGCGCACGTTTTCACTTGCCCCGATCGTCAACACGTTTTTCGCCGTGGCGGGCGAGCCAATGGAATCATTATCCACCACGCCGTTCGAGTTCGCGTCGGTGCCTTCGTTGCCTGCCGAGAAGGTGATCACCATGTCGCGGTTGGTCCACACGAACGAGTCAGTGTTGGCACTGTCGACCGTGTAATCGCCAGCCAGTGCCGCGCCCCACGAGTTCGAGTGGATGCGCGCGCCGGCATTGTACGCCTGTTGATACATCGTCTTCAGATCGGTGGGAAGACCCGTGAGGAAATATCCGTTCGCGGGGTAGCCGCCGAAGATCTGGCAGAACGATGTGATCGTTGCCCAATTCTCAGTGGATTGGAAGACCAAACGTGCGGCGGGCGCAACGCCCATGCCGATGCCTCCCGCCCCACCGTCGCTCAACACGGAGCCGGAGGTATGCGTGCCGTGACCGGAATCCACGTCGATCGAACCGTCGTTGACCACAGTTTGGAAACATCCGCCGGCTGCGCCGGGCCAGTTATAGATGGCGACGATTCGACTCGCCGGGATGTCTGTATGCGCGGTGGCGGCTGTCCCGCCGCCGAGGCCCGTATCCGAAACCGCGGCGATCTGCGTCGAACCATCGTAGCCGCGCGAATTGGCGACCGCCGCGCCGATGATGTCGCGGGCTTCATCGTTCTTCGCGGGACTTTCCGGTTTGCTGACGAACGTCTGATTGAGCGCAAAGTTGCTGATGGAAGCGACATCGTCCACGGCCGCGATCGCGTCCACGAACGAGCCGTTCGCCGAGACGATCAGCGTATCGTTTTCAAAGGCAAGCACTTGCGCTCCCGTCGCCGCGATCAACGCGCGAACCGCGCCGAAGTTCGTCCCTTTCTCGATGCGGATCATGTACACGTTCGTCGCGCCGTCGCGTTTCAGGTCAGCCCCATACTTGAACTGCGCGCGGAATGGAAGAACGTTGCTCACGAAACTCATCCCCCTCACGCGTTGGGCGATACCGGCGTTCATGCGCACCTTGAACGCGAAGTCCGGGATGTAATCCAGCACTTCCGCGCCTTCGGCGGTCAAGGCGTCCTTCCATGCCTGTTGCACCGGACCGTTGAACTGCACGATGAAGTATCTCCCGCTTGCCTGCGCAGAAACGTCGCTCTGCGAGGGAACGAAAACGCCGCTCTTCAGATGGATCGAAGCCTCTGAACGCGCGGCGGGGGTCATTGCCATCGACCCCAGGATGAGGGTCAGGATGGCAACGGCTGACAGAACGAACCTGACTGACTTATTCATACACACTCTCCTCTTTGTGATAAATAATATGAAAACGCTGACTTACGCAAGTCAACGTTCAGCACAGGGTGGAAATCGATTGTAATAAAAGTCGAGGGCAGACAAGTAGGTGAATTTTATTCCCTTTTTTATTGCTGTCAATGCTTTTTTGTTACAATGTGCGGGCGTTCGCTTCACAAAATAACCGGATTCGAAAGGATTTGATATGAGCAAAGATACAGTGGAGAACGGTGTAGTGGTTTCGATCGAGTACACCCTGCATGTGGATGGCGAATTGTTGGACAGTTCCGAAGGGCAGGGTCCGCTGCAATTTCTGGCAGGGTATGGGAACATCGTCCCCGGGCTTGAGAATGAAATGATGGGTATGAAGATCGGCGATACCAGGGATGTGATCGTACAGCCTGCTGACGGCTACGGCGAGTTCGATGAGCAAGCGCTCATGCAAGTCCCCCGCAGGGACTTTCCAACAGATATGCCCATCGAAGTGGATACCGAACTAAACGTTCGCGATAACGAAGGCAATTCGAAATATGCACGCATCGAAAGCATTGACGGCGACCTGGTCACGCTCAATTTCAATCACCCGCTCGCCGGCGACGAATTACACTTTCATGTAAAGGTGGTCGCCCTGCGCGAACCCATCGCAGAAGAGCTGGATCATGGGCACGTGCACGAAGCTGGACATCATCATTAGGCTTTCTTGCTGACCTCCAGACGAATCAAAAACCCGCCTCCTGCTCGGACTGGAGGCGGGTTCTGTTTTTTCAAGGACTCGGCCACGGGATTTCCACCGGTCCGCCGTAGCCGTGTTTTTCCTGCACGAAGACGCGTCCATGCGAAGGGACGGCACAACCGGCTTCGTCCACTTCCACCGTGATGAAGGGGAAATTCGTACCCAGCGTTTCGAAGATGATCTGCCCCGCCTCGCACCGCCACACTTCGACGAGGTACTGCTGCATATTTTCATCCTCGTATTTTCCCGGGCTGATGGGCACCGGCTCCCATGAGATGACTACTTTACCGGTTTCATCACGTTCCGCGCTTGCCCAACTCGGACCCGGATAATACGGCGAGACCGGAAGTTTGAGCCCGGGATACACGATCGGCAACGCTTGTGGATCGCCCTCGATCTGCAGAAATTTTGCGTTTACCCAGCAATTGTTGTCCCTGTTGTTTTGGTCTTTGTTTGCCACCCACACCCAATTGTTAGCGTCTGTGCGCCCGACCAATTTTATTTTCGTTGTCCCGTTGAACGCGAACAGGTAGAGATATTCCGCGCCGGGTCCGTAGCGGCAACTCAATTTATCGGCGGTCACAGTGGCGCGCAAACTTTCGACTGTGGGAATGGGAGTCAGTGTGGGAGTTTCCGTTGGCGCGGGAGTATCGGAAGGTAGGGGTGTAGAGGTAACAGTGGGCGGCGGGGTGAAGGTCAAAGCGGCGGGATTGGCTGAAGGCGTGTCAACAACTTCCCCGGAGGGAGAAGCGGGTTCTCCTCCGCTGTTTGGGGCGCACGCAGTTGCAATGATCAGAACGAAGATTAAAAGGAACGCATCGGTTTTCATCCCCGAATTGTATCAAACGCCGTTCATGGGGCTATCATGGTTTTTGTTTCGCCGGCGAATCCGATCAAGGATGTGACGCCTTGGAAGAAAAGACTGACACCGTACCACATCATGTAGTATTCCATATCGCCGGTCGTGATGCCGCGTTGGAGCGTCCACACGGTTGTCGCCGCGCCGAGCGCCACGAGGAGCAAACTGCTGATGGGCAGTAGACCGGCCTGCGCGACGCGCGCACCGCCGAACCAGGTGAGCGCGCCGATGACCATGACAACGGCGGCGGCGGAAACTTTTGCGAACAGCCACACCATTTGGATGTGCTGAACTTCTTGGCTCGACACGGTGAGGAGCAGGAGAATCCCTGCGGTGATCGAGTTGACCAGCGAGAGAAATATCGAAATGGTTTTCAAGGCGGACCTCCGTTTGTGGTTTGCCCCATCGTACGCGTGAGAGTCTCTCAATTTCTCTAGGGAGGCTGTCAAAGGCGGTCACTTCTCTGTTGTGGGGGAGAAGCGCGCTTGTGACCCCAATTTTATGTGCAGTGCGTAAAAACCAAGCGCTGAGATCGCGCACATCGCTCCGCCAATGTACCACAGCAGATCTGGGTTGTAATTGTCGAGGATGATGCCCGCCGCGGCTGGTCCGAAGGTGGCTGGCAGGGTCCAGCCGAGATCGAAGACCGCCATATATCGCCCGCGCATATTTTCAGGGGCGAAGTTGGCGGCAATGACGCGGTTGGTGGGGAAGGTGATCATCTCGCCGATGGTGATGATCACTATAGCAGCTAAGAAGAAAGGTACGAAGCGAAAGATGGTTAATTCGCCGATGGTAATGATAATCTCGTTGGTCAGAATTAACGGTACAAATTGGGAGAGTCCGATCATTGTGAAACCACCGATAAAAAATAAAGTCCCGAGTGTCATCATCTGAAACGGAGGGTATTTTCGAATGACATGGCTGACCCAGAATTGAAGTAACACCACCTCGAACCCGGCGATGGCAAGCATTACGCCGTAGATCTGCGAACTGATGTTGTGCACATCGCGCAGATAGACGGGCAGAGAACTGTATTGTTGTTGATACACCAACAGCGAAAGGATACCGATAAAGATAAACACGATGTACGCGGAATCTTTTAGGACGATCCGGTAATTGGCAACCGTGGTAAGTAGCGACTCATCCTCCCTTGCCTCCTTGTGATTGGTCGGGCGCGTTTCGGGAAGCTTGAAGTACAGGATGATCGCCACGAACGTGCTGAGTACCGCATCGGTGACGAATAGCGCAAAAAAGGACTGCGATGCGATCAGCCCGCCGAGCGCGGTGCCGAAGATCCATGCGAAGTTGAAGGCGACGCGCGTGATCCCGAATCCTTCCTGACGTTTGGATTCCGGCAGGATGTCTGCCAACATCGCGTCCTGGGCGGGGGCGGCGAGTCTCGAAAGCAAGCCGACAAAGATGACCAACAGGTAGAGCAGGTTCACGTCCGAAGCGAGACCGAGGGAAAGGCTGCTTAACGCGCTGAAAACCAACCCGAACAGGATCAACTTCCTGCGCCCGAAACGGTCGGTGAGCGCGCCGCCGATCATGCTTCCGAGGATGCCAAAGAGGGATGACATGCCGATGAGGATTCCCGCCTGCGTCATGCCGACGCCGAACTTCTCAGTGATGTAGAGCGCGAAGAACGGAAATAATAATGTACTGCCGATGGAATCAATGAACAACGTGACGACCACAACCCAGAAGAGGGAGGGAAATTCGTTGTAGGTCTTTCGGATGTTGCTAAGCATGTTGGGTCCGCCTGTTGAACCTCGATCTCGCCTGCCTGTCTCTATGCGTATGATAACCCTATTATCTGAAAATTACCCCATCAGATTTGTGAGGTGGACAAATGAGAGAAAACCGCTGTTGGTATAATCCTTCACGTGTAGTTCCCGGATCATGGGTGGAATCAAACTCACCCTTCGGGGAGGAACGTGATGTTCGGTCGTATTTGGGCGAAGCTCATCCATGTGGAAACCCCGACTACGGATTATTACGATTCGGTACATGAACGCGCATACGATCATCCGATGATCCTTGCGTTTACCCAGCCAAAGGTGGATTGGATCTTCAAGAACATCACGGTCGCGAATCCAACGATATTGGAAGTAGGAGCGGGGAATGGATATTTTTCCTACCACCTCATGCAACGCGGTAAACTTACGGCTACGGATGTTTCTGCGCACCAACTTGAATTCAACCCTGCATCGGTAAAAGATCGTTGCTCCGTCTATCATCTTCCATTTCCGGATAACACGTTCGACCTGGTCTTTGGCTCCAACCTGCTGCATCACCTCGATCGACCGGATCAGGCTGTTCGCGAGATGACACGCGTCTCAAGAAATTATGTGGTCGTATCTGAGCCCAATAATAAAAACCCGATCCTGTTCCTCGGCTCGTTGATGATTCCCGCTGAACGTAAGGCGGCGCTGTTCTCTCGCGCGCATGTGACGAAGTTGCTCAGCCGCGATCTTGTGATTCTTAGGCACACCTATCAGGGCGGCATCTTGTTGCCCAATCGCACTCCGGGGTTTCTATTCAAATATGCCCGCCCGGAATCGTTCAACTCCTTTAGCTTCTTTCAAATTTTCATTTGCCGCAAACCCGACACTATCACCAGCAAATAGGGTTAATGGAATCAAGTCGGTCCGGGTACCGAGTCCCGGCAAGGGAAAGGAGAATGGGTCATGTTCATCGATCAGAACCATCGGCTTGTCAAGGATGAAGGGGAGAACTATAAGATCACGTTCGACGGGGTGAATATCGCCGCCCCCGCGGTTCAAGAACTCAAGCGCACGCTGGTGATTCACGCGCAGGTGAGCAGCGATAAGGTCAGCGGAGTGGTAGGCACGTACAAGGAGAACCTGAAGAAGAATCGATTCTTCAGCGGCACGGCGCACTTGGTGATCGGCAGGGACGGAAAAGAGATCGTTCAGATGATCCCCTTCAACGCCGGCGCGAACCATGCGGACAGGGAGTACAACAAGCGCTCCATCGCGATCCATCTCCAATATCCGGGGGAACTGGTAAAGAAGGAAAACGAAGCCAGTTGGAGGGGAAAATATCCCGGCATCGAATTCGTTCTCGGAACTCCGCTGGGCAGTTCGCGGTACGGCAATTGGCCCCTTTTTCCCAAAGAACAGCTCGATACCCTGCTCGCGATCGGCAAAGCGCTGAGAAAAAAATACCAGATCAACGATGCCGTTGCGTATGACGAAATCCTCTCGCCCGCACAACCTCACCCGGGACCGATGTTTCCCGTTGTCCAGTTTCGCGAACAACTTCTCGGGGTGAACGACCGTTCGATGGTGTTGCAGGAGATCGCAAGCGAAGCGCCTCTCCTCGGTTTTCCCGGCAAAAGCGGGATCAAACTCTCGAACGCGCCTCTGCCGATAGAGACACAGGTCTCGGTCGTCAACGAACGAGGTGACTGGTATCTCGTTTCGGTGATCGGCAACGTGGAGGGTCACCTGTGGCTGACCGGCTGGGTGCCGAAGAGTTCGGTACGCGTCGACACGGATTTCATCCCTAAAGTGCGAAACGATCACTACCTTGTTACCACAAAAGGAAGACGGTTCCAGGAGATCAAGCCCCATAAGAATGGTTATGAGGAAAAACCGCTGATGTTGGTTAAGGGAGAAACTTCGCAGATCGATCCAGCCAAAGCCGCCCAGTACACCCTCAAGTACATCATCATGCACTTCACCACCGGTACTCGAATGGAAAGTTCGATCAACCATTTCAAGGACCCCTCTTCGCTTGTTAGTACCCATCTGCTGATCGGGCGCGATGGCCGGGTGGTGCAATTCCTGCCCTTCAACAAGGTTGCGCATCACAGCGGTTTCAGTTGGTGGGAGGGAGATCGTAACCTCAATACCATGAGCATCGGCATCGAAATGGATAATGCGGGTTTATTGATTCGAAAAAAGAACGATGCGGGGCAGGAAAGTTGGTTTCGCCGAAATATCGAGTTCAAGAACAACCAGATCAGGCGCGATGTTCACATGAAGCAGTACATCCCGCTCAAGCCCGATGGCAAACCGGATAAGACAAAATTCCCGGCGTGGGAAAGGTTCACCGATGTTCAGTTGGAGGTTGCTTTCAAGATCGTCGAAGCGTTGGTGAAAAAATACAAGATCGAGGAGATCCTCGGGCACGACGATGTGAACCTGAGGAACCGGTACGATCCGGGACCAGCCTTCCCGTTGAATGAATGGCGGAAGAAACTCTTCAAGAGAAGTGAGCCCAAGATCGTGGAATATGCGATCAACCAAAAGAGCGACCTGTACGGTAATTTCGCCGGCAGACTCCCGAATACCAAACAAGCCACGTTCGATGTGCCACTGCCCGAAGGGTCGCTGGTTAAAGTGCTTCGCAGGGAAGCTGATTTCACGCTGGTCTCTGTGTTGAAAACCAAAGATCCCCGAGCCAAGGCAACGGGCTGGATACAGACCGCGTCGCTCGATACCGAGAATACGAAAGGCGCGAAAGCCAAGAAGAAAGGGGGGGAGGAAAAAGCGGAGAGAGTACGAACCACAATCCCTCAGGTGTTCTTCAAACGCGGTGACGATGTGCCCACGCCCAAAGTAGGCGCAGGTCCGTTCGGATTCGGGACGCGCATCCGTGTTCAGGAATTCAAGGAAGATTGGGCGCTGGTCGTGTTGCTGGACCGGACCGGCAAAAACAAGACCGGTCCCGCCTATGTGGAAGGCTGGATGCCGAAGAAATTCGTTTCACTGAAAAGCGAACTACCTGCCTTACCGAGGATCGGCGGCGCGGGTGCAATCGCTGTCTCTTCTGCGGAGCCGCTCTGGCGGCATAAGAACGATTTTGAGTTGGGCGTTGCCGCGCCTACTCGTACGTTTGGCGAACTGAAAGCGGTACCCGAAGTGTACACCCTCGAGGATCGCGGCATGGCGCTGACCAAGCAATGGCAATTTTTCATCTACGCCATCAACTTCCATATGGATATCAAGAAGATCTCGGCGATCTTCGGCACGCGTCGGGCGTTCACGAATAAAAAAGGATTCCCATCGAAGCCCGATGATCCGCCGCGCGCGGATTGGATCTTCGGCGAGAACCTCGGCGCGCCCAACCCGGAATTCGACAAGACGCGGACGTGCGCGCGCTCGGTGATGACCGGCACCACGGTCGGGAATAAACTCCGCGTCAAAATGCTGGACGGCAACCTGCCTCCGCCTCTCAAGGAGGGGCGCATCTATCCGGAGACGATTCAGGATGTGGACCCCGATGATTATCTCTACCTGCCGTGGACGCACCGTTATTACTTCTTTGCCGCGAACACCGTTGATGTACACGGCGAGACGTCGCCATTCCCCAAAGGTGGGAACTACAAGGACTTGATCGGCGATAATCGAATGTACACGTGGCTGCCGCATGTATCGAAGTTCCCGGTGTTGTACCCGCTTTCGATGCTGGAAAAAGTGCCGGCGGGCGAACCGTTACCGTCTCCATATACCGATTGATCGAACGAAATGAGAATCGAACACCCCGCCGTGAGGCGGGGTGTTGATCGTTCGTGAATCACTTTGGGCTGGCAAACAGGATGCGCACCAACCGTATCGCGATCCACCCGAGCAGGCTGTACGCCAGGATCGCGACCAGGGTGTTCAGTTCGAGCGCGAGATCCCTGAACTGGGCAGAACGCGTCAGATCTTGAAACACGGACACGAAAGGATCCGTGAGGTTGTAGATCAACTGCGCGACGGGATGCGCCGGGCTGGCTTGCAAGACCGTGAGGATATAACGCATGACGATCAGCATGTTGAGCAGGCTGGCGCCCAGTTGGATCAAGCCGCTGACGCGGATGACGATCTTCTGGTTGGCTTGAACCGGCGCGTTATCCCACAGTTGACCGGTGATCGGTTGGAAGCGTCCTGAATCTGTGATCGGTCTCATCGGAGGCTCCTTTCATCTGCCTGAATGTGACGCGGTATGTCACTTCATGCGGGAAAATAACACCCACAGCAACTGGATGATGATCCACCCGAGCAGGGCGTAGACCACCATGGCGACCAGCGAGAAGAATTCGATCTCGATACCCTCGAAAGAGGGTGTGCGGGTGAGTCCTTGGAACATCCACAGGAACGGCGAGGTGACGAAATACACCAAACTCGCAAATGGATTTGCAGGGTTGGCAGCCATCAGTTTGAGAATGAAGCGCAAGCCGATCAAGCCTTCGAGCACGCCAAAGGCGATCTGGATCAGCCCGATCGTGCGCCGCAGGGTTTCTTCACTGAGGATGAAAACCCGCAGGGCAGACGTTCTGCCCGTCGTCGTTCTGATTCGTCCGGTATCGCTTAGTTGACTCATGCCGATCTCCTTTCTTTGGTTCGTAAAACTGACTCAACGCGGTCAGCCTTATTCTGTTTAACGAACGGACATGAGAAGGTACTTAAATGGATGTGATTCTCGAATAAAGTGAGATGGGAAATATGTGTGATACAAGCGTCATTGTCCGCGGCAAGCGCTCGTTTCGTTATGTGAATCTCGCTGTGATATAATCATGCCATCTTATAAAAGGTCGAGCGTGTTCGTATCACCGTCAACCCGAATAATAGGGTTGGCGGTTTTTTTCTTAATCACTGACTACAAAGGAGACGATTCATGGAAGCGAAACTGTATGTTGGAAACCTTTCGTATGAAACCACGGAGCAGGGGTTGCGCGAGTTATTCATGCAGGCGGGGAACGTGTTGTCGGTGGTATTGATCAAGGAGCCCGGCACTAACCGTTCGAAGGGATTTGGGTTCGTGGAGATGGGTTCGCAGAGCGAAGCGCAGAAGGCGATCAGCATGTTCAATAGTTACACGCTGAACGACCGTCAATTGACCGTGAATGTCGCCCGCCCGCGCGAAGAACGCGGCGGTTTCCGCGACCAACGCGGTGGTCATCGCCAGCGCGGCAACAGCAACCGCCGTCGCTATTGATCCGTGCCGATGAACTTCGAGATCGGCGACCGGGTCGTACATCCACAGCATGGGGTAGGACAGATCGTCAAGCGGGAAGATAAGGAATTCGAGTCTGGGGTGATTCGGCAGTATTACGAGATTTCCATGCTAGGAGGCAGTACGGTCTGGGCTCCTGTGGATTTGACTACCGTTGGGTTGCGGAAACCGGCAAAGCGAAGTGAAATTGCCCAGTGCCGCAAGATCCTGGTCTCTGAGTCTGCGCCTCTTCCCGAAGATCTGCGATCCCGGCAATCGAGCCTGTTAGCCCGCCTCAAACAAGGGACGATCGCCACATTTTGCGAGGTGGTGCGCGACCTGTACGCCTTCGGCGAACACAAATCGTTATACGGGACGATCGCGGGGTTCTATCGCGTGACCAAGGATGTGCTCGCCCAGGAATGGTCGATGGTGGAGGGGGTAACCGCTTCAGAAGCCGCTCAGGAGATCGATTCACTGCTTGCCAAAGGCAGGGAAGCCATGCGCGCAAAGAAACGATAGAGGGAATACGCGGCGCCTGCTTCACTCGCCACATCGTGAGCGTCAGTGCAATATCATTCGCTTTGGGGCAAACCGCCTGAACATCTTCAGCCTATTGGAATGACTTCACCGCCTCAGCCACCGTATCGTAAACTTCGATGAATTTGGTGATACCCGCGATCTTCAACACTTCGCGGATGGGCGGCTGGACGGCGGCAAGTTTGAGCGGGTTGCCGCCATTGGCAGATAGCAGTTTGTGGATCACAACAATGGCGCGCACGCCGATGCTGGTAAGGGCTTCGGTTTCGCTGAGGTCAAGCACCAGATTGCTCATCCCCTTCGCGTGTTCTTGTTTGGTGATCGATTCGAGCTCGGCGAAGTTGTCGAGGCTGATGCGTTCCTGCAAGCGGAACACCGTCACCGGTTTGTTTTCATTGAACTTCGAAATTTGTAGAAGGTCCATACTTGCCTGTTTAACGCGAGTTCACGCGCGCATCGCTTCTTCGTAACGCTTCTTTTGCCGTTCGGTTGCCACCACCGTATTTTTCAACAGCATCGCCACAGTGACCGGACCGACACCGCCGGGGACGGGGGTGATCCAACCGGCCACTTGTTGCACACCTTCAAAATCCACATCGCCGACGGTCTTCTTGCCTGGCGACCCATCCGGCAAGGTCACGTCGATCTGGTTGATGCCGATATCGATGACCGCCGCGCCGGGTTTGACCATGTCCGCGGTGATGAGTCCGGGCTTGCCCACCGCCACAATGAGCGCATCCGCTTGACGCGTGTGGTAGTTGAGGTTGCGTGTGCCGTGATGACAAATTGTCACCGTCGCCAGTTCTTCCACCAACAGTAATGCCACTGGTTTGCCCACGATTTCAGAATGACCGACGACAACCACTTCGAGTCCGCGCAGGCTCAAGCCGGTGGTTTTGAGCAGTTCCACCGAGGCGAGCGAGGTGCACGGTCCGAGAGATGAATCGCCGTAGACGATGTTGCCGATGTTGGCGGAACTCATCCCTTCCACATCCTTGCTGGGGTGGATGGCATTTTCCAATTCCTCGAGATCGAGCGTGCGCGGCACCGGGCGTTGGAGGATGATGCCGGTCACGCGCGGGTCGGCGTTCAACGCGCTGATGGTCGCCATCACTTCGCGCTGGGTGACATCTGCCGCGTAGTGCCGGTTCTCGTATTCGATGCCCACCTCAGCGCAGGCTTTCTGTTGGTTCTTGATGAACAGTCTCACCGCTCCGATCTCGCCGATGTCGATCGAGATCAGGCGCGGTTTCCAGCCCAATTCTTTGAGCGCGCTGACGCGTACGCGAACTTCGTCCTTGATCAGTAGTGCATGTTTCTTTCCGTCGATGATTTTATGATCCATGTATCCGTATTCCTGAAGCGTAATGATACCCGAAAAACCAAAAAGAGACCGGTGGCGCCGGTCTCTTTCCATTGGTGTTATTTTCTCATGGCGATTCCCACCGCTCGTCGCATCTGACCGAGCCAGTCTGCCAGCATCCACAAACCGATCAGATACAACGATCCGTCCAACATCTGACCCCACAGCGTCCCGAGTGCGCTCGGAGCGGTCGCATTCTCCAGCGGGTTATAAAATTGATAGACCGCCAAAGCGTTGTCTTTGAGGGCAACCAAAAAGTTGATGAGCGGGTCGAACCAGGTTATTCCGGAGAGCGATCGGCTGATCAAGTACGCGCCGCCAACGATCGACAGGAATACCGCCCAAACCGCCACGTGATGACGATAATGTTTCCAGTCGCGTTGTTTGGTATCCGCCGTTTCTCTTGGTCGTTCCACGTCCGGTTTCCATTCGGGAGGGCGCAATTCGCCCAGCACGCGTTTGGCGAGCGGCAGGGTGAATTTTTGGATGTTGTTCCAATACTCACCGTGATTTTCCGAAAGAGAAGTGCCCGTGCGGATGTTCGTGGGACTGGTGCGCGTGCGTTCAAACTCCATGTCGATGGGCGGCGCCTTCTCGAAATCGCTGTATTCATCCAGTCCGTAGAATTCGGTGATCGGGTCTGAAAAGTTCCAGAAATTCATCCATTTGAATTCTTTGGGGAAGTTTTGCTTGACGGTAGACGAGACCGGGAACCGTTCGTAGTAGACCGGGTCGAGAACGCCGCGTCCCTGATGATAGTAGCTGAGCACACTGCCGATCGTTGTATAGGTGAAGATCTTGTCTTGATATTTTTTATCGAGATAGTGGAAGAGCGTCTCGTACGTGATGGGCGTGCCTTGCGAATGCGCCACAACATGGATGCGCTTCACCTCGGGTTTGTTGTAGAAATAAACGATATCGTTGATGACCGCACTGCGCACGCGGTTGGCTTGCGCCGGGTCCATCGCATAGTTGACCACATCGTCCATGTACCCGACCAGCATGGCGTTGAGGAACTTATCGAGCGATTCACCGATGCCGCCGAGAAAGCGCGTCCAACGGAAGAGGCTTGCGAGCAGTGTGCCGGCGAATGCTACGGGCAGGCTGAGGAAAATCACATAGCGATACAAGAGCGGGGTGAAGGGCAAACGGGTCAGCCACCATTCGTCCACCCGGCCGATGCGTTTCCGGGTGACATCGTTGTTCTCGTAATAGGAATAATATTCGGCAATGTCCACATCGCTGTTGGCGTAGGTGCGCCATTTCCACAATAACGAGCGCGCGGTGATCAACGCGACCTGCAGACCGAAGAATGTGAGCAAAAGACTCACATAGGCGAGAGGCTTGATGACCAGCAGAAAGATCAACGCGAGCAAGACCCAACTTGGCAAACCAGGCAGGCTTTTAAAGATTCCTTTCCTGTCCTCTTCGAGATACCAGTAAATGCCGGCGGCGTGTTCGAACGTGGGCGCGAGCGCCCAGATCAACCCGGCAATGATGACCAGTGCAGGTCGGCTCAATCCCGCGATGTCGATGGGAATGGCTGAACTGAAAGGCAGGAGCACGAGCAGGAATAAGAGAAAATAGGAGAGGTAGTAGCCGATGTAATCAATAACGCGCACGCCCGGCGTTTTCCACATTTGGAATCGAGAGAATCCAATACCCCCGCCCGTACGATCCTCTTTGAGTTTTTTCGTGTTCCGCGAAAAGACGATGTTCCGGAACATGTTGGCAAAGATAAAGGACGCCATGCGCCATTCTTTCGAGAGGTTGCCGAGCGCGCTGGAGGGCAGCACCTCTTCCTCCCAGAACGCTTCCTTCAACCAGATGCGCCGATTCGTATTTTTGGTAACTCGCCTATTTCCAACCGTCTCCTCGAAGCTGTGACGGGCGCGAATTTCAACGACGTGTTTGTGCGCTTTCCCGTCCGCGTTGTGAGGCGAGGGAGTGTAATCTTCGAACCCGGCAGTCACTTGCGTGCTGGTCGCGTTGCGGTCCACTTGTTTGACTGCGGGCCAGAACCCGCGCAGAAAGATGTTGAGGTGGTCGTCCTCGGCCTGTTTCCCTGCGCCTTTGACGATGATGATCACATCGGTATCCATCGGTTTTTCTTTTGGCTTTCCTTGTTTAGAACCTGTGTTGGATGGCATCTTCGTCTCCTTTTGCCCTCGGGTTGGAACTGTTCAGCGCCCTATGGTGTATTAATCACATGATCGCTTTGCAAGACTCTATCCCAGTACAACACTCCCGATACCTTCGCGTTGCCCT
>CAZQES010000078.1:0-17367 GCA_964591425.1 uncultured Anaerolinea sp.
TGAACCTGAAATCTATACCGATGAATTCGGATCATTCCTCTCAGGCTATACGCCGATCTACACGTCCGATGGTCGTAAAGTTGGAGTCCTCGGCGTTGATATTTCGGCAAACACCATCGTTACGCAAGAACGCGCCTTCCTCCTCCGTTTGGTGGCTATTTACTTGAGCACCCTACCTCTTTTGTTCGTTGGCGGCATTGTCTCCGCAAATTATCTTGCCCGCCCGATCATTCGGCTCAGAGATGCCGCCAACAGAATCAGCAAGGGCGAACTCTCTCATCGGATCACAGAAATCCCAGAGACGCGGGAACTGGCTGAACTCGCGATCGATTTCAACTCGATGTCGATCAGCCTGAACGAACTGATCACCGACCTCGAGCATCGCGTCGCGGAACGCACCGAAGACCTAACCCGCAAGACCGACCAATTGCGCGCGGCTTCGTACATCGCGCGGCAGACCGCCGAGGTACAAGATCTGCGTCAACTCCTCGATACCGTTGTTCATCTTGTTACCGACCAATTCGGCTACTATCACACCGGTATTTTTCTGGTCAATGAAGCAGGCGACCTTGTCACGTTGGTTTCCGCATCTTCCGAGGGCGGCAAACGGATGGTGGAGAAGGGACATTCCCTCCGCGTGGGAACGCAGGGCATCGTCGGGTTCGTTGCCGCGCAGAAAAAACCCCGCATCGCCCTCGACGTGGGAACGGATGCCGTTTTCTTCAACAATCCCGACCTCCCTCTCACCCGCTCTGAGATCGCCCTACCCTTGCTTGTGCGCGAAAGATTACTCGGCGTATTAGACATTCAATCCGATAAACCCGGAGCATTCACCGTCCAGGACATTGATGTGCTGGCAACGCTTGCCGACCAGTTATCCGTTGCCATAGAAAAAGCACAATTGCTCGACGCGTCTCAGGCGGCATTCGCCCAACTCGAAGCGCTGACAGCCGTCCGCACGCGCGAAGCGTGGATCCAAAAGCTGAAGGAACGCGAGCGGGTCGTTTCGTATACTCCGCTTGGTTTGCGTGCTGAAAAAATGCCAAGCGCCGAACCCAACGCGCTCACAGTTCCGATCTCACTGCGAGGCCAGCACATCGGGTCGATCTCCATCGCTCGCAAAGGCAACGCGGCGTGGAGCATACAGGATGAAGAAATGATCCGCGAAGTCGCGATCCAGACCGGGCTGGCGGTGGACAACATCCGCCTGCTCGAAGAGGCGACTCAACGCGCGAAGCAAGAGCAAACCGTCGGAGAACTCGCGTTCCGATTCAGTCAGGCATTGGACATGGATTCGCTATTGCAAACCGCTGCGCGCGAACTGGGTCAACTGCCCGGTATCGACGAGACCAGCATCTATCTTGGTCAACCCGAGGGCGGTGAAGAACAAACGCCCGCCAACGGTCGGAACAAAACTACGAGGAGGAACGGCTCATGATCCTTACTCGTAAATTGATCCTGCCTGCCGCAGTCATCTTCGCGATATTTCTTACTGGGTTGTTCATTTACTTTTTTACCAGCCTGCATGATGCCTATCACGAAGCGGAAGAAGGCGATCTGGCAGACCTTTCGAACTCCTTCAATGCCGAGATCGAGCATCAACAGCAACTGGTTCTTTCGCTTGCGTCCACCGCAGCGGACAACCCAGCGATCCAGGAAGCTTTTGCCAGCCGCGACGCGAAAAAATTAGGCGCGCTGGTCGCGCCGGGATATTCGATGCTTCAAGAAACCGGCGTTCCGATCACCCAAAATCGTTATCACTTACCGGATGGAAGCGTATTCTTTAGCGCGAACGAGACTGCAAAGACAAACGAAAGCGCGAGCCATGCGATTTTGCTGGCAAATACTGAACAACAGTCGATTGCAGGGCTGGAAGTTCAAGATGCCACGTTGGTAATTCGCGGCGTCGCCCCGATCTACTACGAGGGCGATCATCTCGGTTCGGTTGAATTTCAGATCGGCTTAACCCCGGCGATGCTTCAGGCAATGGAAGAGAGATACGACGCAGACTGGCGCATTTTGTTATCGAAGGATTTTGTTACCAGCGATGCCTCGGTGGAAGCGGGTCCAAACGAAGAATTGTGGGTGATCTCCCGCACTGAAGGCGCTACGTTATTCAACGCGCCGGAGAGTTATCAACAAGCCCTGAGCGGAACGATGTCCATCACGCACCCCAGCCAGGGTGGACGTGATTATGCCCTTCAATCCTCCCCCGATCTACGATTACTCCGGTCAAATCATTGGCGTGCTCGACGTTGTCTACGACCACACTCATATTTCCGCCTCGCAGAACACCCGGTTGATCTTAGCCGCGGGGGCTAGCACGCTCGTTTTGATTTTAGGTTTGCTCGCATTATTCCTGCTCATCCGACGGACCTTGCAACCCATCCAGGTGTTGACGCGCGCGGCATCGGAAATTTCCGAAGGCAATCAGATGGCGTACGTGAACCTCAAGCCGGAAAGCGACGAGATCGGCATCTTGATCGATGCGTTCAACCGGATGACCTCGCAACTGCGAGGTTCGATCACCGACCTTGAGCAACGCGTTGCAGAACGCACCCACGATCTGGAAGAGCAGTCCAATCGGTTACGGTTGGCGGCGGAGATTTCACAAAGCTCACTCTCGGTGAAAAGACTGGATGAATTACTCGAACGGTCGGCGCGTTTGATCCATGAGCGATTCAACTATTATCACGTGGGCATCTTCCTCATCGACTCGGAAAAGAAATACGCATCCCTCGTTGCCTCGCCCACTGATGCTGGCCGGCAAATGATCGAGTCTAGGCATCGGATCAAGATCGGTGAGTCGAATACCGTTGGGCGCGTCGCGGCGACGGGCGAACCGCGCATCGCTACCAATGCGGCGCTCGAAACTTCGTCAGGGATCAATCCTCTCCTGCCCGAAACACGCGCGGAACTCGCCCTGCCGCTAAAAGTGGAAGAACGCGTGATCGGCATCCTCGATATTCACAGCGCATCGCCTCAAGCTTTCAAGCCCGAGGATGTGTCAGTCATGCTGGTGTTGGCAGACCAGCTCGCGAGCGCAATCGAACGGACGCGACTGTTGGAAGAATCCACAACTACGCTCAACGAACTCGAGCGCGCTTATGGTCGGTTCACGCGGACCGGTTGGCAGAAATTCGTCAACAGTGGACGAATCCGCAACAAAGGCTACCGCTTCGACAACATCCGCCTCGAACCGCTCGGTCAATTATCCGCTCCGGGAAAAGAAGCGCTTCAAAAGGGCGATACGGTACTTTCGAACGGCAATGGAGCGAATCAAGAAGTTGCTATTCCGATCAAATTCCGCGGACAGACCATCGGAGTTGTCCACGCGAAACTTCGCGAAGGATACGGGGAAAATGCCATTTCCACGTTGGAGCTCGCCGTCGATCGTTTGGCGTCTTCGTTGGAAAGCGCGCGCCTCTACGAAGAAGCACGCGTGCGCGCAGACCGCGAACAAGCCATCTCGCAGATCACCACGGCGATCAGTTCGTCAAGCGATTATGAAACGATCCTCCGCACGACCGTGCGAGAGATCGGTCACGCGCTCACCGAAACGGAAGTTGGGATACAGATTCTGGGTGATCTAACGCAATCCGGTCCGGGCGAGGAGAAAAACTAAGATGCGCGCTGCATTTACACAATGGTTTGCCCCTCCTGTGTTCGAGTCGGATGAGGAAAAAACACGTATTGCTGGTCTGTTGAACTCGGTTCTTCAGTTCGTCGTGATCGCCACGATACTGGCAACACCTTTCCTCCTGCTTTCCGCCGGACCAAACGATCGACCGGCATTACTTGTACTTCTCGTTCCGTTCATATCGATCAACGTTGCGGCGATCCTGCTTATGCGTCGCGGATACGTTACCGGTGCATCGTATGTTTTCCTGTTCAACCTTGGTCTCGCGATCTTCGGCTCGTATGCGGTCAGTCCTGCCGGGAGTTCCGGTTCCTTGCTGGCGATCATGATCGTCATTGCCTTCACGAATCTTTTGTTAGGCGCGCGCGCGGTGATTCGGCTTATTGGATTCGTGATCATCTTCACCTTTGCCGTCACCCTCGGACAGACGCAAGGGTGGCTAACTCCGGTTTTTACACTAGCCGCAAACCCGATCGGAAATTGGGTTTCCATTGCGCTGGTGTTCGTGTTCACCGGTCTCGGCGTCTTTCTTTCATCGGTCAGCCTCACTCAAGCGCTCAACAACTCGAACTCTGCCAGAAAAATACTACAAGCCACAAATCAGGAATTGGCAAACCTGCAAACGGTGCTCGAGACTCGCGTCAGCGAACGTACTTCAGATCTGGAAAAACGCGCGAATCAACTCCAGGCGGTATCGGGTGTGGCAAAGGCTATCACGGCGGTGCAGGACATGGACACCCTCTTGCCCGCCATTACGAATCTTGTGAGTGAACGGTTCGGGTTCTATCACGCCGGCATATTCCTTGTAGATGAAAAAGGTGAATATGCCGTCCTCCGCGCCGCCAACAGTGAAGGCGGAAAAAGAATGCTCGACCGCCAGCACAAATTGTTATTGAACACCAACAGTATGGTGGGATTTGCCACTTCGCTCGGACAACCCCGCATCACCCTCGACGTGGGAGTTGACTCCGTCTACTTCAGCAACCCAGACCTCCCCGACACGCGATCCGAAATGGCGCTCCCCCTCCGCGTCGGAGAGCGCGTCATCGGCACGTTGGATGTCCAAAGTACCCAGAAGAACGCCTTCACACAAGACGATATCGAAGTGTTGGCGATCCTTGCCGATCAGATCGCGCTCGCGATTGAAAACTCCCGATTGTTCAGCGAGGCTAAGAACGCCCTAACCGAGTCACAGGAAACCGCGGATAAATATATCCGACAGGAATGGAAGAGTTTCAGCCGCCAGATGCGACAGAACGGATTCACGTTCGATGGGCGACAGGTCGCGCCATTGCTCACGCCCGGTCACTCCGAGCGAACGAGACATATTGCCCAGACCGGAAGGTTAAGTCTCGAAAAAGCTTCGGCAAACATTGCAATCCCGATCAAATTGCGCGGGCAGACCATCGGTGTTCTCGAAGTAAAACCGAAAAAAGGTCGCAGGGAATGGACCGACGATGAGATCGCGTTGCTCGAAGCCGCCGCAGATCGCGCCGCGTTCGCCCTAGAGAACGCGCGCCTGGTCGAAACAGCGCAACGTCGCGCCTCGCGCGAACGGGCGATCGGGGAGATTTCGGCGAAGATCGGAACCGTCAGTGAACGAAATCTGATTCTTCAAGCCGCGGTAGAAGGACTTGGACGTAAGATCGGAAATTCAGAGATCATTATCGAAATGGACTCTGATATCGAAGATGCTTTCGATCCGACAGGTGGACGCCATGTGGAATAATCTTATTCGCTTGCTGAAGCCGCCCGTTTTTCCAGACGAGGAAAACAAGACCCGCGCCGCGGGTTACGTGCATATGATTTCGCTGTTGTTCATGACGGCGATCCTGGCGTACATCGTGCTCTCCAAGTTCTTTGCAGGCGTCTTCACTTTCAACATTTTCGACGCGGCTTTGATTGGCATCTTCCTTGGCATTTTCGCGATCGCTTACGCGTCAAGGGCAGGGTACGTGAGCCAGGCTGGTACATTATTGGTAACCATCCTTTGGGTTGCAGTGAACGGGACGGCGTTCTACGGCGCGGGCGTCCGTGACTCGTCTTTCATCGCAAATTTTGCCGTCTTGCTGGCGGCTGGCTTATTGGTCGGGTGGAAAGTCGCAGTCGCACTATCCGCGCTGACTGTAGCGGCGGGTATCGGGCTAGCCTACGCGGAAGTCCTCGGAGTATCCCCTTCCATATATGTACCGATATCTCCACTTACGGTCATGTGGGAGATGGCGGCCATTTTCATCATCTTTGCCATCTTCATCTATCAATTGATCAGCGGCTTGGAACGCGCCATCGACAGGGTGCGGGCAGGCGCTTCAGAGTTGAAAGACGCCAATATCGATCTGGTCAATGCCCGCATGCGGCTGGAGGAAAACCAGAACGAGTTGATCGCCGCGAACAAACAACTGAAACAGCGCGCCGACCGCATCAACACCATCGCCAATATTTCCAAGACCATCACACTCGTGCAGGAGGTCGAACGCCTGCTCCCCTCCGTGGTGACGACCATCAGCGAGCGTTTCGGTTATAACCACGTGGGCATCTATCTTCTCGACGAATCGAACGAAAACGCATTGTTACTCGCCTCGAGTAGTGAAAGCGGATTGCACTTGATCCGCCAAAAACATCGCGTCAAGGTCGCCTCGGATGACATCATCGGCATGGTGACGGACCGCGGTGAAGCCCGTATCGCCAACCTGCAAGATTCGTCCTCACAGAAGAATCAACTCGATCTACCTGAGACGCTTTCCCAGCTCGTCCTTCCCCTCAAAGTGAAAGAGGTCGTCATCGGTGCCTTGGATATTCATTCAGACAGGCAGAACGCCTTCACACAAGAGGATGTTTCCACCCTGCAAATCCTCGCCGACCAGGTGGCGATCGCGATCCAAAACTCAAGATCATCCGAACAGGCAAAAGATGCCTTGCAACAGGCTGAGATCGTATCGCGCCAGTTGACTCGCAGGGCGTGGCGAGAATTTTCCGAGGCGTATGATCGCGTCGGCTATCGTTACGACGGTCTCAAACCGGAGCCGCTCATGGAATCCGCCCGGTTCGCCGCCTCTGATAAACCCTTGACGATTCCGATCGTCCTGCGTGGTCAGGTGATCGGCAAATTGAAATTGAATCCCACCGAACTTTCACGCCAGTGGACGGAGGACGAAGTTGCACTGGCAGAAGCGACTGCGGAACGCGTTGCCCTCGCGCTCGAAAGCGCGCGATTGCTAGACGACGCGCAGAAACGCGCCCAACGCGAAACCTTCCTTTCAGAAGTATCTTCGAAACTTGGCGCATCGTTCCAATTGGATTCGATCCTGCGCGATACGGTCGAAGAACTCGGGCAGACCTTCCGCAATGCAACCGTGTCGTTCCAATTGGTCAAACCAGTCGATTCGATTTCGGGTTCGGAAGAAAATTAATTTTGTTGAACAGGTAGTACATCAATCACGGATTTAGTAACTCTGGATCGCACAGATTTGGACATCTTCGGAAAATGAAACAAGAAATCACTCAACAACGACGAGAAACCTTCAGATACGCCCTCACCGGCGCAGCTTTCGGTGTTGTATTTCCGTTGGTAGCCACGCTTTTGCGGTTACAGTCTATGGATCTTCCGTTGACGATTGCAAACATGATCACCGCGCAATCAAGCGACCCACTCCTGTGGATCGTTGACACCGCGCCTTTGTTTCTCGGTCTTTTCGCGGCAATCGCAGGCGCACGGCAAGATCGGCTGTTAGCGCTCAACGCAGAGTTAGCCGCAAAAGGTTCAGGGCTTGAGATCGTCATGCAATCGCTGGAGGAGCGCGTCAAGGATCGAACCGCCCAGCTCGAACAGTCGAACGAGGTCGCTTCTCGTCATGCCGCGCAACTTCAGACCATAGCAGAACTTGCCCAATCGATCGCGCAGGTTCAAAATCCGAATGAGATCTTTACAACCGCCTCCAAATTGATCAGCGAGCGCTTCGGCTATTACCACGTGGGAATCTTTTTGATCGACCGCGACCGCGAATTCGCCGTGCTTCAAGCCGCGAACAGCGAGGGAGGAAAAAAGATGCTCGAACGCGGACACCGTTTGAGACTGGGGACCGGCGTGGTCGGCTTTGCCGCACAAACCGGCAAACCCCGCCTCGCGCTGAACGTGGGAGAGGATGCAGTTTTCTTCAACAATCCCGACCTCCCGCAGACGCGCTCCGAGATCGCCCTGCCGCTTACCTATGGCGACCGCCTCATCGGGGTTCTGGATGTGCAGAGTCTGGAACCGAGCGCATTCATGGAGGAAGATTTTCAATTGCTCGGTACGCTTGCAAATCAACTTGCGATCGCGATCGAGAATGCCCGACTCCTCTCCGAAGCGCGCGCCGCCGCAAGACAGGTGCAGGAGGTCTTCAATGAATTCGTTCGCACCCAATGGACTCGCACCGGTGAACGCATGGACTATGCCGGGTATCGGTACAACTCCGGACGGATCGAAATTCTCGAAGCCCCAAAAGACGGCGAAGTTGATCCAAAGGTTGAAACAAACAACCTAATGACGAACCCGGTCCGCCCGTCGGAAACGATGCGTGGCAAGATCGCCGTCCCGGTCCGATTACGCGGCGAAGTCATCGGCATGTTGAACATCGAATCGAGCGACCCAACGAGGTCATGGAGACCCGATGAACTCAGCCTGATGGAGGCGGTGGCCGAGCGAGCCGCGCTGGCTTTGGAAAATGCTCGCCTCTTTCAGGACGCCCGCCGGCGCGCGGCAAAGGAACGCATGATCGCCGAGGCGACCTCGCGCATCAGCGGGTCGATGAACATCGAGAACATTCTTGAGGCAACTGCCGCAGAACTCGAGCGCGTGTTGGGCGGCTCCGAAATTTTAATTCGTTTTGCCGGCAAGGATTCTGCATGAGCCCGAACCAGATCGTTCTCATCCTTTCGATACTCATCGCGCTGGCGATCCTGCTTTTGATCGCGGGACCGACCAAGCCGTTACGAAGTATCTCTCTGCGCGCCAGGGTTGCGCTCGGTATTCTGGCGACCGGCGGAATCATCATTGGTTTCTTATCGATCTACGCGGTAAATAGCGCGGTTCAGATCACCGATTCACTCTCGCGGCGGCTTGAGACCAGCGTGCAACTCCTCGCAGAAGAACAGTTGATCAATACCGTCAGCACGGAAGCAGGCGACGCAAACCAGTCGTTCGAGCAGATCGAGAGCGATGTTGTTGAACTGGCTACCCATTGGAGCGCGCTGTACGCCGAACACAATCGCTTAAATCAGGGCAGTTATTGGGATGCCGCCACTGCATTGACCCAATTGGAAGGCGGGCATTATGGCAACTCGGCGGACGAACCGTCATCCGTTTATGTGCCTGCCAAGGTGGCGTTAACCGATCCGGTCTTGAACGATTTGAACACATCGGCGTATCTGGATTTCTCTGCGCCTTCCGCGCTTGAATCGAATCCCAGTTTGCTCGCCGTGTACGGGATCGATACGCGCGGCGTTACACGCTATTATCCAAACATCAACCTCGCATCGTTGCTTCCTCCAGACTTCGACCCAACGGAGCGCGCCTATTACCGGATTACCTCTCCGCTATTCAATCCAACCAAAACCGCGCGCTGGGCTATTCCGTATCTGGACGCGGCAGGAGGCGGCTTGGTGGTGACGGTGGCGGCTCCAGTCTACGTCGGCGAAACGTTCAAGGGGATCATCGCGGCTGACATGCAGTTATCTACCATCACATCTCAGATCGAACAGATCCAGATCGGACAGTCCGGTTACGCCTTCATGATCGACGACGCGGGTCGTATCATCTCGATGCCGCCTGCGGGTTACGAACTTTTCGATATCAACCCGGAAGATGTAAATTCTGAGGAATATTTCAAGATCACGATCCTCGGCGAAGGCACGCCGGAATTGGTCGAAATCACAAACCGCATGGTTGCCGGTGGCAGTGGGTTGATCATCCTGCCGGTTGACGGAGTGGATCATTATCTCGCATTTGCGCCGATCCGCTCGAACGGGTACAGCGTGGGCATCGTTGTACCAGCGGCTGAATTACAAACCGCGATCGTCACCGCGCGAAACGAAACCCAATCTCAGATCCGATCTGCCGCGCGCTTCGCCGGTCTGATCCTTGCGGGCTTGTTGATTGTGGCTGTCCTCATCACCCTGCGTCTCAGTCAACGCATCATGGTCCCGATCGTGAAACTGACCGAGACAGCCAACAGTATCGTCGCGGGCGATCTCAGTGCAAAAGCCGTGGAGGATTCCCGCGACGAGATCGGCACGCTGGCGAACGCGTTCAATACGATGACAAGCCGATTGAGTGAAACGCTCGCCGGACTCGAACAACGCGTGGCAGACCGCACCGCTGAACTTTCCGATGCCAACCAACAAAACGAACAACGGGCGGTACAACTCGAAACGATCGCGCGCGTGGCGCATACCATCGGCTCGACGCGCGACCTCGACGAACTGCTTCCTCAAATCACCGCCGCCATCGCCAGGCAGTTCGGTTTTTATCACGTGGGCATCTTCCTGCTCGACCAGCGAAAGGAATATGCCGTCCTGAGCGCAACGAACAGCGAGGGCGGAAGGCAGATGCTGGCGAACAACCACAAACTCAAAGTCGGCGAGACAGGCATCGTCGGATTCGTCACTGCCACCGGCGAGCCGCGCGTAGCTCTCGATACCGGCGCCGATGCGGTCTTTTTCAACAATCCATTCCTACCGGAAACCCGGTCGGAGATCGCCCTGCCGCTGCTCAGCGGCACAGATGTGATCGGCGCGCTCGATGTGCAAAGCACCGAGGCGAACGCATTCGGAGAACAAGACATCAATGTTCTTTCCATCCTTGCCGATCAAGTAAGCGTGGCGATCCAAAACGCGATTCAATATGAACAAACTCAAAAAGCGCTCGCGGAAGCGGAATCTCTGTCGCGCCAACTTGTGCGTGCAGGCTGGCAGGAATTTTCGAAAGGCAAAAAACTGGTCGGCATCCGCCACTCCGGAGCGCGGGCATCCTTCTTGTACGCGAAACGGAACGGCAAGAAGTCGGATGACTCGAAAACGGTCGACGAGGAGATCTTTTCGAAACCACGCGGCGCTTCGCTTAGCATCCCGATCAAACTGCGCGGCGAGGTGATCGGCACCGTGGACGTCCGCGCGCCCGGCAATCGCCGCTGGGATCAGGACGAAATGGACATCGTCTCCGCCATCATCGAACGAGCCGCCCTCGCGCTTGAAAATGCCCGCTTCCTCGAAGAAAGTCAGAAGCGCGTTGCCAAGGAGCAGACGATCGGCGAGATCTCGGCAAAGATCAGCGCACACAGCACGGTCGAAAACCTGATCAAGACCGCCGCGCTGGAACTCAGTCGATCCCTGCCGGGCGCGGAGGTTGCGATTCAATTCAACCGAGATCAGGAGGCTGAATGATCAGAAAATTTTTCAGCCCGCCTGTCTTCGAAAGCGACGAGGATAACTTCCGCGCGAAATTTATCAACGGTTTTGCATGGGCAGTGGTCGGCTTACTGGTTCTCGCGCTCATTCCCTACATCGCATCGCCGAGCAGAGATTTCACCATAGTTATTTTGCCGGCGCTGATTGTCGTACTACTCATCTCCCTCTTCGCTTTGAAACGCGGCAAGGTAACTGCGAGCGGCTGGCTCATCGTGGCGCTCGGCTGGCTGGGGATCGGATTCCAAGCCTTCACCGCCGACGGGGTGAAAGATGTGATCGTCTTGGCATACATCGCCATCGGATTATTGGCAAGCATTGTGATCAGCCACCGAGCCGGCAGTCTCGTCATCCTTTCCAGCATTGGCGTCATCGCCCTGCTCGCCATCCGCGAGGCGAATGGATTTTTCGTGCCGCGCGCACAAGATCCCATCACGTACGGACGCGATCTCGGTTTCATCTTCCTTGCGATCACGATTCTCATCTATTTCAGCACCACAAGCTTGCGCGACGCCATCGCCCGCGCAACCAAAAGCGAGGAGGAACTGCGCGCCTCCAACGTTTCACTGCGCGAATTGAACCAAAACCTCGAAGGGCGTGTGGCAACCCGCACCGCAGAATTGGAACAAGCCAATCGACGTAATCAACGCCGCGCCCGTCAGTTCGAGGCGATCGCGCAGGTGGCACGCGCCGCGGCGGCAAACCAGACCCTCGAAGAACTCCTCACCTTGCTCGTTCAGGTGATCGGCGAGAAGTTCGAGTATTACCATGCAGGAATTTTTCTGTTCGATGCCAACCGGGAATATGCAGAACTCCGCGCGGCGAACAGCGAAGGCGGGCGACGGTTGATCAGTCGCAACCACAGACTCCGTATCGGACAAACCGGGATCGTCGGATTGGTTGCCGCGACAGGCGAACCCCGCATCGCCCTCGACGTGGGGGCTGACGCGGCGTACTTCAATAATCCCGACCTCCCCGAAACCCATTCCGAAATGGCTCTACCGCTCAAAGCCTCCGGGCTGGTGATCGGCGTGTTGGATATCCAAAGCACCGAACAGAACGCCTTCTCGGAAGATGACATCGAAGTGTTATCCACGCTTGCAGACCAGGTCGCCACGGCGATTCAGAACGCCCGTTATTTTGAATCGACGCAGGAATTGGTGGAAGAAGCGCAACGCGTCACCGGAGCGTATCTCCAAGATTCATGGCAGACCCTCAAGTCACAGGACCGCTTGCTTGGATTCGTCGCCGAAGGCAGTGCCGTCAAACCGTCCGATCGACCCGTGGATACGATGACGTTATCGAAGCTAGTCAGAAGTGAACAGCCCTTGATCGAGAATGGCGAAAGACCCAGCATTGTCGTACCGCTCAAACTGGCTGGCAATTTGGTCGGAGTTCTGAACATCAACCTCCATGAAGATCACGAGTGGGAAAGCGACGAGATCGATATCGCAAAAGCGGTCGCCGACCGGCTCTCGCTCGCGCTCGAAGCCGCGACTTTGCTCGAAACCACGCAAAAACGCGCCGAGCTCGAACGCCTCACGGCGAACATCACCGGCAAGATCGGCTCCACGACCCAGTTCGATTCCATCCTTCGCACGGCGGCGGAAGAATTGAGCCAGGCTTTTGGCGGATCCGAAGTCGTGGTGCAGATCCAGCCCATGGCAACTTCCCAATAAACCGAACAGGCTGCTCATGAATCGAATCCTCCAATCACTAGACGTTTGGTTTAAAGGTCTCACCTACCCCAGAAAATTCACCGTGATCACGGTAATTTTCCTATTGCCGATCATCGCGTTTGCGCCATTGATCGGCAACGAAGTGGACCGAATCAATCGCTATGGCACGGGAGAATTGTTCGGAACGTTGTATACCCGTCCGCTTTGGAAGGTTACGAATGATTTGTATTTGCATCAGGTGCTCTCCGAGAAATTCGTAAATGGTGAAATCGATTTCGCGGCACTGCAAGCCTTGCAAGCCACCATCGATACTGACTTCGAGGAGGTCGAAGCGCGGCAACGCCAGGAAGTTCTTTCCGAACCTTACCAAGGCGAAGTCGCCGAGTTCAAGACCCGCTGGATTGAAATACGAGATTCAGTTCAAACCAGCGATGCAGAAACATTGGAAGCTCAGCATCAGGAACTGATCGAAGATTTCAAAGACTTGATCATCCGCGTGGGAGAGGTTTCCAACCTCGTTCTTGATCCTGACCTTGATACGTATTACATGATGGACATCGTGCTGTTCGAAATGCCGGATAATCAAGATTGGGCATTCGAGGTCTACGAACTGGCATATCAAGCGCGCACGAACCAGTCTCTTTCCAGCCGGGAACAGGAACAAATCGCAGGGTTGTTGAACAATATCGAAACGAACATGGAGCAGATCGACCGCAAGATCGCCGTCTCGTTAGCCAACAACATCAACGGCGACCTTAGCCCCATCATCCTGCCTGCGTTCGAGGAATACAAAAAACAAGTTCAGGTGTTCGAAGAATTTATTCAGAACAACATGCTCGCCGGTTCAAGCGAAGACACCAGCACAGAACTCTTACAGGCATTCGAGGCGATTCACAAAGCGAATCAGGATTTCTATAACTCTGCATCGAACAGCCTTCAAACGGGTGTATCGGCGCGGGTGAATTCGTCCATTCTGCGTTTTTATCCCATTGCTCTCGTGGTGTTGGCAAGCGTGTTCGGCGCGTTCCTGTTAGGGCAAAGCATCATGAGTTCCATCAGCCAGCCACTCGTGCAGTTGATCGAAGCGTCGCAACAACTTGCGGCGGGCGATCTCGCCGCGCGCATCGCCGTGCAAGGCTCCGCTGAGCTCGAAAAGGTGTCGAAGGCTTTCAATAAAATGGCGGAGGACCTCGAAGCCGATAAGACCTCGCTCACCCAGCGCGCGCAGGAACTGGAAGCGGCAAATAGGATCAACGCTGCGCGCGCAAGAGAATTTCAGTTCATTAGCGAAATATCCCAGATCATCTCTCAAGAACAAAAACTCGAGATCCTTTTACCGTTGATCGCCAATCTGGTCAGCGACAAATTCAACGTGTATCACGTTGGCATTTTCCTGACCGACGAAGGTCATAAATACACGGTGTTGCAAGCCGCCAACAGCGAAGGTGGACAACGCATGTTGAATCGCAGTCATCGCCTCGAACTTGGGACCGGCATCGTGGGGAATGTCGCCCAGTCGGGAACCCCTCGCGTCGCCCTCGACGTGGGAGCGGATGCAGTTTTCTTCGACAATCCCGACCTCCCCGCCACACGCTCCGAAATGGCGATCCCGCTCAACGCGCGCGGTGTGACCATCGGCGTCTTGGATGTTCAAAGCACCAAGCCCGGAGAGTTCACCGAGAACGTCATCAACACGCTGAGCATCCTCGGCGACCAGATCGCCATCGCCATCGAGAACGCCCGTTTATTTGCCCGCACGCAACAGGCGTTGACCGAATTGCAGACCGTTTACAGCCAGTATCTGCGAAAAGAATGGCAGGCATTCCAAAGAAAATCGACCAAGATCGGTTACCACCACGCTGGAACAAGCGGCAAGCCGCTGGATACCCCGATCGAATCGGACGAGATCCAAAAGGCGATCCAACGCGGCGAAATCATCCTTGGCAAACAGAATGGTTCACTGACCGAGCCGAGCATGGCAGTGCCCATAAAATTGCGAGGCGAAACGATTGGGGTCTTGAATATCAAATCGGCGGCTAAAGACCGCAAATGGAGTCGGGACGAGATCAACATGATCGAATCGGTTTCGGAACGTTTGGCGTTGGCGCTCGAGAACGCGCGGCTTTTCGAGGAAACGAGCCGGCGCGCTGAGCGTGAAAGATTGGTCTCTGAGATCACTGGCAAGATTCGAAGCGTGAACGACCCGCAAGCCATGATTCAAACAGCCCTCGAAGAGTTGCAAAATGTTTTGGGCGCCAGCCGCGTCCAGATCGTTCCGCAATTACCAACCGGAAAAACAATCGAAAACACGACGATCACCGAGGAAGAATGACATACTCAATCGCAGTCTCCAATGAAAAAGGCGGGGTTGCCAAGACCACCACCACACTCTCGCTCGGCGCGGCGTTGGCTGAAGCGAGCCATCGTGTTTTGCTCATCGACCTCGACCCGCAAGCCAACTTAAGCCTCGCGCTTGGGCTGGAAACGGGTGAAGCCGAAATCACCTCCGCCAATATGTTGATCGAGAACATGCCGATCAAATCTGCCATTCGCAGAACGGACGTGGCGAACTTGGAACTCATTCCATCGAACTCTCGCATCGAAAGCGCAGAACAATATCTCCCCATGCGGAGCAATTACCTTTCGACGCTTCGACAAGCCATCCTCGCCGGCGCCCTGAATTACGACTACATCCTTTTCGATTGTCCGCCGGCGCTGGGAGCCATTACACTCAACGCGCTCTCCGCTTCCGACCTGCTCATCATTCCCACGCAAGCGGAATATTTCTCTGCCTATGCGTTGAGGAACATGATGGGTTCGATCCGCCGCGTACGGCAGGAGAGCAACCCAAACCTCGCCTATCGCATCCTCGTCACATTACTCGACCGCAGGAATCGAACGCATCGCAATATTTTCGAACAATTGCAGACCACGTTCGGTCAGGGCGTGTTCACCAGCGTCATCGAGATCGATACCAAACTGAGAGAAAGCCCCATCGCGGGGATGCCGATCACGCAGTATCGCCCCACAAGCCGCGGTTCACAACAGTATCGCGTCCTTGCCCAGGAGTTAATCGAATATGTCAAAGAAGAAACCAGCCGACAAACGGCTTGATAAGTTATTTCAGAACATAACTCCTGAAGAAACGTCTTCCAAGCCGAAGCAGGCTTCCCGTCGGCCCGCAGCGGAGGAGAAGGTCGTCCCTGCGCCGCCTACCCCGCGCGCGAAGGAATCGGTGTCGCCTCCCACGCGCCCCGTAGAGTTGATCCCAAGCGTTTCTGAAGCGCGACCTGAAATCTCACTTGCGTTTCAGGCAGGACAGAATAACTGGGCAACCCTGCAAGTGCTGGACGATGATCAGGAAAAACAGTGGACCCCGGACGATGAACTCCTTGTCCGACAAGTGGTGGATCAACTTTCGCTTGCGCTCGAAAACGCGCGCTTGTTCAAGGAAACGGAAGCGCGAGCGCGGGAAGTCTCCGTTCTCAATGAAGTGGGTCAGGCGCTTGCC
Source organism: uncultured Anaerolinea sp. (assembly GCA_964591425.1). GTDB lineage: Bacteria > Chloroflexota > Anaerolineae > Anaerolineales > Villigracilaceae > Defluviilinea. The sequence goes on from CAZQES010000078.1 coordinate 16,271, forward strand.
GCGAGCCTGAATATCGAGCAGATCACCGAGATCACGTATGACGGCATCGCGCGATTGTTCGATGCCAAGAATTTTTACATTGCTTATTTCGACGAATCAACGAACGAAATTATTTTTCCACATAATGTAACCGGCTCGATTGTGGACCGTTCCATCACCCGCCTGCCTTTGGACAAGGGCATTACCGCGCACATGATCCGCACGCGCGAGAGCATTTTGATCTCAGACGGGAGCGATCAGTGGATGCTGGATCACGGCGAGACTCCGGTCGGCGACCCGGCTCAATCCTTTCTGGGTGTGCCGCTCATCGCCAGCGACAAAGTCCTCGGAGCGATTGCGATTCAGGATTACGATACACCGAACAAATACGACGAGCATGACCTTCGACTATTGACCTCGTTCGCCAGCCAAGCCGCGATCGCGATCGAAAATGGACAGTTGTTCCAGAAAGCGACTTCAAGTCAGGCAACCCTTTCCGAAGCGCTCCGCATCGCCCGGATCGGATACTTCGAAATCGACGTGGTAACCCAAATCATTACGATCACCGATGAGTTGTTCGCCATCCTCAATACCACCGTGGAACGGGAGGGAGGGCGGCAATTCCATGCCCGCGAGGCGTTAAGAAAATTCGTCAGTGCGGAGGATTATACGGTTGCGATCAAAGCGTACGAGAAAGCGATCAAGACCGGTAAACAGCGAAACGAGGTGGCGGTAGAGGCGCGATATCGCACCCGCGACGGCAGAACGATCTGGGTCAATACCACCTACAAAGCGGAACTCGACGAACGCGGACGCGTTTACAAGGTTGCGGGCTCGTCACAGGACATCACTGAGCGAAAAACCAACGAATTGATCCAGACCGCCATCACCGAGATCGCAGAGGCGGCATTAACCGCCTCCAATGCGGTGGAACTGATTCAAGCCGTGCACAAGGCAGTGGGATCGTTGTTGCCCGCGCGCAACTTCTATGTCGCGCTGTACGACCAACAAGCCGACCTTTTGACATTCCCTTACTTTGTCGACGAGCACGATGCGCCTTTGCCGCCCCAAAAACTTGGGCGCGGACTCACCAGTTATGTGATACGCACCGGCAAAGC
>CAZQES010000079.1:0-17337 GCA_964591425.1 uncultured Anaerolinea sp.
GCCGCTTCCTCCGCAGGGACGGCTGATTCGCTCACCCAAAGCGGATACCAATCCCTCGCCCTCTCCGCCGACATCACCAACCCCGACTCGGTACATGCCGCAGTGAAAAAAGTTTTATCCACATTTGGGTGGCTCGACATCCTCGTCAATAGCGCCGCGCTCGACCCAAAGTTCGACGGTGATGCGATAAAAAGGGGAATCACACCCGGCTCCTTTGAGGATTACCCACTTACAGATTGGACTGCCGCGCTCAACGTCAATTTGACCGGCATGTTTTTGATGACGCAGGCGTGCGTCAAGCCGATGCTCGCGCAAGGCAAAAGGGGAAGCATCATAAACATTTGCTCCACCTACGGACTCAACGGACCTGACCAGCGTATCTACATCAAAGACGGCCAGCGTGTGGCGTACAAGCCGGTGTACTACACAGTGACCAAAGCCGGTGTGCTAGGCTTCACCAAATACCTCGCCGCATACTACGCTGGGACAGAGATCCGCGTCAACGCGCTCACGCCGGGCGGAATCTACAACGACCACGAAGAATATTTCGAGAAGAATTATTCAGCCAAAACGATCCTAGGTCGCATGGCGAAGAAAGACGAAATGAACGGCGCGTTACTCTTCCTCGCCTCGGATGCTTCTTCATACATGACCGGCAATAACGTGGTTGTGGACGGCGGATGGACGGCTTGGTGAAATCACTTGTAAGGGCACAGCGAGTCGGTTGATGATTTTGACGATCAATCGTTCCGCTGTGCCCCTACACAATAAATGCTATGACTGAAATCCTCGCCCTCATCCCCGCACGCGGCGGCTCGAAGGGAATCCCGCGCAAGAATATCCGCGACTTTGCGGGCTACCCGCTCATTGCGTGGAGCATCGCCGCGGCGAAACAATCGAGCCTCGTCACGCGCGTCATCGTTTCGACGGACGATGAAGAGATCGCCTCTGTGGCGCGTGAGTTCGGCGCCGAGACTCCGTTCTTGCGTCCTGCCAAATTTGCCGAAGACAATACTACCGATCTGCCGGTCTTTGAACATGCTCTGCAATGGCTCGCCGAACACGAAAACTATCATCCTGAGATCGTTGTGCAACTCCGCCCTACCTCCCCCATCAGCCCGCGCGGTTTGGTGGACGATGCGATTCAAGTTTTGTTGAATCACAAAGATGCCGATAGCGTGCGCGGCGTCGTCCTAGCCGGGCAAAATCCGCACAAGATGTGGCGAATCTCCGGCGAAAACGGACCGATGAAAAATTTATTGGATGTACCGGGCATCGCCGAGCCGTATAACGCACCGCGGCAGATACTTCCTCCCATCTACTGGCAGACCGGTCACATCGACGCGATCCGCTCAGATACCATCACCAAAGGTGGTTCGATGAGCGGCGGAGTGATCTATCCCATCATCATTGACTCGCGTTTTACAGTGGATATCGATAACTTGCAAGATTGGGCGCGCTATGAGCATTTGGTCTCAACGGGCGAATTGGAGATGATCTTTCCCGGCGGCAAGCCGCGCCGACCGATACCCTCGACAATAAAACTGGTCATCTGCGATTTCGACGGTGTCATCACCGACAACCGCGTATGGACGGATCAGGATGGGCGCGAAACGGTCGTCGCTTCGCGGAGTGACAGCATGAGGATTAAACAACTGCGCGAGATCGGTATCGAGGTGATGATTCTCTCGTCCGAGCCGAATTCGGTTGTGGCGGCGCGCGCGAAAAAGATGGGAGTGGAGGCGATCCACGGGGTGGGGTTGCAGGACAAAGGGCGCGTGATGCGAGACATCCTAGCCGGGAAAAATGTCAAAGCGGAGGAAGTCGTGTACATCGGCAACGATTGGAACGATCTCCCGTGTTTCGAGATCGCGGGTTGGGCGGTTGCGGTCGCCGACGCGTATCCCGATGTGTTGCGCGCGGCAGATCACGTGTTGACCCGCGCGGGCGGTCATGGCGCAGTGCGCGAGTTGTGTGATCTGATCTTAGAAACCCAAAAATGAAACAGGGATTCTTCGAGCGCGCGTGGTTTGCCCCGTTCTTGCTGGCAGTGGGACCGATCCTTCAGTTGTATTTGATCAACATAGATGAATTGGCATTCGTGGAGATTGCACGCGTACTACTGGTGTCATTGTTGCTCGCGCTGGTTGTGCTTGGCGGGTTGTATTTTCTTCTGCGCGATTCAGTGAAATCTGCGTTGATCGCTTCACCCTTCATCTTCCTGTTTTTTCTTTTCGGTGATATATCGGGCTGGATCGCCAAAACTCTCGCGCTTGGGCCCGCGCGCTCCAATTTTGCTGTCTTTGTGTTGGTGAGCGTCTTCATGGCGGCATGGATATGGTTCGTACGGAAACGCATTCGTAGTGCGGGCATGGTGAATTTGTATTTCAACCTGCTCAGTATATTATTCCTTGTAAATTCAGGGTTGCAGATGCGGAACCACCTGCTCGAAAACAATCTCTCGTTCAACCCTTCGGAGCGAGATGTGCCGGTAGCGGAGGTCGAATCTGCGGCGCCGCGCCCGGATATTTATTACATCATCCTCGACGGCTACGGCAGGCAGGATGTTCTGCAGAAGTTCTATGAGTTCGATAATTCGAAATTTATCGCCGCCCTGCGTGCGCGCGGTTTTTATGTGGCGGAGAATTCTTCGAGCAATTACATCCAAACGATGCTATCGCTGAGTTCGTCGCTCAACATGGACTATGTGCAAAACTTGAACGTGGACGGCAGGACGCCGGAGAACCGCGCCGACCTGATCGAGTTGCTCAACTACAGCGAAGTTCGTACGGTGCTGGCGCAGAATGGCTATCAGATAGTTTCCTTCGAGAATGAATACAAGGCGACGATCCCCACCGCAGACGTGTATTACGATGACTCAAGTTCGATGCTGACACAACCGGTCACCGCGTTCGAGAGCATCGTTATTGACCAAAGTATGGCGCGCGTGCTGAACCATATCCCCGCGTTCAACCGCGCGCTGGTCGAAATGCCGTATGAAACTCACCGCCAGCACATCCTCTCCGCGTTTTCAAAATTGGAGGAAATCCCGTCGCTCGACGGCGAATATTTCGTCTATACCCACATCATCGCGCCGCATCCGCCGTTCGTCTTCGACGCGCAGGGAAATGTCGTTCCGCATGATGAACCGTTCACATTGTTCGATGCGAATTTTTACATCAAGGATCACTCGCGCGGCGGATACATCGCCGGCTATCGCAAGCAGATCCAATATATCAACACCCTCGTTCTCGGCGCTGTAGACGCCATTCTGTCACGGTCAGAAACTCCGCCGATCATCATCCTTCAAGGCGATCACGGGCCGGGGGCATACCTCCATTGGGGTTCGCTGGAGCAGACCGTCCCGTCGGAACGATTCGGAATATTGAACGCGTATTATTTTCCCGATGCCGATTACGCGTCGCTGTATCCATCCATCTCGCCGGTCAATTCCTTCCGTGTGGCGCTCAATCAATTTTTTGAAACAGACTATGCACTCCTCCCCGACTTGCATTATTATTCTTATTGGAGTTTTCCGTTCGACTTCACCGAGGTCGTGGATCTCTCCCTGCCACAATAAACTTTGGAGACAAAATGACACGTGAAATAAAAATTGGGAACCGCATGGTGGGCGATGGGCATCGCACCTACATCATCGCGGAGATCGGCATCAACCATAACGGCGACCTTGCCATCGCGAAGAAAATGATCGACGCGGCGGTGCACGCAGGCGCGGATGCGGTGAAATTCCAAAAACGCACGCCTGATGTGGCGACGCCGCCCGAACAAAAAAACCAGATGCGCGAAACGCCGTGGGGCTACATCACCTATCTCGATTATCGTTACAAGGTCGAGTTCGACGAGAAACAGTACGCCGAGATCGACCGCTATTGCAAAGCCAAGAAGATCGACTGGATGGTTTCGGTGTGGGATGAGCCGTCGGTGGACTTCATGGAAAAGTTCGACACGCCCGCGTATAAAATTCCGTCCGCTTCGCTCACGGACTTCGACCTGATTCGCAAAGCGCGGGCGACCGGCAAGCCTCTGATCCTGTCGTCGGGCATGTCCACGATGGAACAGATCCAAAAGGGAATCGAGGTCGCGGGTGAAACGAATCTTGTGATGATGCACTGCACCAGCACCTACCCGTGCGAGCCGGAGGAGTTGAACCTCAAGATGGTCGAATCGCTTCGCGCGAAGTATCCGAATATCCCGATCGGGTATTCGGGTCACGAAGTGGGACTCGTGCCCACCGCTGTGGCGGTCGCTTTTGGCGCGTGCATGGTGGAGCGTCATCTCACCCTCGACCGCGCCATGTGGGGCTCGGACCAGGCGGCATCGGTGGAACCTGCCGGTTTCGAACGACTCGTCAAATACATCCGCGTGACTGAAGCGTCGCTCGGCGATGGCGTGAAGAAAGTGTACGAATCCGAAAAAGGTTCGATGAAGAAACTTCGCCGCGTGGTGAATGAATAACTGGCTTGTTACGCAGTACGCAATACGAAGTACGTATCACGTATTGCGTACTGCGTACTGCGTATTGTGATGACCGCGATTCAGAAAGTCCGCCGTATCCTCCGCCCTTACGGAAAAACCGCCCAAGCCATTTTGCGATGGAAGCGTTTTTCATTTGGAGACGCGCCGACGGTGTTCGGCAACTCAAAACCCAAGAGCGGATCACACCTGCTGTTACAGATATTGAACGGCTTTACAAGGATCATGCCTTACAAGTACGTGGAGGCAGAGCCGGTTCGTACGATTCGCAAAGACGGTGGACGGCGGACGCCGGACGATATCCTTACTGATTTGCACCATTTGCCTGATGGCGTGATCGGCTGGGGGTATGTGGATGCGACGAGAGAAAATGTCTCTTTCTTGACCCAGCCCGGGCGCGTGAACTATTTTATCTACCGCGACCCGCGCGACATGCTCGTCTCACAAGTGTTTTTCGCCACCGACATGCACGAAGAACACGGTATGCATAACTTCTACAACTCACTCCCTGATTTTAGCGAGCGGCTCAAAGTCGCCATCACCGGCATTGACCGCGATGGGCTGTACATGGTCAGCGTGAAGCGGAGATACGAAGGCGTGTTCGAGTGGCTGGAAACACTGGGTGTGATGTGTATCCGTTTCGAGGATGTGATCAACCACCGCGACGCAACTCTCCATTCCATGCTCGATGAAGTGGAAAAGACGGGTTACAGAATCCCCACGCCGCGCGAGGAAGCGATCTCCATTTTGGTGGAGGCAATCCAGCCGAGGAAGAGTCACACCTTCCGTTCAGGGAAGACCGGCGGCTGGCGTGAATTCTTCACTGAGGAACACAAGAAATTGTTCAAGGATGTTGCAGGTGATTTGGTTGTGAAATTGGGGTATGAGAAAAATAATGATTGGTAGGGCGGCTTGAAAGAATTTTTCAAACAACGCATCTGGCGCGGACTCGTCCGCCGCCTCAACAATCTAAAGATCGCGCGCAAAGCGTATCTCGTATCTCGTAACTCGCCTCCTCCCACCGGCGCACCCGTCGTTTTCTTCAAAGCCTCCACCGGCATTGACGATCTCTCGTGGAACAGCGGCTTCCACCTGCTGGCGTCGTGGGCGTTGCGGTTGAAGGGAATCCCGATCGCGTATTTCGCGTGCAACGCGGGGATGAGCAAATGCGTGTTGGGAACGAATCGGGATCACCCACAGAAAGAAATGCCGTGCAAGACGTGTGTGAGTCAATCGCGGGCGTTGTATGCGGGGGTGGAAGAAAACAAGTACACAAGTACACAGGTAAACAAGTCAAAAGTTGAATGGTTCGGTTTCGAGCGCGACTCGTATCTTGTATCTCGTATCTCGCAATTCTCCGTCCCCGAACTCATGATATTTGAACATGAAGGTATCCCTCTCGGCTCGCTCTGTCTCCCCGGCTTGCGATGGATTTTGCGCATCCACCACCTGAACGACGACGAGAACACGCGTTATCTTTTACGCGAATACATCCTTTCCGCGTGGAATGTGGCGCAGAAGTTCTCGAAATTCTTGGATGAAACCAATCCGCGCGCGGTGGTCGTCTTCAACGGACAATTCTTCCCCGAAGCGACTGCGCGCTACGTGGCGCAAAAGCGCGGCATCCGCGTCATCACGCACGAGGTCGGACTGCAACCCGCCTCGGCATTCTTCACGGACGGCGAAGCGACGGCGTACCCGATCCGCATCCCGGACGAGTTCGAGTTGAGCGACGAGCAGAACGCCAAACTCGACGCGTATCTGGCGAAGCGTTTTCAAGGCGACTTTACGATGGCGGGCATCAAATTCTGGGCGGACATGAAAGGGCTTGACGAGTCGTTCCTGCAAAAAGCCGCGCAGTTCAAGCAGGTCGTCCCGGTGTTTACGAATGTCATCTTCGATACCAGCCAGCCGCACGCCAATACAGTTTTTGAAGACATGTTCGATTGGCTTGACCTGACGTTGGAAGTTATCAAAGAACATCCTGAAACATTATTTGTGATTCGTGCCCACCCCGATGAGTTGCGCGTGCGCAAATCCAGCCGCGAGACGGTGGCAGGCTGGGTCGAAGCACGGCGAGTGACAGAGTTGCCCAACGTGATTTTTATCGCACCCAACGAATCGCTGAGTTCGTATGAGTTGATCCAGAGATCCAAATTCGTCATGGTCTACAACTCGACCATTGGCTTGGAGGCATCCATCATGGGCGCGGCGGTGTTATGCGGGGGCAAAGCGAGATTCACGCAATATCCCACCGTGTTCTTCCCGCAGACGATTGACGAAGTCAGAAGAAAGATAAAAGAGTTTTTGGAAGCGGAGAGAATCGAAGTCCCTGCTGAGTTCAAACGCAACGCGCGCAGATTTTTGTATTACCAGTTGTTTAGAACCTCATTGCCATTAGGGGATTTTCTCGAGCCCTCGGTGCGGACGACACAGACGCGTTTAAAGTCGTTTGGGTTGGAGGAGTTGTCACCTGAGAAGTCAAAAGCAATTGAAGCGATTACCGATGGCATTTTAAATAACGGCGATTTCTTGTTGAGAGAATAACTGCTCACTTCTTCTCGATATACTTCACGTTTTCCAATCCCTTGAAATGTTCGTCTTGAGTCCATAGAATGGCGTTATTCATTTGAGCAGTAGCCAGAATGATACTATCTGCCATGGCAAGCTTGAATTCCAAAGATATTTTTGCGGCGTGGATCGCAATGTTGCTGTCCAAATCCACTACGTTTCCCAAAAGCATCTGCCCGATCGTTTCAAGAGCATCATCTTCCCCGAGTTCCAAAAGCACGCGTTTGAATACTTCATACAAACAGATTGTCGGCACGATTAGATTTTCAACATCCTGGGCGGGAACTGCAAATTTGCCTGCATTGTCACCGTTTACGAAATAATCCACCCAACCTGAAGAGTCCAAAACGTGTGTCATCGCTCTTCATCCACTTCTTCGCGGATATTATCGGTATTCATGCCCTTCAACATTCCCCGTGCCATTTTCATGGGAGAGACCACAACAACCCGCAAGGTGTTGTTGTAGGGAATGAACATGAGCTTATGCCCAGGTTTTAAGTTGAACTGTTCCCGCACTTCTCGCGGTATGACAACCTGATATTTGGAGGAAATGGTTACGGCTTCCATCGCTTTACTTCTCCTTATCGAACTGATTTAGTAAAGCGATTATAGCATACACACTATTTCTGCAAGGTGATGTATTTCCTCCGCGGATTGATCCCCACGACTCCCTCAAAAAATCCCGTGATCGCTTTCATATCCGCTTCGATATCCCCGGTGGGATGATAGACCTGTCCCACCCGGACGGTTTTCTTTTTCCCATCCACCACTGCCATCACGATGGGAATGCCCGCGCCTTTGGCGATGTGATAAAAGCCGCGCTTCCACTCGGTCACGTGATGACGCGTCCCTTCGGGCGCGATGGTGAGGATGAACTGCGACGACTTGTTACACGCCTCCACCATTTGCTCCACCAACCCGCTGGACTTTTTCCGGTCCACGGGCACGCCGCCGCAATAATAAAAGAACCAGCCAAACGGCGGGCGGAACAACTCGGCTTTGCCCATGAACTTGACGTTGGCGCGCAACGTGAAGATCACACCGAGGAACAACACAAAATCCCAGCTAGAGGTATGCGGCGCGCCGATCAAAACGAATTTTGGGAGGGCGGGCAAACTCCCATCAACGCGCCAGCCAGCGACGCGCATCCAAAAGCGGGCGAGGTAGTGAAATAACTTGCTGAGGATAGGCGTATTGAAAATGGTCATGGGCGGATTGTACTCCGTTACCGTGTAAAATTGCACTGGTTATGTTCAAAAAATATCCGCTGTATCCCGTCTTGTTCGCGCTATTTTCCATCCTCTCGTTGACCGCCTTCAACATCGGGCAGATCTTCATTGGCGAGGCGTTGCGTCCGCTCGTGTTTTCGCTCGCGCTGGCTGGGATTCTCTTTGGGATTCTTGACCGCCTCCTGCGCGACTCGCATCGCGCCGCGTTGACGTCTGCCTCGCTCCTCTTTTTATTTTTCACCTACGGACAGGTCTACTCCGCGTTCGAGGGACAAAGTGTTTTAGGGATTGTGCTGTTCCGACACCGAATCCTATTTCCACTTTTTGGTGTTGTTGGAGGGTTACTTATTTTTTGGATCGTTCGCAAGGTCAGGCAACCCGAGTCGCTCACATATCCCTTGAACCTCGTTTCGATTTTCTTGCTCGTCTATCCGTCATTCACCATCATCTCAAACCTGATTCAACAATCCATATCTGATGCATCATCGGAAGACACCTCGGCTATTGCAGGAGGCGATGCAAATACCGCGACGCCCGACGTCTACTACATCATCCTCGACGGCTACGGTCGGCAGGATGTGTTGCAACGCGAATACGCCTTCGACAACAGCGAATTCATTCGCGGCTTGCAAGCGCGCGGATTCTACGTGGCGGAGTGCAGTCAGAGCAACTATGCCCACACGGTGTATTCATTGCCCTCCGCATTGAATTACGATTATCTCGATGCACTCGGTGCCACAAACGATGCCGAACGGATTTCACTGTTGAAACATGGCGCTGTCCGCGCGGCGTTCGAAGCGCGCGGATATTCCATCGTGGCGTTCCCGACCGGCTGGAGCATGACCGAATGGACGGACGCGGATATTTACCCCGATTATGGCAGGAGCTTCACCACGCTCACCGAATTCGAAACTCTCTTCCTCGATACGACCCTCCTGCGCGTGGCAACGGATTACGACCGCCTCAACTCGAAGACCACGCCGTACAGCGAGGCGCGCCGACTGCGCGTCCTTTCGATGATTCAAACGTTGAAGGAAATCCCATCGCGCGAAGGGAAGTATTTTGTCTTCGCGCATTTCGTCGTCCCGCATCCTCCGTACTCCTTCGGCGCGGACGGCGAATGGCTGGAGATCAATGTGGATTCCGCTTCGCATGAGGAGATCGCGGACGCGTACATCGATCAGGTGATCTACATCAACCGTGAGATCATGCAGATCATCGATATCCTTCAACGCGAATCGGATGTGCCGCCGGTCATCATCGTGCAGGGCGACCACGGTCCGCCGCCCGATCTGACGAACGACCCGAACGTGCGTATGCCCATCCTGAACGCGTATTCCCTGCCCGGCGTCGAAGCGGCTGGGGCGTTGTATCCAGCCATCTCACCGGTGAACAGCTTTCGCGTCGTGTTGAACCGCTATTTTGAATCCGATCTCCCCCTGCTGGAAGATCAAAGCTACTTCGCACCGAATCAAGACCATGACCGGCTGAGTCTGTTCCAGAATTCGTGCCCTTAAGTTCAAAGCTCGGAGATTGGCGGTTGTCATTCATACTAAAAAGCAGTAAGATGTGCGCATCTATCATTGTGAGACGATCTGGTCAGGAGGAGTGAGTATGAAACCGTTTCCATATTTTGCCTTGGTCTCGTTGTTGTTTTTGAATGCCTGTGCCTTGCCCGGCTTGAGCACAGCCGCATCGCCGACGCCCGCGCCTGCGAACACTTCGCTTCCCACCGATACACCAGCGCCCACCGACACGCCCACGCCGGAGCCGACAGCAACCCCCGATGTGACGGCAACCAGCGCGGCGAAAGCCACCGAGTCCGCGACGGATGTGCTTGCGGAACTGGAGCAGGAGTTGCAGGGTGACGAAGTTGCCTTTCAAGAAGGGCACTTGTTATGGAAACAATCAGCCCCATTCCGCATCTCGCTTTCCGGTCCCGATACCGAAATTCAACTTGTCGAAAAGGGACTGACCGCCGCGAATTTCATCTTCAAATCGGATGTGACGTGGGAGGCAACCGGCTTGCTCATCTGCGGCGCGGCGTTCCGTTCCGAGCCGAACATCGAACTGGGCAGGCAGTATCGTTTCTCTTATTTGCGCCTTTCGGGTTTGCCCGCATGGTCCATTGACCTGTTCGAACAGGGATTCTTCAAAAATTCCCCCTCCGATACGCGCTTTTCCGACGCGCTCGATCTGGGCAACGGCGAGACCAATACCTTCATTCTCGTCACGATGGACGATTATTTCACCGTGTACATCAACGGCTTGCGCGAAGGGAAGTTCTTCGATTACAGCAAACAACGGCTCGAAGGCGCGTTCGGCTTTCTCGCCTGGCAGGATTCAGGCAGGGGCAATTGCGTCTTCGAAAACTCGTGGATCTGGTCGCTGGATTAACCCGCACTCTTTCTACACTGTAAAACGGGATGGAGTTTCCTCCATCCCGTTTTCGCGTCATTCCGGACCCTTCGGCAGGCTCCGGGCAGCGCCTTCCACCTGCCTCCGCCTGAGACGCGTTCATCACCCGCCGACGATCCGCCTGTAACCCTCTCCGTGTAACTTTTGCACTCTTGTAATGTCTAGGACATGATCGTTTGAAACTCGAGTCGTCGAAAGAAACGGAGAAAAACGGATATGAAAAAGTTTTTATTGATATTGATGGTGTTGGCAGTATGTAGCTCGGCGCTGGGCGTGAGCCGCGCCCAAGCCGCAGATTGGATCACCTTCGCGGAAGGCGCGTACGTGCACGGCAAGGGCATCGTGTTCATCTTCGATGCGACCGGCTACCGCAACAAGGATTTGAAGAACGCATCCATCTACGTCGGCTCGGATCTGTATGACCTGTTCTGCTGGGTGACCGAGGATAAGGAGCACATCGTCTGCAACGCGCAAGGCGGGTTGACCCAATTCGCCGGGCAGACCGCGATCATCTACCTCGCCGGGCAGATCTTCTACGTGACCATCCCCGGCGCAGGCAGTCCCACTGAAGGTGCCGCTCCGTTGGTCTGTGATCTTGGGCTGGTGCCGGGCGCGGACGTCTTTGTCGATTTTGGCGGTTTCACCGACACACTTTTTGTCCCCGGCAGCACGCTCGCCCAAGTACAATCGCAAGCCGAGAGTTGGTTCGCCGGGTTGGAGTTCGAAATCGTCAGCGGTTTGTATTGCGGTCTGGAGCCCTCTTAACACGGTTCAACAATCCCATTTGAACAAAAAGAAGGGATGGAGCAATGCTCCATCCCTTCTTCGCTTTTATACCGTCACTCGCCCTAACGGAACTTCAATTCCCAAATATGAATTTGCGCCGGGGGAGGCGAATAAGGATCGAGCATCTCAAGGTGAAGAAATAGGACTTGCATCGGCTCGGGGAAATCGAATGAAAGGATCGGCTCCTCCTCCGACCCTTTGCCTTCAAATTTCAAAGTGACGGCTTCCGCTTCCGGTGTGGCGCGGAGGATCAGTGTGATCTGCGCATTCGCCGAGCCGATGGTGATCGAGAATCCGTTGATCGTGCGCGGCTCGGGGAAGGTCAATTCGATGATGAAGGGATTCTCCTCGAACGTTTTGGCGTAGGTGAAAGGATCGTCGTCGAAGAGCAGTTGGATATTGTCGGGCTGGCTGACCGCGTCGAGGTACGAATGGCGCATACCCACCTCCTGCCCGTCAATGACGACAACCGACTCGCGCAAGACCGCACGCGCGGCTTGTTCCGCGGCGAAGACCTCGTCAATGTTGTCAATGTATCGCAAGCGGACGAAGTAGAACGCGGGCGTGCCATCGGGGTACGGGACGATCTGCTCCACGCGGATGTCCGTCAGTTTATCGCTTTTGGTGGCGAGGTCGAACTCCCACGGGACCATGATGAAGACCGTGTTCTCGTCCAGCGGGAATTTTCGCAAGGTGTAGCCTTCGATGCTCCCGCCATCGAGCCACGGTTGGACGCCGATGAAGAATCGGTTCAACACGTCTGCTCCGTTTGCCCAAGCGGAGGTGAAAATAAGCCTCGCCTGCGGGTGTTCCTGATGATAGTCCTCGATGACATCGTAGATCTGCAGCGCGCCGTATTGCAGTTCCGCGTATTGATTCCACCAGTAGGGTCCGTTCTTGAGCGCGTCGGTCAGAAGATACACATTCGCACCGGCGAGCGTGATGAATGCAACTAGCGACATCGCTGTATGCGAAATTTTCCAACGTGCGAGCAGACTCACGCGGCTCAGCCATTGCTTGACCCTGTCGAAGAAACCTAATCCATGCAACGCGAGAAGCGTCGCGAGAACCGCGATAGCGATGCTGTCTATCAGTTGGTTGAACGCGTTCGCCAGACTCGCTCCTGCGAAGAGAATGCCGAGGGATGTGAGAATCCGCTTCGAGGTCGGGGGTGAAGCGTGTTCCCTGTCGTTCATCGCCTCCACGGGATGTTCGATCCAGCGCAACACATGATGAAGTCCGATGGCGGTGAGGATCGCGGCAGGCACGGTGAACATCAAACTGCGCGTGATACCGATCTGCACCATCGCGCCGCCCAACGGGGAGACAAGCATGACGAAGAGGATGGCGCGATTCGCCGAGTCGCGCAAGTTTCTCAGGATGTGAACCAAGCCGACCAACGCGAACGGAAGCGTGGCAAGCATGATGTGACCGTAATCCTTCATGATGTGGCGGATCTGGTCACGGTTGTTCGGGATGTACCAATACCACGCGCTGAGCCCGAAGAAATATTCTGAAACGTACAGTCTGATCTTTTCGGTGAGCGGCAGGTCGCTGACGAGATACGAACCCAGCAAATGCAATAACTCACCGGGCGAATTGGGATGGTCGATGCGAAAGCGAACATACGGCACCGCCAAAAGCGCCAGCAGGATTCCCGCGCGAACCAGCGTGCCTCGATTTTCCCAGTGATAACGCCAATCGGATGCGAGCAGGATCAACCCGGTGACCGGCACGGTCAATTGCGCCGGGTTGTAGGAATAAAATGCCAATGAAGCGAAGAAGACCGTCGGATACAAAAAACGAGGCGAGCGATAGCGATACAGCAAATAACAGCACAGCGCGCCGGCGTAAAACGCCACGAACACCGCCGTCTCGAACGCGGTGCGCGAATGCAAGAACCACGCGGGCGTCAGCGCGAGGAACAGCGTCCCGCTCCACCAGTGTTTCACTTTGAACACATCGCGCAAGATGAACCCGACCGCGATCGCGGCGATCACCGTGACCGTGGCAGAGACAGCGCGCGTCACCAACGCCGATTTGCCGAAGAGCAACAGCGGAATCCATTGCAGGTAGACGGTGAGCCCCATGCCGTTGCCGAAATACGTCGGCAATAGCGTGCCTTCCACATTGCGATATTTCAACGTGATGAGTTCATCCATCGCCTGTGTTTGGAACGCCTCGTCTGTAAAAAAGTAGATGGGATATTGAGTCAGCCCGATCAGCCGCGTGGCAAGGTAGATAACGATCGCGCCGACGAACAGCCATGCGGCAATATCGTAATTTTTGGAGATATTGAACATGCGGATGTTCTGCAGTGTCCTTTTGACTCGCGCGCGCCATCCGCTCGCTTCTTCCCGGACCTCTGCCTGCGCCGCCGTGCGCCGGGCTTTTCCACCCTCCACGCGGATGCGCACCGGCACCTCGCCCGCTTTCTCTTTGCCCGCCTCGATGGTGAGCGTGGTCTTCGTGCCGGGCTTGATCGAAAACTCGATCTCGCCTGCAGGTGGGGCTTTGCGTTTGCTTTTGGTTTTGGGGTCGGGCTTTCGTTTTGATTTCGGCATCGGGATTCTCGTTAAACGATTTTATCACCCCATAAACTTTGCCGCGCCTGCCTTATCTGATCTGCAATTTGATCGACGATCGCTACGGAGGAAACGTGACCGGGTATCCGCTGGCGATCCACTCGTCCAGCCCGCCGCTCAGGCTGGTGACTTGCGTAAAACCGGCATCCAGCAGAAGGTCGCGCCCCGACGCGCTTCGTCCTCCCGCGCTGCAGACCACCACGATCAACTCGTCTCTTGGTAATTCGTTGAGGCGTTCTGGCAGTTGCTCGAGCGGAATCAACGCGGCGTTTTCCACGTGGAAATCGTTCCACTCCTCCTGTGAACGAACATCGAGGAAAAACGCTCCGTTTTGATACAGATCATACGCTTCACCAGCGCTGACCACGCGCGGCAGTCCAGCCGCGTTGTTCGTTCCGCACGCGGAAAGAATCAGGCTGAGGAATAGGGCAATCCATCTATTCATTCGTGCCTCCGTACTGGTATTATCGCAGGAATCACCGGTTCAACAATGGATGATCTTCGTGTTAATTACATGATGCAATTGATTACCTTACCCTTTCAAAATCGGGACGCTGATGCACGCTGAAAACGCAGATTTTTCTTTTTAAATCAGCGAAAATCAGCGTTTTCATGGCGCCTTGGCGCCACGGTGCAAGGGTCTGCGTCCCAAAAGCATTGTGTTAGGTAATCAGATGATGCAAACAAAAAAACCAGACATTCCGGTGGGCGTGTTATCATACAGCGAATGAATGTTTTACACCGAACAATCCTTCTGAAATCGATTTGCGCGATCCAAGGCAGGGTAATCGCATCATGGTTGCTACTCGCGCTTTCGGCATGTGTTCTTCAGACGCCGCCTCCCCTCAAGCCCACTGAAACACCATCGGCTACTGCTACTCTGGCAACGAAACCAGCAAGCCCGTTGCCTCCGATCGCCACAACCTCTCCTGCAGAGACTCTGCTCACCGAGTCTCCGTCAGCCTTTCAGGCTTTTCCCGTGGCAGAGGGTGAGATCATTGCCTTGATCAATTCCCGCGTCATTGATGGCACGGGAGCTTCTGCTCATTTGGATTGGACGATTCTCCTTCAAGGGACGCGCATCCTTGCCGCAGGGTCAGATGTGACGATTCCGGAAGACGCGCGTGTTTTGGATCTGACCGGGCAGACACTGCTCCCGGGGATGTTCGATATGCACGGCCACCTCTACGCGTATGACGGCGAAAGCCTGTCGATGGAATTGACTGCCTATCCTCGGTTGTATCTGGCAGGCGGTGTGACCACCATCTTCACGGCGGGCGATTTTGATCCTCAGGAAACCCTCGCTTTACGCGAGAGCATGGACAATGGCGAGGCGGTGGGACCTCACCTCTTGATCGCCGGTCCGTACTTCAGCGGGGGGAATGCCCCGGCCTGGATGCTGAAGGCGCAATCTCCGGATGCGATGCGGGTTATCTACGAGTCGTGGAGTGACAAAATTGAGGGTGTGAAAGTGTACACACTCATTCCGGAGGATCAGTTCATTGCATTACTCAATGCCGCCCATGCCGATGGGCTGATCGTCACCGGTCACCTGGAATCGATTCCAGCGATGAGAGCCATAGAATTGGGCATGGATGGTATCGAGCATGGACTGTTTTCGATGTCTGAATTCTTTCCAAAAGGCGCATCCTTCCGGGAACAATATTGCGCTGTGAGTCAGTTGGATATCACCTCGCCGGCTGTCACAGATATTGTGGAAGCGCTCGTCGAGCAAGGCACTTACGTTGACCCGACGATGGTTGTCTTTCAACCCGAACTGCCGGATTTCGTTCCACTCATCCCAGATTGGGAAACTTATCTCGATCCGGGCGCGGTGATGCCTCTCCGCAGTGAACTTCGATCGATGATCCAGCCCACCTGTTTGAAAGAGGCGCTTGAGAAACAGATGCAATTTGTAAAAGCCGTGCATGATCGCGGCGGGCTGATCGTCGCGGGGACCGACCCGGTCATTCCGATTCTCTTGCCCGGGTACAGCCTTCATCGCGAATTGCAGAACCTGGTAGATGCCGGCTTGACCCCGCTGGAGGCTATCAAAGCCGCCACGTTGAATGCCGCCATCGCGTTACGCATCGACTCCGAAAAGGGCACGATCGCATTGGGGAAGATCGCCGATCTGGTTGTGGTGGATGGCAACCCGGACGAGAATATATCGGCGATCGGCAATACGCTTCTGGTGTTCAAGGAGGGAATCCCTTATTCGCCAGAGGTTTTGCGCGCATCTGTTCAAGGGCTGATCGGGAAAAATAAGTAGAGGCGGGGTCGCTTTTCCCGCACTTATCTCTCCAGCGCGGACACCTTCGGGTCCCGTGGATTGTAATAAACGGTGACCGCCGCGCCTTTGGGATAGCGCTTGAGCAATGGATTTGCATACAAAGCCCCGCCCATGGTCGGTCCACTTGCATCTTGCACTCGGACGCGATTGCTGATGTATTTAATTCCATTCACTTCATACTCATAGACAACCATGGGGAACTCTTCCATGTGGTATTCACTATTTGTTGTTTCAGGAGCGATAAGATCACCAGCCAGTTCTCCCACGGGTCCGAATAGGAGAAGCACACCGCTAAGAAGGTCTTCAGGTTTAATTTTCGCATCTTCCTTCATTTTTTTGAGGTGGGCTTCGGCCTCCGCTTCTGTGATGCCAAGTTGAAAGTAGACTCGCGGTACAACACGTGAATCGAGCACTCGACCCGTTGTGGAATTCCAGGATTGCGCGGCTTGGCGAAGTTTGGCGTTTCTTCGATTGAGCAGGAAGATCAGTCCGCCACCGAAGAGGACGCCGATACAAAGTATCCCCGCGCCGAGGCAGATGCCGATGATGGTTTCGAGGTTGAGGGAGTCCATTAGTGCTCCTTTGGAGGTTGTGTCATTCTGAGGGAGCGTTCTTTGCGACCGACACTTGCACCGCACACAAGTGCATGTGAGAATCCCGCTCGTTGGGGTAGAGATTCTTCGCTTCGCTCAGAATGACATGTAAGAAGTTACCTCTTCAATGTTCTATATTTCACGCGATGCGGGGTCAAATCCTTGCCGAATTTTTCGGTCA
Source organism: uncultured Anaerolinea sp. (assembly GCA_964591425.1). GTDB lineage: Bacteria > Chloroflexota > Anaerolineae > Anaerolineales > Villigracilaceae > Defluviilinea. Next base: position 17,151 of record CAZQES010000079.1, read on the forward strand.
TCATCGCTTCGTGGTCGAACCAGTCGCTGTCCATATCATTGCGAGCGGTTGTTGCGAAGTAATCCCTTGTTGCGAGGAGATTGCTTCGTCGCCCTACGGGCTCCTCGCAGTGACAGAATGAATGTCTAGGAGAGGAGCAATGCTCCGCCCCTACAAGAATCTTCTCTTCAACGTGCGGTATTTGACC
>CAZQES010000080.1:0-16831 GCA_964591425.1 uncultured Anaerolinea sp.
ACTGCTGGCAAGCCCTATCTCCTGTTTGCGTACGCGGCGGTCGTGCCTTGGACATTGCTTGCCTCCTCCATCACCGATATGGCAGCCTCATTGGTCCTGAATATGAATCTCGTGGGCAAGATCTACTTTCCGCGTGAAGCGCTTCCCATTGCCGCCTTGCTGGCTCGTCTGGCGGATTTCGGAATTTCGCTGATTCTGTTGGTGGTTATGATCGTGATTTATCAGATCCCAGTTTTGCCGGAAGGGCTGTTGTATTTACCGCTCGTGCTCCTCATTCAACTTGCGCTGATTCTCGGATTGGGAATAGGATCTGCCGCATTGAATGTGTTCTATCGAGATGTGGATCCGTTGCTCAAGCTCATCACGCAAATATGGTTCTATGCATCGCCGATCTTGTATCCTGTTTCCCTTGTCCCGCAGGAATGGGAGTGGCTCTACTTCCTCAACCCCATGGCGGGGATCATCGCGGCGTACCGCGATGTGCTGGTCAACAACACGCTTCCGGGGGATTACCTCTTGCAATCGGCAGTGGTTTCGTTCGTGATCTTGTTCCTAGGGTATTGGTTTTTCAAGCGGGTCGAATTCCAATTCGCGGATATTGTATGAGTCAACCTTCTGACAATTCGCCAACATTCAGCGTAGTCATCCCAGCTTATATGTCGGATCGATATCTCGGTGAGGCGATCCAAAGCGTGCTGGATCAAACATTCTCCGATTTCGAGGTGATCGTTGTCAACGACGCCTCGCCGGATAATACAACAGCGGTGGTGGCGGACTTTAAAGACCCTCGTATTAAATATATCGTGCATCCTGAGAATCGAGGTCTGCCTGCCACGCGGAATACAGCCATCCGCGCCTCCTCAGGCAAGTATATTGCCCTGTTGGATGCTGATGATGTTTTTCACCCGGATAAACTGCAAGCACATTATGAGTTTCTCGAGAAAAACCCGAATATTGGTGTAACCTACAATTCTCGATTTGACCTTGGCGATTCAACTCAATTGATTCGGCGCATTTGGATTGCGCCCCGACAGATCACACTTTCAGATTTTGTGCTGGGTTACCCTTATGCGCCGAGCGACATTGTGTTCCGGCGTGAGTGGCTCTTCAACATTGGTCTCTTCGACGAAAATAATTCTTTTCATGGCGAAGACTTGAATACGAATTGCCGTCTTGCTTTAGCGGGTTGCAAGTTTGGTTATGTTGAGCGCGTTCTGAATTATCGCCGCAACCAACCCGCTAGGGTTCGTAAACATCTTGATGAGTCTCTCAACTCTGTCTTTCGGAATCTCGAGTTAGTGTTCAATGACCCCAGATGTCCGGCTGAAACGGTAGCGTTGCGCGGTCGTGTATACGGAATCAACTACATGGTCTGGGCGTATTGGGCATTTGCACAGGAAGAAACAGAGTTAGGGGTGAATTATCTTCGTAAAGCGGTACAACGCGACCCCGCCATACTGAAGGGTCATGGGTACTCTTTGCTATATTTTTTAGTATGGTCTTGCGCCACTGATGAACGAGGCGACCTTTCGGAAGCGATGGACAATATCTTCAAACAGATTCCCGATGATTTTTCATACATTCGCTCCAGGTTCGATTGGGCGCTTGGTCGCGCGTTGTTGATTCGAGGGTTTGAGGATGTAATGTGGGGACGACTCGAGCAGGGAAGGGATTTGTTCGAACAAGCGGCTCAGCATCACGCCGCGGCGGATGATGCATACATCGGGCTGATCGTCCATCAATTATCCGGCTACGAGATCGAATATGGCGTGGACGCGGTCCTTGCTTTGGTGAAAAAACTCAAACCGTATCTCAATACGATCTCGAAACGTTGCGGCGATGAGCTCGAAGCTTCGTATCTCGTTAATGGTGCTTTCCGAAAATACCAGAACGGGAAGTTCAATGATGTGCTTGGGAGCGTTCTCCGTGCATGGCTGCGCGATCCTTCCTACCTCATGAATCGCGGGGTGGTTTCGATCTTTTTCCGCTCGATGATTCGGGCGGCGAGATGAGAATCTGCATGATCTCGTATGACATGCAGGATTTTGGCGGGTTGGAGGAATACGCAGTGAATCTGGCGATCGGGCTTAAGCAGCGTGGTCATGCGGTAAGTTACGTATCCTGCGCGTGGGTCTCGCCGAAGAATCAGTATGGACGCAGGCTCACGGCAAATGAGATTCCATTGGTTCAGCCTCCAAAAGTGCTGTCGGACCTCGCCTGCGATTGGAATACCAAGGAAAAACTCCTGCGTGGAGTAATGATATTTCTGAGCCCGTTGACTATTGTGCTGAGCGCCGCCGTAGCGATTCGAAAACGCTGCCGTTTTGCAGAGGCGTGGAGGAGCGCTTACAACTTTCTCAATGGCAGGTTGATGCATGGAATCATCGGTCATGATTATCGTAAACACCTCAGCCCGATCCTGTTGAACTGGTGGCAGGCGCGCTGGCGTTCGGAAATTTATCACGTGCAGGGTTATACCGATACATTATTGTTCACAGTGAAATGGGCGCACGCCAGACGCATACCGGTGGTGTACGAGGAACACCAAACGCCTGATCCGCAATTCAATTGGTGGAAAGGTTTCGAGCATACTATCAATCTCGCAGACCGAGTGATCGCGGTCTCAGAGAAAAGTGCCCAAGGATTGCGCGAGGTTTGCCGGGTCACCCAACCCATCGTGGTGCGTGGTCCGTTGCTTCCGGATCCTTTCGGACCGGGCTGGCACAGGGAATATGAAGCTCGGCGGGTTAAGCCCTTCACAATTACGACAGTGGCGCGTCTATATGTGACGAAAGGTCTGACGTATTTGTTGGAGGCCGCGGCGAGGATACGGAAAAAGCATCCGCATGTGGAATTCAAAGTCTATGGCGAAGGCGAACTGCGCGAAGAACTAGTGGCAAAGGCAGTATCGCTTGGCATGGATGGCGAAATGATGTTCCCCGGCGCGTTCACCAGTCGCGATGAATTGCACCGCATCATGGAAAATACGGACATCTTTTTGATGTCATCTGTGCTGGAAGGGCAACCACTGGCTGTTGTGGAAGCGATGGCATATGGCTGCCCGATCGTCACAACGAACGTGGGTGGCATACCGGAATTACTTCAAGATAACGTGAACGGTTTATTGTGCCCACCGGAGAACGCGGAATGCCTCGCGGAAAAGATTGAAAGATTGCTCTCTGATTCTGCGCTGCGTGAGCGCCTCGGACGCGCGGCACGCGCGTCATACGAGCAAAGTCCCTTTGGAGCGAAAGCAGTGAGCGAATTTTTCACTTCTGTATACCAAACCGTGCTCGAAGAGAAAAAAAAGCTGTTGTTGTTACAACCGCCTCAGGTTCGGTTGTGAAGCCTAGATTTACCTCAATGTCGTCCGGGAAAAAACAAAATTTGCGGATTGCACTCGGCCTGCCGGAGTGGAAACCCTTTCGAGATGTAATGGAGGATAAGCCTGCCGATGCCACCTACGTTATTCAACGCCGTTTAGCAGGGCGCTTGAAGAAAAGAGGACATCGTCTGACCTATATCGCACCAAAGACCCTCGACGAATTCATTCTCACAGAAGACTTTATGCAAGACGCTCCCGCTCGCCGCACTTGGACGGCGGGCGTTACCTTCAATTTCCTGAGCAGATTAGTATGGCGATTACAAAAACTTCTAGGTATCCCATATCTCAATTTTTTTTCCAACCTGCGCTACATGGATGCCTGCCTGCAGGTTCTGCCCGGCCATGATATTGTCTATGAACGAAATGCGATGTATAACGCAGGCTTGGCGATGGCGAGCCGAAGACTCAAACTGCCCTACGTAATCTTCTTCGAAGCGGATCAACTCATGGAACTCGATATCATGGGTAAGCCAATTACTGGGTTGCTTCGCTGGCGTGTCGAACAACTCCTTCGCTATAACCTTAAATCTGCCGATTGCATTATTTGTGTTTCGAACGAGGGTCGGGAACATTTGGAAACTCGTTGGAAAATTCCCCCTCGGAAGATGGTTGTCTTTCCCAATGCCGTGGACGTGGATAAATTCAAACCGGACGCTAACGCGCGTCTTGCCATTCGCTCAACGTTAAAGCTCGAATCCAATCCGGTGATCCTGTTTCTTGGAAATTTCTTCCCGTGGCACGATGTTAGTACGCTGTTGAAGGCGTTCGTCGATGTTCTCAAATTGCACCCTGCGGCGCATCTTGTTCTTGTGGGGGATGGCGAATATCGCCATGCCATGGAAAAGTGTGCTGCTGAACTTGAACTTTCCCACGCAGTGGTGTTCACCGGAATGGTCCCGCCTGCTGAAACACCAAAATATATCGCCGCCGCCGATATTGCAGTTGTGCCTTATCCACCTATGCAAAAAAAAATGTGGCTCTCGCCTCTCAAATTGTTCGAGTACATGGCTTCCGGCAAGGCGGTTGTCGCTTCGGCGATGGGTCAGATCAATCAGGTGATCCGCAATCGCGAAAATGGGTTGCTCGTGCCTCCCGGTGACGCCGCGGCTCTTGCCTCCGCGCTGAGCGCTTTGTTAAGCGATAAAAAATTGCGCACTGCACTCGGTGAACAGGCGCGGCGAGATGCCGAATCCAATTATTCATGGGACAACTACATTGCCCGCCTCGAGCGCTTGATGCATTCCGTTATCGCCCGTCAGCCATTTGATTCGATATAGAGATAGAATGCTCACCCTGAATCCTGTTGTCTCCGTCGTCATCCCTAATTACAATCACGCAAAATACATCAGTGATGCCATCGCCAGCGTCCTGAATCAGACTTTCCGCGACTTCGAGATCATCGTGGTGGACGACGGTTCGACCGACGATAGCCGGGAAGTGGTTGCACGGTTCGGCGATGGAGTGAGATACATTTGGCAGGCGAACAGCGGACTCTCCGCGGCGCGCAATACGGGAATCGCTCAGGCGCGCGGGGAGTTCATCGGCGTCCTGGATGCCGACGATTTGTACGAACCGGATTTCATGAGCGTGCTCGTGCCGATCCTTCAGGCTGACCCGGAAGCGGAGGCGGTATATTGCGGTTACCGGTTTGTGGATGGATCGAATCAACCGCTTCCACAAGTCGAGGCGCGGTTCATTTCCCCGGATCATTTGTTTCAGGCATTGGCAGATGGGAATTTCCTTGTGCCCGAGTCGATCCTTGTGCGTAAACAATGCTACGACAAGGTTGGGCTGTTCGATGTCAATTTCCGCGCCTGTGAAGACGTGGACATGTGGCTGAGAATCACGAAACAATACAAAGTGTTAGGCGTCACGAATATCCTCACCCGGCACCGTATTCTTCCAAACAGCATGTCCGCTGACCCCACGCGCCAGGCTGAAAACCGCCTTGCCGTCATTCAAAAACACTTTGGATCCAAACCATCAGCAGAGGGTGAATGGACCGAACCTCAACGCCGCGCGTATGGGCAGGCATATTTGGCGTCTTCGGTGGAGTATCTTCAGGCGCGGATGATCGAGCGTGCGTACGAAAGTTTCTGCAACATGGCGATGGCATCGCCCACTCTGTTGACAAAACTGAATACATTTTACGAATTAGCGTGCGGCGAACAGCCCAAAGGGTATCGCGGTGATTTTGCCAGCCTCGACCTGGACTCGAGCGCGCGAAATCTTATGAGTTTACTGGAACGATTCTATCGAGAGACTGGAAATCGAAGCGATCATCTACGATTCAAAAATAAAGCGTATTCACACGCATATCTGGCGCTGGGTCTGCTGAATTACGGATCGAGACGGTTTCGTGACACGAGAAAATTGTTGACCAGAGCCGCAGTGCATGACCGGACATTGATTTTCAGCCGTCGCTTTCTCGCCACATTTCTCAAGTCCTTTTTGAACCCTCAAAGCGTGGAACGCTTTCGAGGAAGGCGCGCGCAAACATCCCCGTCGGCGCGGGAACCGTAATGCGAATCCTTTTTTTGACCAATATGTATCCTCCGCATGATATTGGAGGATATGAGCAGGTATGTCAGGAGGTGGCGCAAAGTTTGAAGGCGCGAGGACACGCGGTAAAAATCCTTACCTCGCGCTACGGCACGCAATCACCGAAGGATGAAGGCGATGTGATGCGAACGTTGCACCTGCAAGCGGATTTGAATTATTATCGCCCGGCGGATTTTTTTCTAAGGCGGCTTTCGCAGGAACGGTTCAATCGGGACGCCTTGCGCGCTACGGTGGACGAGTTTGCGCCGGATGTGGTTGTGGTTTGGGGGATGTACTTGCTGTCTCACTCACTGCCATACTGGCTAGAGCAATGGATGCCGAACCGCGTTGTGTATTACATTGCCTCTTACTGGCCCACCGATGAGGATCCGCATCGCATCTATTGGAAGTTGCCGACAAAGAATAAGTTTGCTGAAAAAATCAAGCGACCTTTGCGTTCTCTGGCATTATCGCACTTGGATAAGGAAAAATATCCGCCTCGCCTTCAATTTGCGAGGACAATTTGTTGCAGTGAATATGTCAGAAACAGGCTGGTTGGGGCGGGTACCATTCCTCCTTCCTCCGAAGTGTTGTATAGTGGGATTGATCCTACGCCGTTTACATTTGAAGACCCTCGTATTCATACGTCACCCTCTACTCATGCGCCCCTGCGATTGCTATATTTTGGTCGTTTGATTGAAGATAAAGGAGTGCACACCGCGATCCAAGCTCTAGGCATTCTAAACAAGCAAGGATTTGCCGGGAAAACAAAATTGACGATATTGGGAAGTGGTCACCCAAACTATGAAAACCAATTACGCTCGATGGTTTCAGCCCTTGGAGTGAGTGATCAGGTTAGATTTGCCGGGAAAGTTTCGCGAAATGAGGTTCCCGCTGAGTTGAACAAGTATGATGTGTTCTTGTTTACCTCGATCTGGCCCGAACCGTTCGGAAGAACGATCGTTGAAGCGATGTTCGCTGGGTTGACAGTTATCGGGTCGGATGTGGGGGGAAGCCGGGAAATTTTTTCACAGTATGACGCGGACCTTCTCTACCCGGCGGGCGACGCAAGCGCTTTGGCAGCGCGCATTGCGCTTCTTCTGGATGGTTTCAAGGATAAACAGAAGTTAGCTCAACGCGGAAGACTCCTTGCGCTGGAACGTTTTACACTATCCACGATGTTAACGGGGTTTGAAAATTATCTTCTGCATTTGGTGGGGATGCCAAAAGACCAGCTTGCAACGCCGGTTGACGCGTAATATCCCATGCGTTTATTGTTCCTTTCCAATTTCTATCCACCGGCGAGTCGAGGCGGTTTTGAGCAATGGTGTCAGGAGGTGGCTGAAGGATTGCGGAATCGTGGTCATACTGTGCAAGTATTGACCAGCGAGCATGGACGGGGGCGGACTGAAGACCCCAATTGGGTGCACCGCGATTTGCATCTTGAGATGGAGATTGGCACGCTGCGGAACGCGTTTCAATTTTTTACCCACCGCAGAAGGCGCGAAAGAGAAAATCTTGTTCGAACGCGATCTCTGGTCGATTCTTTTCAACCGGACGCCGCGCTGATCTGGGGCATGTGGAATCTTCAACACTCCATCCCTGCTTTGGTAGAGAAACGATTGGGATTACGCGTAGCATATTATATGGGCGATTACTGGCCCACGCTTCCAAACCCATTCGAAGACTACTGGAATGCGCCTGCGCGAAATGCGTTAACCGGAATTCCCAAAGCTTTGTTGAAACCTTTGGCGCAAGCCATCCTCGCCAGGGCGACGCGACCGTCTTTGCGTTTCGAACACATTCTTTTTCCTTCAAAATTTATGATGGGTGAATTTGCCGAAAAAAATATCACGGCAAATCACGCACGGGTGATTTACGGCGCGATCGACACCGACCTCTATCTGCAAGACCATATAAAGTCTAACGCTGATAAGGAAGAAATCTTCTTGTTGTTCGTTGGGAGATTAGCTGAGGAAAAGGGCGTACACCTAGCGATTCGCGCAATAGGATTGTTGGCGCGTAATCACGGATTTCAAAATATCCGGTTGACGATCGTAGGTAACGGTGAACTGGGGTATGTGTCTTTTTTACACGATCTGGCGAAAAAGGAAGGCGTTGCGCATTTAATTCAATTTATGGATGCCCAGCCTAAGGAAGCGCTTCCGGCAATATATCACAAGTCGGATATCTTTCTCTTTCCCTCGATTTGGGCTGAGCCTTTTGGGCGTGTCCTTGTGGAGGCAATGGCATCTGGGGTGCCTGTGGTTGGTGCTCAAGTCGGTGGCGCGTCTGAAATTCTTTCAGCAGGACGGAACGCGTTGACTTTCACTCCAAACGATCCGGCGGGTCTCGCCGAACAGTTGAAGCGCTTGATCGAAAACCCTGATTTGTGTGATAAGTTGGGAAAGGCTGGACGTGATACTGCGATATCCAGGTTCAGCCTCCAGCGCATGACCGCTGAGATCGAATCTTATCTGCAAGCAGTTGTTGGTCATAATTGAGAACTACGCCTCTCGTCTTGCCATCTATCGAATTCTATTGGCGCCTACTTGAAGTGAAGAAAACAATTATCGAGGCTCTTCCTGCCTTGTCCACCAGGCGTGGATGAATTTGTATGCCTGCCAGTCAAGACAAGATAATTCACCGAATATACACGGAGCAATCTGATGAATATTGATTTCAATTTAAACTTTCTTTCTTTCCATCGCAGAATCACATTGACCAAGCGGGAATTTCAATATGTTATCGGACTCTGCACAGCCTTGGTTGCGATAATTGCAGCGTATTGGGGCACGAAGCAAATTTTCGTATTGACCATGGCTGCGGTGGGAGGATTGGTTGTTATTCTGAGTCTCCTGCTGCGTCCAACATTGGGTTACTTTCTCTTGCTCCTGAGTAGCTGTTTCATTCCGTTCTCCGGTCCGGGGGGTATCAATGCTTCTATGATCGTGGTGATCCTTATGGTGTTTCTTTGGGGTGTCGACATGTTCATAGTTAAGCGACGATTCGGGTTTGTTCATTCAAATCCTGTGCGCCCGACCTTCTATTTCATGGTCGTTTGTGTCGCTGCGTTCTTGATGGGTCAGATCTTATGGTACGTGACTGCCATTCAAGCCCCGCTGGATACCCAACTTGGCGGTTTTGCCATTTACTTCTTTTCACTAGCGGCACTGGTATTGACGGCAAATATTGTAAAAGATGTTCGCTGGCTAAAGTGGATTGTATGGTTTTTTATATTCCTGGGTGCTTTATATGTACTCGGTCGTGCTATCAATTCAGTCGGCATTGATGAAATTTACCAAAAGGGCTTCATTGCTAATAGTATGTTTTGGGTGTGGCTGGTAGCTATGTTATTGGGGCAGTTGATATTTAATCAAACCCTGAGTAGATCAATCCGAATCCTCTTGCTAGCCATTCTGATAGTAGTATTTTATGTTGCTGCGATAATAAATTACGATTGGAAGTCTGGCTGGGTGCCCCCCTTGATGGTTGTCGCAGTGTTGCTTGCGCTACGGTTTAGAAAACTGGCTTTCTTGTCAACCCCCTTTCTCCTGATCGGTTTCGTTAATCTTCTCCAAAATCAGATCGCATCAGAGTCTTACAGCTGGGAAACCAGATTGGATGCTTGGAGGATCGTGCTCGAAGCCAGCCTCGTCAACCCGATATTGGGGTTGGGGTTTGCCAATTACTACTGGTATGTAACTCTTTTCAATATTCGGGGCTACTATATCAATTTTGTTTCCCACAGCCAGTATGTCGATTTGATCGCCCAGACTGGGTTTGTCGGCTTAATTTGTTTCATCTGGATAATGATTGAGATGGGCCGACTGTCCTGGTCGCTTATGCACAACCTCAAGGATGGGTTTTCGCGCGGATATGCCTTCAGTGTGTTTGCGGGACTGATAGGCACAGTGGCTGCTGCATTTTTGGTTGATTGGGTTTTGCCTTTTGCCTATAACATTGGGCTTAACGGTTTTCGTGCAAGCATACTGCCTTGGATATTTTTCGGGGGACTGATAGCGGTCGAACAGCATTCCCTGATGGAGAGTACTACGGATCGGGAATGAGTAATTTTGAACGATAGAAGACCTCGATCGATCTTCCTTTATTTGAACAGAGTTGAAAACTGCCTTTCATGCGTAGACTGTTTTACTTCTGTAACCTCGGTAGCCGTTGATAAAACCAGCTCCGAAATTTCAAACCCTGAGGGTGTATGTATCCAAAAGTGTTATTGGTTGAGACCGGTTATTCGCCGCTGGTGAATGACAAGAACGGCTGGTGGTCCGATGTGTTGGATTATCAAATTTATGAGACAGTACCCACTTGGTGGCGCAAAATAGAAGAATTATTGCGTCTCGACATCGTGCTGGCTTTGCACGCCCGCCGAATCGCGCGTCATTATGATGTTGTCTGGGCAAACTCGGAGAGGGTGGGAATTGTTCTCACTGGAATAAATAAACCACTTGTAGTTCTGGTGCATCACATGGCATCAAGGAAAAAAAAGTTAATGATCCGGTTGGCAGGCATAACCAGGAAATGGAATGCCATTGGTTATTTAGCCAACGCTGACCGGGATTTTATGGTATCCTATTATGGAATCTCATACGATCGATTTATCAGGGTGGTGTGTCAGGATCTGCCGCAAAATACTCCCCTCGGACCTATCTATGATGGACCGATCCTCAGTTTAGGCGCGTCGAAACGTGATTACGTCACTTTGGTCGACTCCTTGATGGAACTTCCTAATTATGTAACGGAGATCTATGCGGGCAGCCGGTTTGACGGTTTATATCCACGAATATATAGGAGGGCGTTGCCAGAATGGGTGAAATTTTGCGACCCAATACCTAACCAGGAAACACCCACCTTGTATGCACGGTCAAGATTTGTAGTATTGCCATTGAAGAACACAACTCAATTCAGCGCAGGGATGACCAGCGCGCTCGAAGCAAGCGCGGCAGGCAAGGCGGTTATCGCAACGAACCTGCCGGGGATGTCAACTTATATTCGCGATGGCGTTACCGGTATCCTGGTGCCCCCATACGACAGCCAGGCTTTGAAAGCGGCAATTCAGAAATTATGGACCCGGCCTGAACTGGCTCACCAAATGGGAGTGGCTGGGCGACAATACATTAAGACAGAATTTGATCCAATTGCCCTTAATGAAAATATACAAAAATTCCTGATGAAAGTGCATGCGGAATTTCAATTTCAAGAATAGACTATGCTAGTTGGAAGGGAACCATGGAAGAATTGATCGGTCTGATCCCCGCGGCGGGGAAGGGTGTTCGGCTGGGTCTGCCTTATCCGAAAGAGTTGTACCCGGTAATTCGGAACAATCATTACAAACCGATTTCCCAGTTTGTTGTTGACAATTTAACGAACGCAGGTTTGAAACATATTGTGTTCGTCGTGAATGAGACCAAGCACCAGTTGATGGGGTATTTCGGAAGCGGTCAACGCTTCGGGTGTGACATTAGTTACGTGGTGCAGGAAGTGGTAGAAGGAAAAACGAAGTCTACCTCCCCTGGTTTGGCTCATGCACTGGATTCGGCATATCACCTCATCAAAGGGAAAACCGTCTTCTTCGGCATGGCGGATACGTTTATGCAGCCCAGCGATATTTTCAAACGAGTCCACGAAGCCGCCGCGCCCGACGATGATGTATTGTTCGGGATGTTCACCACGGATCGGCCCGAAAAGTTTGGCATGGTGAAAATGGACGGGGATTCCCGCGTCCTTGCGATCGTGGATAAGCCCAAACAAACCGATCTGACCGAAATGTGGGGCTGTATCGTTTGGCGTCCGAAATTCACCGAGTATTTACATGAATGCGTGTTCGAACACGGCCTCTCCGACTTTGCAAAAATTATGAACGATGCCATTGCCAAAGGGATGAAGTTCAAGGGCGTGCACATGCAGGATGGCACGTACATCGATCTTGGAACATACGAGGAGATCGCTGACCTCGATAGAAAGTATCGGGAGGAGTAAAAGTATGTTGGAAACGGCGACCAAGCCTGAGGTCCGAAAGAGAAGCGAAACGTCCGTTGTGGATATGTCCATTGTGCTGGTTTGTTGGAATAATAAGGCGTATCTCGATCCGTGTTTGAAATCCTTGTTTGAAGGCGGGTTGAAGAGTTCGTTCGATGTGGTTGTCGTGGACAATGGCTCGACGGATGGAAGTCAGCAAATGTTAGCGGAGAAATTTCCGCAGGTGAAGTTGATTCAGAACGCGGGCAATGTGGGGTTGGGCAAAGCGAGCAATCAGGGAATCGAAGCGACGAATGGGCGTTATGTGTTGTTGTTGAACAACGATACGCTGGTGAACGGACCCGCGCTCGACGTGCTGGTGGAATTTTTGGACGCACATCCCGAAGCGGGTGCGGCGGCGGGGAAGTTGCTGAATCCCGACGGCTCGTTTCAATCGGGATTTGCGCCGTTCTCCACCCTGCTCGAAGAGTTTTTGATCGCCACACACCTAGGCGAGTTGGTGTGGTCGGGGTATCCATCGCACGGTGATTCGAACGAGATCAGAGCCACTGGTTGGATGAGTTCTGCATGTTTATTGGTGCGCCGCGCGGCGCTGAACGAGATCGGTTTGCTCGATGAAAGTTATTTTATTTACGGTGATGAAGCGGATTTGCAATATCGGCTGAACAAGGCGGGCTGGAAGGTGTATTTCCTCCCGAATTCTTCGATCATCCACTTCGGCGGGCGGAGCATGGATCGCTGGAAGCGGCGCAAAATGGTCTATCGCGGCAAGATGATGTTCTATAAAAAAAATTATGGCATTGTAAGTACCCTATTGTTGCGCACTTTGTTCTTTGTAATGAGTCTGTTGAAGTTGCTGGTGTGGTGTGTTGGATTTTTCGTACCAAGCCGGAGCGATCGGGCGAAGAAGGAACTCCGTTCAAATCTGGACGTGATGGCATTGTGTGTTAATCTGAAGTAGCAACTGGTCAAGTTGCCGAGTCTCCAGCCACAGAGTACAGCGAGGGATTTGATTTCCCGCCGCCAGCATACACTCTGTGGCAAGTTTTTATTTACTCCATGCGAATCCTTTTCCTCTCGCGGTGGTTTCCTCACCCGCCCAGCAATGGTTCCAAATTACGCATCTACAATTTGATCAAGGGTTTAAGCATAAATCACGAAGTGACCCTGCTAAGTTTTGCGGATGAACCTGCGGACACCATGGAGATGCATAAATTCTGCCCCGAGGTGAAGGTCGTTCCGTGGAAGGAATTTGACCCCACGCGTTGGAAAGCGCGCCTGGGAATCTTCCGCCTTGAGCCGCGTTCCATTGTGGATACCTATTCGATTGAAATGGCTGAAGCGATCACAGAAACGTTACATTCCGCAAAACACGACCTTGTTATTGCGTCGCAATTGCAGATGGCGGCTTATGCTTCCCGATTTCGAGATGTCCCTTCGATTTTCGAAGAGTTCGAGATCGGATTGTTCCATGACCGGGTGTTTTCTTCCGATGGAAGAACATTACACATCCGGTACGCACTGACATGGTTCAAACTTCGTTTGTATCTCTCCCGGCTTTTGAATACCTTCCAGGCTTGTACCGTGGCTTCCAAACAGGAGGCTCAATTGCTTCAAAGGAACTTTCCGGCGTATCGGAAGCCGATCACAGTAATTCCGAATGGTGTGGATATAAATGAGTACCGGAATTTCGCAACCGAAAAAAAACCCAATACTTTGGTCTTTACCGGCTCATTTGGTTATCGTGCAAATTACGAAGCCATGCTTTGGTTTGTCGAAAAGGTATTCCCCCTGATCCTCCAACGGCTACCTGATACCCGATTGTTCATCACAGGGGATCATCAAAACCTGCCGTTGTCCTCGCAAAAAAATATCACCTTAACCGGGCACGTGGATAATCTGAAAACACTCGTCGCTTCTGCGGCTGTGAGCATCGCACCCCTGTTGAGCGGGGGCGGAACACGCCTCAAAATACTTGAAGCGATGGCGTTGAGGACACCGGTCGTAGCCACTTCCAAAGGCGCGGAGGGGTTAGAGGTGATGCCCGGTGAGCATCTGCTCGTGGCAGACACTCCTGCCGACTTCGCCGGGTGTGTGATTCGATTATTGACCGACGATGAGTCCAATCGTAGGTTGGCGAAGAATGCCTTTCAACTGGTACAGGAGAGATACAACTGGGATACGATGATTCATTACTATACCAATTTGATCGAGTCTGTAACGCGGTGAGCTGACGTTAATTCCATTATGAATATACTCTTCCTCACCCAGATCGTGCCATACCCTCCCGACGCGGGACCGCGCGTTAAAACGTGGCATGTGTTGAGGTCTCTGGCGTTGCAGGGACACTCTGTAACCTTGATTTCATTCGTGCGTCCAGAGGAAGTGCCGCATATCGCTTCGCTGGAAAGCGTGTGCGACGCGGTCCATACGGTGCCGATCCGTCGCTCACGCGTGACGGATGCATGGTACATCCTCCGCAGTTATCTCACTTCCCGGCCTTTCCTCGTCGAACGGGATGACCTGCCCGAGATGCAGGCAAAAGTGGATAAGGTGGTGAAGGAAAACGAGTTCGACTTTATTCACGCAGACCAGTTAACCATGGTGCAATTCGCATTACGCGGCGCGGCGGCGAAAAACAAAAAGCCGAAAGTTATCTTCGATGCTCACAATGCCGTCTGGTCCATCGTGGAGCGGATGCGCGAGAATGCGCACTGGTTTTTGAAACCCATTCTAGCTGTCGAAGCAAAACGCGTCAAACGCTACGAAGGCGAATTGTTGAAACAGGTAGATCATGTCCTTGCTGTCACGGATATCGATCGGGTTGGTTTGGAAGAAGCCTTGCATTTTTCAAAACTAAAGCCTGACGAGAAAGCGGCTCCGATCACAGTCGTGCCGATCGCAACCGATACCGGCCAATTGCAACCGATCCGGCGGAAGCCGGGTTCGAAAAATATTGTTACACTTGGGACATTGCATTACCCACCCAATGCGGACGGCATCCGCTGGTTCTTCACAGAAGTTTTTCCGTTGATCCGAGAGCGCGTCCACGACGCAACGTTGACGATCATCGGCAAGAATCCGCCGCAGGATTTCCTCGACCTTGCCGCGCAGACTCCAGCGGCAGTGAAGGTGACTGGATATGTCCCCGACCTCGCGCCATATTTGGAGCAAAGCGCGTTGATGGTGGTGCCCGTCCGTGCGGGCGGAGGGATGCGGGTACGAATCCTTGAGGCGTTCGCGTATGCGATGCCCGTCGTCACCACCACCATCGGACTTGAAGGCATCCACGCCAAACTTGAAAAGGATGTGCTGGTTGCTGATACCGCAACAGATTTTGCAAGGCGAGTCGTTGAACTCCTCGAGGATGTGAGCTTGCAGGAAAAACTATCCACAAACGGACGGCGTTTAGCCGAATTAAAATACGATTGGCATGTAGTGTTATCCGCCATGAAGTCGATCTATGAGGCTTGACCCTAAACGTAACCGCCTTTGGAAGCGCATTGTTGAACAACCACTGCCATTGATATTGGCGGTGTCTGTTTTGTTGCGCGTTGGGGTGGCATTCGCGATGGGGAACACTGTCGTCGAATTGCCGGGTATCTTCGATCAAATTTCGTATCACAAACTTGCCTTGCGCGTCCTCGACGGTCACGGTTTTTCCTTCGGCGAATTGTGGTGGCCCATCACGCCGGCCGAGGCGCCCACGGCGCATTGGAGTTTTCTTTATACACTCTATCTTGTGTTCGTATATTTCGTTTTCGGTCCGAATCCCATCGTGGCGCGTGTTTTGCAAGCGATCATCGTTGGCATCCTGCATCCGTATATCGCTTATCGCATCGGTGAAAAAGTATTCACCAGAACCATCGGGCTTATTGCCGCAGGCATCACTGCGATCTACGTGTACTTTTTCTACTATGACGCGGCGCTGATGACCGAGCCGTTCTACATTACATCCATTCTCTTCACATTGTATTTCGCGCTTCAACTTGCCGAAAATACCGACAGAAAACGCGATATTGGACTTGGTCTCGCGCTCGGAGTTTCCATTGGGATTACCGTGGTCCTGCGACAAGTGTTCCTGCTCTTCATTCCTTTCCTCTTCCTATGGATGTGGATCGTCCGTTTCAAATCAAACCGCAAGTTGCCTCTGCTTCCGACGGCGTTATCTCTGGCTGTGATCGTTTCATTCATCGTTCCGATCACGCTTTATAACTATTCCCGTTTTGGGAGTTTTGTCCTGCTCAACACCAATTCTGGTTATGCTTTTTTCTGGGGTAACAATCCGATCTATGGAACCGAGTTCATTCCGATACTTCCTACGAAAACATATCAAGAACTGATCCCTCAAAAAGTCCGGCATCTGGATGAAGCGGCTCTCGATAGGGAACTGCTGAAACGCGGCATCCAATTCGTGATGGACGATCCGGCGCGTTATATCCTGTTGTCATTGAGTCGCATCCCGCCGTATTTCATGTTTTGGTATTCATCCGAGTCGTCAACCTTGAGCAATATCTCGCGTATCGGCAGTTTTGGTTTATTTTTACCATTCATGCTCTATGGTTTGTTTTTGGGTGTAAAGCAGAATCGAAATAACTTGTTTGCAGCCCCCGTCGGTCTTCTCCTCCTATTTGCCACTGTGTACTCGGGTGTGCATATCCTTACGTGGACGTTGATCCGTTATCGCCTTCCGGTTGACGCGGTCTTGATCCCGTTCGCGGCGCTTGCAGTTGTTGAGATCGCGCAGCGCTTTTTTAAAGTGAAATCGTTCCAATCAAGAGAATTACAGAGGGAAGTATGAAGATCATTTCCATCGTCGGCGCGCGCCCCGAATTCATTCAAGCAACGCCTGTCAGCCGCGCCTTGCGAAAAGCGCATCACGAGATCCTCGTGCACACGGGTCAGCAT
>CAZQES010000081.1:0-16741 GCA_964591425.1 uncultured Anaerolinea sp.
ACTGCCGCGCCGGCTTCGGCGAGGGTCCGGCAAAATTCCCTGCCGAGCAATCCCGCCCCGCCGGTGACGAGAGCAACGCGTCCATCGAGTTTGAATTTATCTTGTATGGTCATGGTAATCTTTCGTGGGGCGGGATGGCATCCCGCCTTACGGTTGTTGTGTGTAAATCGAATCGCCCTGCGATTTGTGCGCGAGATATAAACCTTCGGTCAACGCGGCGACTTCATTGGAAATATTTTCGCCGTCATCGAAAATGGCAAGCACGGCGCGCCCGGCGTTGATCTCGGCTTGCATGCGCGCCACGCCGTCTTCGAAGCCGGGCACAAACTCGGCGCGCGCCGAATCGTAACCGGTGGGAACGACTGCCGCGCCGCGGCCCACATACAAGTAAACCGCGCCGGGTTCGTTGGTGAAGATCAACACATCGTCGGGCAGTTCGCGCAAATACACCATCGCTTCCGAATCGTACCATTGGAAGGAGGCGTACCCCAGCCCGCTCTTCGACCACGCATCGAGTGTGATGGATTGTTTGTAAAAAGAGAAGCCGAGCAGAATCAACGTCAACACGATCGTGACGTTGCGATTCTTGTCCCGAAGCCGGATGCCGACGTAGATGAGCAGGATCAAAAGGCACACAAAAACCGGTGACAGGATGCGCAGTTTGAATTTTGTCGCCGCGTCGAACATGGTCATGGAGGCAACGATGGAGGCGAGATACGCGACGAGGAACAAACCGACTGTAAACGAAATGACCTCGCGCGTGCCCTGACTGCCCATGCCCGTCGGCGAGGGACGCGGGGTGAGCGGCGAGAGGTATTTCCACGCTCGGAAGGCTGTCCACACCAGCACAACGCCGAGGATGAGGATCGTCAACGCTTCGGGCACGACGGGCAATTTGATCACCGCTTTGTACCACGCCGTCACAGGGATTAAGAAATCATTGAACACGCGAATGCCTTGATTCAGAGTCTCTGCGGTGATGGGATGCCACGCGAACGCGCGGTTGGTGGCGTTGTCCGCAATGATGCGGTTACGCACTGCCCAGATCAAAACCCACGGAAGGAATCCCGCAAGGAAGATGCCGATGCTCGTGAGTCGTTTGCGCCATGTCGTTCGCAATACAAAGATCGCGACGAGAAATGTCGCGGCGAGGGCGAGCCCGGCGTAACGCGTGAGGTAAGCCAACCCTGCGAACGACGCGCACGCGATCAGCCACCACCATTCGCCCGCAACGCCTTTCCCCACCGTGGATGGCGGACGCTCGAAATACAAGTCGAACATCCAAAATGAAAGCAGTGAAAAGAAGATGAACAGCGGCTCGCTCATCGCGACCGTGTGCACTTGCAACAAGTCGCCGCTAAGCACGAACAACGCGGCAATTACAACGCCGGAGGTCAATGACGGCGTCATGCGCCAAACAAGAATGCCGAGCAAGCCCGCGTTCAACCCGAACAATATCGCATTGAGAAAACGCGCGCCGCGCAGGGGGTCAAGCCCGAACAAGCCGAGGAAACCCAGCGCCGATGAAAACCCGGGTGGGAAGTGTGTGACCGGTTGATTCGTCGCGAGCCAAACTTCGCGGTACCCATTCCCATCCAGCAAACTGCGTGCGCCCGCGATATACGCGATCGAATCGTCCGAAAGCCCAAGCCCTTCCGGCGTGGCGCGCAAAACGAGGAACACCCCGGTAAACACGAGCAGGATCAGGCTGAGGAACGAAGCGAGGCGGAGGGAATCGCGGGGGGTCATAAAGGAAATACGCAGTACGAAGCACGCAGTACGTATTGCGTATTTCGTACTGCGTATCGAGCAATGTTAATTGTGATTCAAATATCCCTGATCTTCGAGGTACTTGACGATGATATGCGCGTTCTCTTCGGGGGTCGCGCCGAATCCTTTGAGCGTGATCTCCGGGTCGATCGGCGGCTCGTACGGGTCGTCCACGCCGGTGAAGCCCATCGGGTGTCCTTCTGCCATCGCCTGCCGCGCCTTCGCATACAAGCCTTTCACATCGCGCTGTTCGCAGACTTCGACTGGCGTATCCATGTACACGGTGATGAAGTTCTCGCCGACCATCTTGCGCGCTTCGTTGCGCGTGGAACGATACGGGCTGATCGCCGCGCAGATCACCGCGCCGCCTGCGTGCACAATTTCACCTGCCACAAAACCGATTCGCAAAATGTTGGTGTCGCGGTCTTCCTTGCTGAAGCCGAGACCTTTCGAGAGATGCGTGCGGACCACATCGCCGTCGAGAATGGCGATCTCGCGCCCGCGTTCAAGCAACAACGAGGTGAGCACCTGTGTGGTGGCAGACTTACCCGAACCACTTAAACCGGTGAACCAAATACAGAATCCTTGTTTGTGGCGCGGCGGATACATCTCGCGCAAGATTTCAGCAGTTTCAGAGCGAGTGAACCATTCGGGCAATAACTTTCCTTTCGCCAGATAATCGTCGCGCACCTGCGTGCCGGAGATGTTCAATGTTTTCGCGCCTTGCGGAACATCCTTTGCTTCCACGTAGCGGTCTTCGTCGGGAAGGTACAACAATTCCTCGAACGGAATCATCTTGACGCCGATCTCGGCTTCGTACTTTTTCATTAATTCCTGCGCATCATACGGACCGTAGAACGGCTTGCCCGTAGAATCTTTTCCCGGCCCCGCGTGGTCGCGCCCCACGATGAAGTGATTCGCGCCGTGGTTGCGTCGGATGATGGCGTGAAGCACCGCTTCTTTCGGACCCGCCATGCGCATCGCCAGCGGAAGCAGACTCAGCATCGTGCTGTTCTTATCGTAGTGATGGTCCACCAGCGCGCGATACGTGCGGACGCGCGTGTAGTGATCCACATCGCCGGGCTTGGTCATGCCGACAACGGGATGAATGATGAGCGAGCCTTTCACTTCCGCGGCGGCGCGCTTGGTCAATTCTTCATGGATGCGGTGCAACGGGTTGCGCGTCTGGAACGCGACGACGTTGTCGTGCCCCATCTTCTCGAGCCGTTCGCGCACTTGCGCGGGCGTGAGACGCAGGCTGACGAAGTCGTGATACTTCGGCAGGTTGACTACTTTTATCGGGCCGCTGATGCAGACCTTGCCCCAACGTTCCATTTCAGAGACCATCGGGTGACGCGGATCTGTTGAGCCGTAAGCGAGTGCAGCTTCGGTGTTCGCGTCCCAGTGAAAGACCTCGTCTAGCGTCATCACCGCGATCACATCGTTGTTCGCGTTGCGTAACACCAGGTCTTCTCCGACCGTCGGCAATTCCTTCGGGTCGGCGGTCAATGTAATGGGGAGGGGCCACAGGGTTCCGTCCGCCAGCCGCATTTCGTGCAGGACGCGTTCGTAATCCGCTTTGCCCATGAAGGTGGTCAGCGGTGAAAAGCCGCCGGTGGCGAGCAGTTCCAGATCGCAAAGATTGCGCATGGTGATCTTGATCGAAGGCAGTTTGGAAGCGCGGGCGAGCAGGTCTTCACGTTCCTTGCCTTCGACGACAAGGTTCACCAGTTTCCCCCCGTAGGGGCTTATGAGTTTGGCATTCGACATTCGTACTCCTTGAAATTCACAGATTACTCTGTTGGGTTTTCTATGCGGCGCAATTATATCCTAAAATTCAGTCGATGAATTTTGAAGTCTCCCCCGCCTTACAATGACATCACGCGACCAGTGCGGGACGATTCTTTGACCGCCAGCGCAAGCCGCATCACGCGAATTCCCTCTTTCAGTGGACAGGATGACTCAACCTCGCCGCGCGTCACAGCAACGAAATGTTTCATCTCTTCCATGAACATCACGTTGCGTTCCCAATCTGGAGGAAGAGGGTATGTTTCCCAATCGCTGCCCCCTCTCCCTTCGGGAGAGGGCTTGGGGTGAGGGGAGGAAGCCCGATAGACCCGCGTCGCGCCATCCGAAAGATTCCACTGCAACGAGCCTTTCGTGCCAACGACTTCAAAAAAATGGGAGGGCGGTTGCTGGTTGTAATCGAGGTGAATACTACCCAGGGCGCCATTTTCAAAACGCAGACCGATCTTCGCTGTATCTTCCACGTCCACTTCGAGATCGCTAAGTTTGGCAGTAAATCCCCAAACAGATTCGACATTTCCCACCAGCCACGGAAGATAATCGAGCGAATGGCATTGCGTTAGCACCACGCCTCCGCCCATGTCCGCGCGCGCCGCGTAGCCCTGACGATAATCCTCCCACGGATGCCACGCCGGAAGATATTCGCCAAAATGCACGTGCGCAGAGATCACGCGCCCGATCTCACCCGCGGAAATTAATTGTTTCGCCTTTACCAAACCTGGGTGGAAACGGAATTGGAATCCAACCACCACACGTCCGCCGCCTTTTTTGAGCGCGGCTTCCAGCGCATCGATCCGTTCCATCGAATGCGAGAGCGGCTTTTCGAGTAATAACGAGCATCCCGCCTCTGCCGCTGGAATGGCAACATCAAGATGCAACGCGGTCGGGTTCGCGACAATGACCGCGTCGGGTTTGTATTTTTCGAGCGCGGTCTGCAAATCGGTTTCCTGAGGAAATCCTACAAGGTCTTCCTCGGGCATGGTGCTTTTGCCGGTGCGATATAAAACAATATCCTTCTCGCCCAATGCGATGAGATTCCTCATGTGGCGGCGACCGATCGAGCCAAGACCTGCAATTAAAAATTTCATAAACCTTCTTTAACACGAAGGACACAAAGGGCACCAAGGTTTAAAATCCCAAAGGTTTTCCTTCGTGACCTTCGTGGTTAATAATTCACCAATTCAAATCCTTCTCATACTTCCATTTCACCAGCATCTCGCCCGCCGCTTCTTTGAACACGGATTTATCTCCCGCGGAGAACAGCCTCTGCCAGTTGCCAGCCTGTCCCTTCGGAAGGAAGGACGCGATTCCCTCGTCCCGTTTTGCCTGCCACTCCTCGTCGGGGTTGGACGCCATTTCAGCTTGAACCACCTTTTCGAGCGATTTGTGAATCGTCTTCACACCGAGAAACTTCCACAGCTTCGACATTTCCTTGAACGGATTTTTCAACACATCTTCATAACGCAGGCTGAAATAATTTTTGCCGTAAAGTCTGCGCGCTTCATCGTCTGACTCGCGTAGATTCGTCACCCATCCCTGCGCCACGCGGCGGATGAACGACTCGGTGAAAATGGAACGGCGTCCGTCGGTGAACGAAGCCGGGTCAGCCCGAAGGTCCGCAATGATGCGTTTGTCTTCCGCAGACAGAAATTTTGATTCCTCCACGAAGTTCCGAAAGCGTTCGGAGATCAACACATCGCGTCCATCGCGGACGATGTACACCAGTTTCGCGTCGGGGTAGATCGCGTGCATATCGCGCACAGCCGCGCCGTGAATCGTGGACGAGGGACTCTTGTCGCCGACGATGCGCTTACCCGCGCGCGCCGCTTCGCGCTCCATGATGAAATCGGCGGTGGCGCGCAGAACGAGCGGAGAAAGGTCGCGCCCGCGGTTCCAGCGGTTGGACTTGCGCGTGAGCCACTCCTCGATTTCCGGCGAATCGACCAATGATTTCAACAACGGCTTGCGCGTAAAGAAGTGCGCCTGATAGTTGCAATGCACGTCGGGGTGCAGGCGCGCGAGGCGCATGAGGAGCGTGGTGCCAGAGCGCGCATGACCGAGGATAAAAAATTTTTCGCGCGTGAAGAACTGTTTAACCTCTTTGATTTCCTCGCGCGTGATGGCAGGGATGGCGTTGCGGTTTTTCTTTTTAGGTTCGCCTTTGAGCAAAATGCGCGCTGAACTCTTGATCCGTTTAAAGATTTCCATTCATCCTCAACCCTCGAACTTCCTCACCCCGCTCACGTCGGTGAACAACGCCAGTTCACGGATGCTCTTCTTCCGCACGGGATGCACAAGATCCGGCGCGATATCCATCAATGGCACGAGGACAAATCCGCGTTCGTGCATGTGCGGGTGCGGGATCATCAAGACTGGCGAATACAACACGAGATCGTCGTAGAACAAAATGTCAATATCGATCAAGCGCGGACCGTTCTGAAACGACGGCTTGCGACCCAACGCCACTTCGAGCCGCTTGAGGTGTTTGAGCAACGGCTCAGGCTTGAGATACGTCTCGACGCGCACGACCTGATTGAGAAATTTCTCCTGCTCTTCGAATCCCCACGGGTGAGTTTCGTACACGTTCGATCGTGCCTTCACCTCCATTTGCGGTGGAAGCGACGTGACCGCCTCCTTCAAATTTGCGAGGCGGTTGCCGAGATTCGATCCCAGCGCCAGATACACAACATGTTCTTCCATAGATCAACCTATATCGAATGTTCGTCGTAATGCGCGACCACATCGTCTTTGAGCCAGCCCTCGATGTCCGCGTTCTGCATCGCATCGGCGGGCAGGCTCGATATCAACTCGAACATCACCGTCCGTACCATTTCGTAATGCTGATATAACGCATCGTCTGACCACGTGGAATATTTCTTCGTCAATTCGAGATTGAAAGCATCCACATCGTGGCTTTCCCACGTAAAACCCGGCTTTTCGAGGATCCCCGAAATGATGCGCGCGCCCTCCTCCCACCAGCCGATGATGTGTGCGAGCAGGTCGTGAAAATTCTCGAATCCCTGCTTCGATAAAAATTCCTTTTTCTTTTCATCGCTGAGACGATTGAAATTGTCGATGTACTCCGCCCATTCGTTCTTCAACAAGTCGGTCACAAGAAAGCGACTCAACACCACCAAATGTTCGCGCGCATGATGGATGAAGATGCCGTTCACCCACGAACGGACTCTACGATTCTCGAACACCGCTTCATCCATCGACTGGAGGTCTGCTTCTGTTTTCTGGCGCGTCTTCTCGAAGTGCGCCATGAACTTGCCTGCCTCCCAACTTTTGTATTTCGCCACCGCCTCTGCGTTGAAGGCATCGTAGTCATATTTCTTCCGTTCGAAATCGCGCCCCTCCGCAATGGCGCGGATGGGAAGCATGCCCTCCTCCCACCACGCGAGAACGTGCGCCAGCATATCGCGAAACGACTCGAACCCGATCGTTTCGAGCCGCTTCTCCTGCTCCGCTTTCGGCAGGCGGTTGAAACGCTCGACGTAGGTTCCCCATTCGAGATTGACGTAGTCCAGCGTGCGTTGCTTGGTGATGGGCATTCAATGCTCTCCAAAGATCATATCCGACATATCTAGCGTAGTCGAAAGAATTTTACTCCGTTAACTGCCGGGCTTGGGAATTGGGTTGCGAAGTGCATGGCGCTTTGACAGGTTAGTTCCGTGAATTTCCCTGCAATTCATTTCTCAACGATGTGTCTCACTCATCTTCCCTGAACTGCCCCATCTTCCAGCGTTCGAACAAGAGTAACCCATCAAGGAAAGCGAAGGTGGCGAGGAAGAGCAGGGCGCCAGCCCAACCGTCCACGATCTGCAGCGCGCCTGCCCGGCGCAGAGAGTACATGATGAGGAAGATCAACATGTAGATCGAACTGACGAATAACCACGAGATCAGCAATGCTCCCTTTTTATAACGGACGTTGATGCGGCTGTAATCGAACGAAAAATAACCTGCCATACATCCTCCTGCGAGCAAACCGAGCACCACCGAAAGCATCTCGAACGACCGCGTGGTCCGCTCGGTTTCTTGTGCGGCGGGTAAAGGATTCACTGCATAACGCAAAAAGATGACATACGCGAGGAAGACCGCGAACACGATCGCGCTGACGACCATGCTCCTGCCAACGGTGAGACGTGAATCAGATTTATTCATTGGATGACCTCGTCCTGATTCTATCATTGCCCGAGTCGTTACTGACAGGGCGCGGATTGTTTTTCGATCGGCAAGCCGAACGCCTCATACACTGGGACGCCGTCCCATTCGAGCGGAATATCCAAGCCGAGGGCGAACGCGGCGGTGGCGGCAGTATCCATCGTGTGGACACGCGTTGTCAGCACTTTGGGCTGGATGCCCGGCCCCGACATGATCCACGGGATAGTCATATCTTCGGGGAGGGTTGAGCCGTGAGTCGTATCGTGCCCGCCGTGATCCGCCGTGACGATGATCAACGTTTCACCTCGCAGACCTCGCGCATCCAATTCTGCCAGGATCTGCCCCAGCGCCTCGTCCGCGCGGAAGGCGACGCTGATCTGCTCCGGTGAAAGCCAGCCGTACGCGTGTCCCATGCCATCCACCAGCGGGAAGTGTACGAACAGGAGTCGAAAATCAACCGGAAAGTCTGAGATCAATCGGTCTGCGACAACCGTATCTCGGTCGTTGACGTAGGTGAAGATGTCCGTGCTTTGCGGCTCGGTGATTTGTCGTAATTTTTCCTTGCCGACGTGCATCACAGTTTGCATTCCCGCCGCGTGCGCGATGTCGAAGAGGTCTGTGCCGAGGGCATACCCTCTTTCGGGAATGTAATCGTTCCAATCCACACCGTGTTTGGAGGGGCAGACGCCTCCGAGCATGGAGGCATGAGCGATCAACGTCACGCTGGGGTACACGGTTTGCGCGCTCAATGTGTACGCGCTGGTTTGCATCAATGCTTGAAGATTCGGCATCGGCGCGAGCGAGATGACTTCCGGGCGAAGCCCGTCAATGGACAGGATCAACACGCGGCGCGCGAGTGAGGCAGGCGTCGGTGTAATGGTCGGTGTGGATGTTTCGGTTGGGGTCGCGGTGAGTGTTGCTGTCGCGGTCAGTGTGGGCGTGAGGGTCGCGGTGAATGTGGGAGTTGGAAAAAAAGGCAAGCCCGCGATGTTCGGCGTCTGGCAGGCAAGCAGGAGGAGAAATAGAAATACAGGCAACAGTTTTTTACGGTTCATTCGGATCGACCCTCGATTGAAATTTCTTCCGCCTTCACCAGTGCATCCACTTCGTCGGCATAATGGATGTCTTTGATGTCCATGGCGATCACCTCCAGCAGGGATGGGTTCTGAAAATGCCGCAGTTTCGTTTCAGGGTGCGGATAATACACCCAGCCATCGTAGCCGACCTCCCTGAAAATGACTTTGCAACGCGAAAACGAAAAATGCTCGGGTGGATGCAGGTCTGTCCATTCAACGTTGTGAAACGTGAATTCGGGCTTGATCAGTTTGAATTTGTGAGGGCGGATGTCGATGTTGAGCGTGCCGTTGAAGTAACTGCTGAGGTCGAGTCCGCGCGAAGCGAAGATGGGTCGTTGGCGGTCCAGGGCTCCGTAGGGGTAATCAGCCGAAGGTCCGGATGCGACGCGGTAGCCTTCCACGATCCGCCCGTGAACGCGAATCCATTGCATGTGTGAATTGTACCCGCTTGTAAAAAAAAGAACTCCGGGCGATCACCCGGAGTTCTTTTACTTTGTCCTGTAGTTGATCTTCCATAGATCGTACAACGCTTTTGCCAGTTCGATCCCCTGAGTGATCAGTACGACGATCAGGATGATCGAGGTGGTGTAGTTGGCGATGAGTGTAATCCCGCCGACCTCTTCCGAAATCTTGATGAAGTTCAACAGAGACTCGTTCGTGAAGATGGTGAGGTCCGGCGTGCGGATGAGCAAGACGGTGATCGCTACCCCAGCCGCTTCGATAAGCACTTTGCTTACCCGACCCAACACGTTCCATTTGGCAATGAAGAGCAGGTAAACATCGAGCGCGATTTCGGCGAGGAATACCGCATTGATCCACGGGATGAACGTTGCGAATTCATCGGTAAAGACCGGCAGGTTGAATAACCCGTTCAGGAATGCCAGCCCAAGCACCGTGAACACCACCTCAGCGATCAGGTCGCCACGCTTAACAATATCGGGGTCGGGTTGTTTTGCAAGCGAGGCGGGGTCCCACTCCTTTTCATCGGAGAAGTCTCCGATCTCTTTTTCAGGCAGGACGCGTTCGAGGAGGGCGAAGACCAGCACCACATTCCCGAATGCCGCGATGGCGGCAGAGAGCGCATTCCCAAATCCCTGAAAAATGATCTGCATAAAATCCGCAGCGAGCAGGGGATAACTCGCCACAGCGTTTATCCAGCTGATCGCCAGCATGACGATGACCACGACCGCGAGGACGATCTTCAAGACCATCAGGAAGAACGGGAACATACGCGGACCGATCAAATACGGATGAGGGTTGTAGGTGGAGGCGATCTTCTGCGGCGAGCCGTATTCCTTCAACAGCTCGATCTCCAGCGCTTCATCGCGCGGACGTCCCGCCTGCTCCGCTTTATCCTCGAGCATATCCTCTAGTGTGGATTTCAACTCTTTCTCGATATCCTCGCGTCCTTTGAGGAGCGGCAGGTGTTTGCCGACTTCGGCAACATATTTGTCAATCAGATTCATTTCGATTCTCCTTCTTCACGATAACATTTTCGTGATGGTCTCTGTCATTGCAGACCACTCACGTTTGAGTTTTGTCAGCACCGCCTTGCCTTGGGGGCTGATCACGTAATAGCGGCGTGGACGGGCTTCGTCCATGATGCGCCAATCGGACTGTAACAGTCCCTGCGACTCGAGCCTGCGGAGCAGGGGATAGAGTGTGCTTTCTTCAATTCTCATGCCCTGATCCCTGAGCGCCTTGAGCAGGGAATAGCCGTATCGTTCCTTGCTCAAGTGGCTCAGCACCGCAAGCGACAGGATGCCGCGTCGCAGTTCCAACAGCATGTTTTGTACGAGTTCGTCATTTTCCATGTGTCACCTATAGTCGTATATTACTGTATGCCATACAGTATGTCAAGGGTGAAAGTATAGGGTGATGTAAACAAAACATCCCGAATTTTGTTTTCGGGATGTTTGCTCGTTGTCTTACAACCGGACGAAATACAGGAGTTATGTGCAGTCGATGGTGTACGACGCCTCGGCAACCAGACTGTTGGGGCTGGTTACTACCAACCGCACCCAGTAATTACCGGCTACCACTGGCGGAACATGAGTGTATTCACCGGAGACTTCCTTCGCGCCGAATTTATCGAACTCGGTGGTCTTGTTCGGCTGAGCTCCGCCTTGCTGGGTTTCAAAATGCCATTTGACCTCGGTCGGTCCATTCGTTTCGATGGTACCAGTAATTTTTACCGGTGGGATAGCGCCGATGCAAAGCAGGATAAGATCGATCAGTTTTGGATCAAGTTTGATCGTCACATTGGTCACCGCTGCGGCGGGAGTTTGTACCACTTGTAAGCCGGAGAGATTGCCGGAGGCGCTCGTCACACTTGCGGCGACCCAACAGTTCCGTCCGGGGCTGAGCGGATCTTGAATCAACCACCAACTCGTGTCTGAGTTCTTGCCAACGATCTGCGAACTCTGCCCGAGATTGAGCGCGCTGATCGCGAGCCACGCGGTGCCGGGTCCCAAGCGGCAGTTCACGGGCTGGTCCAGCGTTGTCACGGTCGGCACACTCGGAGTGAACGTGAGTGTTGGAAGCGGCGTGTCGGTTGGCAGCGATGTGTTGGTGGGCGCCGGTGTATCCGTCGGCAAAGCAGATGTCGCCGTGAAAAGAACCGGCGGTTCGGTTGGCGTCCCGTTGGCTTGCGGCAAATTGCAGGATGACACAGCCAGCGCCGTTAGCAGAAGCAAAGTCGTAAACTTGTTTTTCATGGTTTCTCCTCTCGCACGTACCCCAATCTTATAAGGAAAGTATCAATCACGCAATGGGATAAATGAGTCGCGGCATGTCTGTAGCAAAGCTGAAAGTTTTTAAACGAGAATGCCGCAAATGAGCGAATTGCCCGAAATATTTTATGATTTTATTCGCGTCATTCGCCGATTGGCGTAATTCGCGTTAAATTTACTCTACAGAATCGCAACCTTCTCTACGGACCTTGCTACAGCCATATGAGTCGCGGGCTTCGATGAGAAGATTCCAGCAAGATCTGCGATCGGGCATGTTAGAATCGCGGCATGATTCTGTTTGTGTTGCGCCGCGCATTCTGGATGTTGCTCCTGCTCGTCGGCGTGAATTTTTTTTCATTCGCTTATGCCCATTACGGGCGCTTCGCGCAACGCTCAGCAAACCCGATCTTCGCACAGACGGGGGAGGCAGAGCCTGTCTTTCCTTTGTATAAGCAATACATTGAAGGGTTTCTAACCGGAACGCCGGTGCAGATGCCAGCCATGCAAGGCGTGAGCATTCTCACAGCGGTTGGCGATGCGGCTAAAGCCAGTTTGGGGTTGCTGGGGATCGCTTTCGCGTTGAGCCTCTTGATCGGTTTTTGGCTTGGGATGAATTCCGCGCGGACGAACCCGCCGCGTGTATCGGGCTTATTGATTCCTCTCACCACGGTCAGCCTCGCGATGCCGGGGTTTTACATCGGTGCGGTGCTCATCACGGCTTCGGTCTTTTATCTGCTGTATTCACCCGGTGTTCAAAATACGTTGCCCTTCCCGCTCAATGGTTTTGGCTGGGACGAGCATCTCGTCTTCCCGGTCATCGCGTTGACGTTCCGCCCGGCGGTTCAGATCGCGCAGACGACTGCCATCCTCCTTTCGGAGGAATTCAAGAAGATGTACGTGTCCGCCGCGTTGAGTCTCGGTCATTCATGGAGACTGATCCGCACGAAGACGGCTCTGCAGAATATCTTTGCGCCACTTGCACAGGTGGCGGCTTCGTCACTGCGCTTGCTGGTGGGCGAATTGATTCTGGTGGAATGGTTGTTCGGCTGGCCCGGGCTCGGCAGGCTCCTCACATATTCTCTGCAACCGCCCAGCCTTGCCACGGTCTTCAGCGCCGTTCTACCTCCCACTTATCTGCACGCACCGACGGTTGCGACCGTTGTGACCATGTTGGGGATCATTTTGGTAAGCGCTGACTTGATATTTTCAACGTTTGCCCATTTCGCAGACCCGCGCCTGCGCATCGGTGAAAAAGGAGCCGGCGATGGGTAGGTCCTTACGCTCGATAAATTTCCCGCTGGTCACCGGCGTAATGCT
Source organism: uncultured Anaerolinea sp. (assembly GCA_964591425.1). GTDB lineage: Bacteria > Chloroflexota > Anaerolineae > Anaerolineales > Villigracilaceae > Defluviilinea. Next base: position 12,866 of record CAZQES010000081.1, read on the forward strand.
TGTCGGGCTGGTGTTGCTCATAGCCATTCTGGGACCGAACTACGCGCCGCGCAATCCGCTTCAGGAGACGCGCGTGATCCAAGTGGATGGAAAATGGTTGAACGCGCCGTATCCGCCCTTCACGGTTCCGGGTTTCCCGTTAGGCTCGGATATTTGGGGGCGCGATGTGTTGAGCCAGATGTTGTGGGCGTTGCGCCCCACGTTGTTGCTGGTTGGATACGTTGCATTCATTCGACTCTTGCTCGGCACAATGATCGGGCTTGTCGCTGGATGGGATGGTCAATGGCTCGGCTCCGCGTTGAACGTGGTGATCGGCGCAGCGCTTGCCATCCCGACGTTAATCGTTGCACTGGCGGTCGTTTCTGTGGCAGGCTCGAACTGGGGACCGTGGGGCTTTGTGCTCGGGCTCGCATTGACCGGCTGGGGCGACTCTGCCCGCATCGTGCGTGACCAGGCGCGTATCGCGCGCGGGCAGGTTTTCGTTGAAGCCGGGCGCGCGATGGGACAAACCAGTTTCCAAACGGTCACGACCCACATCCTGCGCCAAGTGTTGCCTTACATTTGGATGTTGCTGACGTTCGAGATCAGTTCCACGTTGTTGGTGCTCGCCGGTCTTGGATTCCTTGGTTATTACGTGGGCGGTGACGTGTGGGTGTGGATCAGCGATACCGCCGCCACGCGATTAAGCGGCATGCCCGAATTGGGTCAGATGCTTTCGAGTGTGAGCGAGGATATTTACACCGGTCCGTGGAAGATGTTCGCCACCGGCACGCTGGTGTTCATCACGGTACTCGGCTTCAATTTGCTCGGCGAAGGCTTGCGTCGCGTTGCCAGTGTGGGGTCACAGCCGTCCCGTGTGCGCGAAGCGTTCATCCGCTGGTGGTGGCGAATCGAAGATGAGTCGCTTCCACGCATTCGAGGCGCGATCGCGCGGCGTCCCATCGCATCCTCGCTGGTCATCGGGGTCATCGTGCTCGGATTATATTTTTCAGCAAAACAGGTCGTATCGTTCCTGCAACCGAAGCCGCTGACCTTCCCGGTGCCGGGCGGGCATTTGTGGGGCAGTCAATGGCATGACCCGTATGCCACGATGTTGATCGATATAGAGAGCATCGAAGCGCCTGCCGCGCTTTGGGAGTTCAGGGATGAAACGGGATTCTCCGGCGGACCCGCGGTGGCGAAGGATGGCACGCTTTACCTTGCCTCTGTGAGCGGAAAGTTATATTCGCTCGATGCAGAGGGGCAATTAAATTGGACTGTGAACCTGCCCGGTGAAGCCGTCGGTTCGCCCGCGTTGGATTCGGATGGAAACATCTACGCTTCGGATTCGACGGGCGGGCTGTCTTCGTTTACCCCCAGCGGAGAACTACGCTGGAGCTTTCACGTGCCGGATAGTTTTGAAGCCACCTCCGGTCCCGTGGTGAGTGAGAGCGGCATCGCGTATTACGTCGTCATCGGCGACGTGCGCGCGGTATCGAACTCCGGCGAGTTGCTCTGGCAGACGAACGCGTTCGGGCGGCGCGTCACCTTCACGCCCATTTTGAGCCCGGGCGGCGAGTTTGTCTTTTTGCGGAACACCATCGTGGACGCGCACAGCGGCGAGATCGTCAAGTTCGAAAATTTCCCGACGATCGAACAGCATATCGTCGGTCAGAACGGGTTGTTGTATTCGCGCTTCGAGAACCGCATGACCGCGTGGGAATACGTGGAAGGGGACGCGCAAATTCTCAATCAAATGACCTGGTCGCGCACCGCGTTCTTCGGTTTTCCGGGGCAGGCAGGCGTGCTGGCAGACGGATCGATGTGGCTGCACTACAACTCCGAGTTCGAAGATTCGTCCATCGTGTGGCTGGACTCAAAAGGCGAGTTCATCAACAGCGCGCGCTTTGTGATGCGCCCCAGCGAGTTCATGGGCATGGACAAGCATTTCGTCTTCTACATTTGCGGTTCGGCGTCTTCACACCTTGAGTGCGCGGCGGTTCGCAAGGACGAGTCGGATCCGCTGTGGACGTTCCCCCTTGAACAAGGCTCCCTCGTCGCCGGCGGCGCGCTCGTGCCGGGGCGCCTTTACGTGGCTACCGAGGATGGATTTTTCTACGCGCTCGCGGGGAAATAAAAAATGGACAGCCGCTTTCCATGCGACTGCCCATTGCGTTGATCAATTTTCAACCGGGCTCATTTCAACATCGGCATCTTGATGCCGTGACGTTTCGCCGCTTCGATGGCGATTTCATATCCCGCATCCGCGTGTCTCACCACGCCCATGCCGGGGTCGGTTGTCAGGACGCGTTCCAACCGCCGAGCCGCTTCGGGTGTCCCGTCCCTTCGAAAAGATGGGTGAAATTTTTAAGATTGTCGGTAGCTTTACCAACAAGTAGCATCATTTTTTTAATCCCTTCCTGGCTTTTAGGATCATAAAAACGGTTAAAATCTTTAGTATGAAAGTCTTTGACGTACTTTAAAACAGCCTTAAAGGTATCTTCGACAACAACTTCAGTCTTGTGTTGGTTTTTTTCCTCAAGCCACTGTATGCCCTCTAAGGGTGAGTTTTGCTCTTCTTCTTCACTGTGCTGAATAATTAAGTGGTCTTCAACAACCCCTAAGCGGTCATTAACCCCAAGTTCTGCTAAACTGGATAAGTTTTCAACGGCTTCTAAAATGCTAAGATCGTTATGGTCATCAGAATCGATAACTCTAACTTTATGATTACGAGACATACAGCCCCCTTTTATTATTTAGTATCTAACTTTATTATAAGAACTATTAGTATTTATTTTACAAACTATTAATAATATTTATTATTACTAATTAATTAGTTAACTATTAACAATTTATAAAATAATTATTTCACTTAAATTAAGTGACTTATGCAATCTTTATTTATAATGAGCAACGGGTAAGGGCTTTAGTAAAAAACGTGCGTTTAGCGCCCTTTTCTCAACTCCCATAAATAATTTACCAATTTATTAATAAATAATCAAGTAAATAAATTACTAAACAACTAATAATCATTACTTTAATAAACTATTACACGTAATTTAGTTAACAAACAACCACATTCAACTTAATTCTTTAATCAAGAAAGTTTTAGACAAAAAAATTGAAGCAGAGTTATAAGCATAGTTTTTAAAGTAATAGATTAAGGCTTATGCATGGAAAGACTGAATGTGGCTCAAAAATTAATTAAAAGCCATTTGGTGTCAGGCAACATGATCCCCGGTGAAGAGATCGGCTTGAGAATTGACCAAACTCTAACTCAAGATGCAACAGGAACCATGGTGATGTTAGAACTTGAGGCGATGAAATGCCAGGGAGCTAAAACTCAAGTCTCCTCCCAATATATAGATCACAACCTTCTGCAAACTGACTTTAAAAATCCTGATGACCATCTTTTTTTACGCAGCGCCTGCCAAAAATTTGGAATTCACTTTAGTCCGGCAGGAAATGGAGTGAGCCATCCTGTGCATATGGAGCTCTTTGGCAAGCCCGGAGCAACCCTTTTAGGCTCAGATAGCCACACCTGCGCTGGTGGCTCGATGGGAATGCTAGCTATTGGCACTGGAGGATTAGAAGTGGCGCTTGCTATTATGGGAGAGCCCTTTTTTGTCAGGATGCCAAAAATTATGGGGGTACATCTTAAAGGGAAACTCCCCGCTTGGGTCTCTGCAAAAGATGTTGTTTTAGAAATGCTTCGAAGACATAAAGTCACAGGTGGCGTTGGAAAAATCATTGAATATTACGGCTCAGGATTGAAATCTTTAACTGCAATGGATCGCCATGTGATTGCTAATATGGGAGCTGAACTTGGAGCTACAACAAGTGTTTTTCCATCTGATGATGAAACTAAAAAGTTTTTAAAGCAGCAAAAAAGAGTTC
>CAZQES010000082.1:0-16734 GCA_964591425.1 uncultured Anaerolinea sp.
GCCTCGTTTGGCGGGATTTTTCTTGTGTACAATTGGGGAACATGTCTAACCGAGAGCCAACTTAATAGATTTTGGAGGAACCATGCACGAAGTCCCTTTGCTCATTAACATAACTCTGGCGCTCATTGTTGCTTTCATCGGCGGAGTGTTCGCCCGTCGCGTGGGGTTACCCACCATCGTTGGTTATCTGCTCGCGGGGATCGCGATCGGTCCGTTCACGCCCGGTTTTGTAGGCGACATACAAACCATTCAGCAACTGGCAGAACTGGGTGTGATCTTCCTGATGTTCGGCGTCGGTTTGCATTTTTCGTTTCGAGACTTATGGAACGTGCGCGATATTGCCATCCCCGGCGCGTTGATCCAAACCGCTTTTGCCACCATTCTGGGCTTCGCATTGAGTCAATTCTGGGGATGGACTCCGCTGGCAGGTCTGGTGTTGGGGTTGGCGATCTCGGTTGCCAGCACCGTCGTGCTTCTGCGCGGACTGATGGACAACTCCCTGCTGAACACTTCCCACGGACAGGCGGCCGTCGGCTGGCTGGTGATGGAGGATATTCTATCCGTGCTGATCTTGATCCTGATGCCGACATTCGCACCAAGTTCTGGAGCGTTTAACTGGCAGGGATTGGCGATTACGCTTTTAAAGTCTGCGGCGTTCATTGCCATCATGTTTTTTGCGGGGACGCGCCTGTTGCCGTGGCTTCTCGAAAAAATCGCCCACACTCGCTCGCGCGAATTGTTCATCCTCGCAATACTTGCGATCACGCTTGGCACAGCCATGAGCGCATCAGTGTTGTTCGGCGTTTCGCTGGCGCTCGGCGCTTTCGTTGCCGGTGCCATCATCAGCCAATCGCATTTGAGTCATCAAGTGGGCGCAGATCTATTCTCATTCCGCGAGACGTTCTCGGTCCTGTTTTTCGTCTCGGTGGGCATGCTGGTCAATCCCGCCTTTTTGTGGGAGAACATCGGACAGGTAATTTCCTTGAGCGCGTTGGTGGTGCTCGGCAAAGCCATCATCGTACTTCTGATGGGATTTTTCTTTCCGCGTCCCGCGCGCACATTTCTTATTATCGCGGTCGGTTTGAGCCAGGTCGGTGAATTTTCTTTCATCCTCGGTCAGGGCGGCTTGTCCTTGAACCTGCTCGATTCAAACCAATACTCCCTCATCCTTGCCGCCGCATTGATCTCCATTACCGTAAATCCCTTTATGTACACCCTGCTCCCGTGGTTGGAAGCGCGGTTACGAAGAATACCCGGGTTTTGGAAGAAACTAGACGCGAACACCCACATCCTTGAAATTAAAAAAGATGAATTGGTCGATCATGCGGTCATAATCGGCTACGGCAGGGTCGGAAAGCACATGGTAGACGTGCTGGAAAAACTCTCTGTTTCCATGCTGGTCATCGAAGGGGATGCGGAACGCATCACAAGCCTCAACCAGAGAGGCATCCCCACCTTGTACGGAGACGCCAGCAATTCCGAGGTGATCAACCACGCCCACCTCGATCGTGCCCGCGTTCTGATCGTGACCATCCCCGATGAAACCTCCGCTCAAATGATCGTCACTGCCGCCAGGGACCTGAACCCCGACCTGCCCATCATCGCCCGCGCAAATTCTGAAGAAGGAATCGACCGCCTTGCCAGACTCGGCGCACAGGATGTCATCCACCCTGAACTCGAAGGCGGCTTGGAGATCGTTCGGCACGCCCTGCTCAAACTTGATTTTCCTGTGCAAGAGATCATTCGCTACATGGATGCTGTGAGACGCGATCGCTACGACGTGAACCTCAACACCGAGGAGGAACATCGCCTACTCCATGACCTCATCCACGCCAGCGAACAGATCGAAGTTACATGGCTGAGGCTGGAAACGGGAAATCCGCTCATCGGGCGAACCATCGCCGAAGCGGACTTGCGCGCCCGTACCGGCGCGTCGGTTGTCGCGATCATGCGGAATGGACACTTGATCGCCAATCCCAAATCGTTGACCATTTTCGAAGCCGATGATCGTGTCGGTTTCATTGGTGATAACGAACAACTCCAAGCGATTGGACGATTAATCTCAAATTCAGCGTCGAACCAAGTGGGCGTGGAATGGGAAACGTAGGAAGAATCGCCTATTTCTTAAACTAAATTACCACCTGCAATCCGCCCTCCGGTAGATTTCGCGCGTGGATACTCCCGCCTTGCGCTTCGATGAGTTGTTTTGAAATCGCGAGTCCCAAGCCCGTTCCACCGGTTATCCGCGAACGGGATTTGTCTTTTCGCCAGAAGCGGTCGAAAATGTAAGGCAGGTCACCCTCAGGCACGCCATTGCCATCGTCGTTGACCGCGATCCGCACGGCATCGCTCGTTTCGACGGCGGTCACCCACACCCGTCCGTTTTCGTTGACGTACCGAAGCGCATTGCCGATCAGGTTGCTCATCACCTGTTCAAAACGCTGGGGGTCCACAAATGCGGACAAATTCCCCTGTTTCTCTGCGAATGTAAGTGTGACGTTCTTTTCCTGCGATTCGGCTGAGAACATCGCGATCACGCGTTCGATCAACGCTTCGATATTCACGTTCGCCTTATCGAACGGAAGTTGGCGGGTTTCTGCCAACGTCAACAGACGCAGATCGTCGACCAATCGCTCCAACACATAGGATTGCTCCAACGCCATTGAGACTTGTGAGCCGTTTTCCTCATACACACCGTCTATGATTCCCTCAAGCCTGCCGCGAATCACGGAAAGCGGAGTTCGCAATTCATGTGCCACATCGGCAAGCATCTCGCGGCGTTCGCGGTCGATACGTTCGAGCGAGGTTGCCATCTCATTGAAACTTTCGGATAGACTGCGCAAATCCTGCGGTCCTTCGAGCGGGATGCGCGTGTTCAGGTTACCCGAAGAGATCTCGCGCGCGGCGTAGATGACTTCAGCCAGCGGGTTGACGAATCGGCGGACGAGCAGGGTGGCAACGATCAGTAGAAATATCACCAGAATAAAGGAAATAATTCCCAACGGGAAAACGATGGCACGCGCAAACCCAAACCGCTGCGCGACCGAATATGGCGTGATGACCAAATAACCCACCGTCTCGTCGCGGACAACGAGACCGAACACAACATCGTCCGCCTGGATGTCGTAGCGTGTACCCACTGTCCAAGCCGAATCAGGCGTACGGTCGAGAAGGATGCGTTGTTCGTCATCCAGCAAGAGCGTGCTCATCGTGTCCAGTTGATCCATCGATTCGAAAACCGATTCGATCCCGTCCCAATTCCCTTTGGCGAGGTAGTAGCCTTCGAGCGTGCTGACGAAAGGAAACGGCACAGGCGTGGAGGAGGAGGTGAGAAAGTATCCGATGATGAAGGTGAAAAACAACAGCGATAAAAAGAGCACAATGATAAATGCGCGCAATAACAGGAACAACAACCGTCTGCGAATTTCACTCACGGAGGGATACATTTAATCCTCGACGTTTCGACCGGGTTCAACTTGAAATTTATAACCGACGCCGTGCACCGTGACGATCAACTCATCCGGTTCGAGTTTGCGGCGCAGGTTGCGGATGTGTGAATCGATGGCGCGTTCATAACTTTCGAACGCAACACCATGCGCGGCGTTCAACAACTGCGTGCGTGAAAAAATCCTGCCGGGCTGACTCATCAACGTAGCCATGATCTCAAATTCGGTGGGAGTTAACGAGACAACCCGCTTCCCGATCTGGACCTCATAGTGGGTTCTATCCAGCGACACATTTCCCACCCTGATCACTTCCGCCGCCGAGTCGCCGCTGACGCGCCGCAACACCACTTTGACCCGCGCCACCAACTCGCGCGGGCTGAACGGCTTGGTCATGTAGTCGTCCGCGCCGAGTTCAAGCCCGACCAGTTTATCGGTCTCTTCGACGCGCGCAGTCAGCATGATGATCGGTACGTTGCTGTCGCGCCGAATCGCGCGGCAAAGTTCGAGACCGTCCATTTCGGGCATCATCAGGTCCATCACAACGAGGTCGGGTTTTTCGCGCCTAACCGCGGACAAGCCTTGCGCGCCGTCTTTGGCTTTGACGACATCGTAACCCGAAGCTTTGAGATAGTCGCGGCAGATTTCAAGAATCTCCGGCTCATCGTCGACGAGGAGAATTTTCTTGGGCATAAAACCTTTTTACCACAAAGTATGGGCGGGGTGACCCCGCCCCTACTATTCATACCTCAACGCCACCATCGGGTGCAGGTTCGCGGCGCGGAAGGCGGGATAGATCCCGAAGAACACGCCGATCAGCAAGGCGAAGAAGAAAGCCAGCGCGATCGAATCGGCGGTAATGACGGATGCGATCAAGCCCGTTACTGAGAACAACGATGCGATTCCCACGCCGAGCAAAATTCCAAGAATGCCGCCCAACAGACTCAACGTCACCGTTTCGATCAGAAACTGGGTGAGGATCTGATTCTTCGTCGCGCCGACAGCCTTTCGCAGACCGATCTCCTTTGTCCGTTCGGTGACCGAGACCAGCATGATGTTCATAATACCGATGCCGCCGACGAGCAGGGAAATCCCCGCGATCGCTCCGAGGAACGTGGTGAGGATCTGCGTCACAGAGGTCAACGTGCTCAACAAGTCTGATTGACTCAATACATTGAAATCCAGTTCGTCGGTGGATGCCAACTTATGCGAACGCCGCAATAAAAATTCGATCTGCGCCTTGACGGTATCCATCGCTTCGGTCGTGGTCACCGATACGGAAATGCTGTTGACGATCTTTTGATCATCGTATGCGGCGCTCGACCCGAACAATTTGTTGTAGCCGGTCTCCAACGGGATAAAAATGGCATCATCAGCAGAACCGAAACCCGACGAACCCTTCGATTCCAGTACGCCGACCACTTCAAATTTCACATGGTTGATCGAAATGGTCTTGCCGATCGGCGAAAGTCCCGCGAATAGATCTTCCGCCGTTTGCGAACCTAACACTGCTACCAGCGACTGCGACTTGTTATCGCCATCCGTGATGAAACGTCCTGTGGCAACTTCGTAGGAATTCGTTTTATTGTAGTCTTCCGTGATGCCGGTCACATTGACGTTGAAGCTTTCCGCGCCATATTTGACAAGGTAGGACGATTGATAACTCGGCGCGATGGCGCTGACGCTGTCGCCCAGCGAGCGTTCGAGCAGTTGATAATCTGCGAAATACAGATAACTTGTCTGTTGAGACGCGCCTGTACCGGGTCCTTGTTGCATCCGGCCGGGGGAAACAGTCAACAAGTTCGAGCCTGTGCTTTGGATCTGGCTGGTGATACTGGCAGTCGCACCTTTGCCGATGGAGAGCAATGCCACCACGGTCGCCACGCCGATCACAATGCCCAGTATGGTGAGCATCGAACGCAATTTATTGGCTCGTAACGCCCGCAAGGCGATCTTGAAATTTTCTGAAAATAACATATCTATCACTCCTACAACACTTCATCCGGTCGCGGCGCGCCAGCCGTGATGAGATGATGATTCACTTCATCCGAAACGATTTGCCCGTCGGACAGTTTGATGATCCGCTTCGCATGACGCGCTACGTACGAGTCGTGGGTTACGAGGATCACGGTGTGACCGTTGTCTCGGTGTAAACTCTGGAACAATTCCATGATCTCGACGCCGGTCTTGCTGTCTAATGCGCCGGTCGGCTCGTCTGCCAAAAGGATCGCGGGTTCATTCACCAGCGCGCGCGCAATCGCCACGCGCTGTTGCTGTCCGCCGGAAAGTTCGTTCGGCGCATGATGGGTCCGGTCGCCAAGCCCAACACGCTCCAGGGCTTTCATCGCCCGGTCGTGTCTTTCCTTCCCTGCCACGCCTACATACGTGAGCGGTAACATCACATTTTCCAGCGCGCTCGTGCGAGCCAGCAAATTGAATTGCTGGAACACGAAGCCGATCTTACGTCCGCGAATTTCGGCAAGCGCTGATTCGCTCATGTTCTCAACGGCAACATCGTCCAATCGGTAACTGCCGTCCGTCGGCACATCCAAACAGCCGATGATCGCCATCAACGTGCTCTTGCCCGAACCGGAGGGTCCCATGATCGAGATCATCTCCCCTTTTTCGATTCTGAAGCTAGCGCCGTTCAACGCGCGCACTTCGGTGTCGCCCATCTGATACACCTTCGTCAAGCCATCCGCCTGAATCATTCGTCACCTCCGCCGAATGGATTGGGCGCTTGAAACCCACTACCCGTATTCACCAGCACACGGTCGCCAGCCTGCAGATCACCAGTCACAACCACGTACTCGTCTACGATCGCACCACTCACCACATCCACGCGCTTCGTTGTACCGTCGCTTTGCATCACCGTCACAAATTCACCGTTGGCATCGTTCTGGATCGTCGTGATCGGCACAGCCAACGAAGCCTCTGCTTCTTTGATGTAAATGGTTACATTGGCGGTCGTGCCAAGCGGAATGAAATCAAGATCGGACACTTTATCCAAATCGATCCGCACGGTATATTTCACCAAGCCGGACACTTCTTCTCCGACAGGATTGATGACAGCCACTCTGCCCGTAAGCGTGACCCCCTCCAGCGCATCCAATGTGATTTCAGCTTGTTGCCCCACTTTTACATTTGCCACATCCGATTCATCCACCTGCGCCTCCACGTACAAATGATTCATGTCCGCGACATAGGCGGAGATCGAATTCGCATCCACCAGATCGCCGACCACATCCTCCACTGAAAGCACCTGTCCATCGAATGGCGCAAGAACATACAATGCGTTCAAGGTTGTTTGCGCCGCTTCCACTTCGGCGCGCGCCGCGGTCACATCGGGCGAATCTTCGCCAGCCAACAGACGGTCATACTCGCGCTGGGCATCCTGCAACTGCGCCTCCTTCAGCGCCAGGTCATTCTCCGCTTCGACGATCCAATCCGCGGGGGCGGGACCTTTGAAGTTCTCGGTCTCGTATTTGTATCTCCAGCCATCGCGCGTCTCGACCAATTCGGCAGTGTACATGGTTTGAGGAACGTTTACATCGTTGTTCAAGTACCTGAGGTAGTAAAACGCCCTATCGTAGTCTTCCTGCGCTTCTTTCAAGGCGATTTCTGCTTCTGCCAACGCCGTTCCCGATTTCAACAGGTCATCGAGTTTTTCCTGCGCGTTGATCAAGTCCGCCTGCGCGGAGACGATGCTGGCGGACGTGCTTGAGGGCTGTAACGCCAGCAACACGTCACCCGCTTTCACCTGATCCCCCACCTCAACGTTGATTGACTCCACCACGCCGCTGGTCTTCCAAGCAAGAGCGGCAAAAGGTTGTGCCTCGAGCGAGCCGGAAGCCTCGATGGTCTCGGCTACATCGAGAGCGATCACCTCTTCCGACGCTACCGCCGCGTCGCTTGCACGGGCAGGCGCCAACATCGTCACTACCGCGAGCAGAGCAAGGAGGGCGACAACCACAAATACCCAAACCCTGAATTTTCTATTTTTCAACATACTTGATACTCCTTGATTGATTTTCCTACAGGATACCGATCAAATTTGCAGAAATTGTGCAGACCCGGAGGATGACTATGAATATTTCTGGTTACAATAGGGAAATGAAATACGAATCCCTGCGCGGACTCTCCATCCCCAAGATCGGATTCGGTACCGCGCAACTCGGCGGCTTACCCGATTTCCCCAACCGGGCGAAGACCGATTTTTATCTTTCCGCATTGCGTTCGGCGTTCGAGATCGGCTATACACACTTCGACACTGCCGAACGTTACGTGCGCGGGTTCGCCGAAGAGCTGATCGGGCGAAGCATCCGCGAGAACAACATCCAACGCGAGAAGCTATTTATTGCCTCGAAAGTTCTGCCCATGCCGTGGAGTTATCGCAAAGTGATACGCGCCATCGAAGGAACCCTGCGCCGCCTCGGCACGGAGTATCTCGATCTCTACCTCGTACACTACCCCACACCCTTTGCGTCCATGAAAGAGACGTTCCGCGCGTTGAATCAACTTGTGCGCACAGGGAAGGTTCGCAACATCGGCGTCAGCAATTTCAATTTGAAACAACTTCAAAATGCACAAAGGCTCTCCGAGGCGCCCATCCTTACGAACCAGATCGCCTACAATCTATTTTTCCGCTTTTATGCAAAACGAGGCGTGCTCGAATATTGTCAACAGAACGACATCATTCTCACAGCGTACATGCCCGTGAAGATCAACAGCAAAGGCATTCGCGGCAATCGAGTTGTCCAAGCCATTGCTCAGGCACACCGCGCGACTCCGTTTCAGATCGCGCTGGCGTGGCTTGTTAACCAGCCGCGCGTGATCACGATTCCCATGTCGTTCGATCCTCAGCACCTGAAAGAAAATTTCGACGCGGCTGATATTGAATTGACGCAAACCGAGATGGAACAGCTGAACGAACTTGCATCATGAAAACAGAAACCGTTCATTCCGTCACTCTCCCCAAGATCGGATTCGGCGCATGGCGGATCGGCGGCGGATCTTCGGCGAACCGTTCGCTGGACTCCAAGTCGCTCATTGCGCTTCGCTCCGCACTTGAGGTTGGCTACACCCACTTCGACACCGCCGAAATGTACGCGGGCGGGCACAGCGAAGAATTGATCGGCGAAGCAGTTCGAGGGTCCGGAAAGAAGCGTGAGGACGTGTTCATCACCTCCAAGGTCACGCCAAGTCATTTGAAGTACGACGAAGTGTTGAAAGCCTGCGAAGGATCTCTGCGCCGACTCAAGATGGAGTACATTGACTTGTACCTCATCCACTGGCCCGGGGCTGGCGCAAAATACGAAGAGACGTTCCGCGCCTTGAACAAACTTGTGCGCGATGGGAAAGTAAGGCACCTCGGTGTGAGCAACTTCAATTTGAAATTGCTCAAACAGGCACAGTCGCTTTCTGAAACGCCGATCATCACGAATCAAGTTCCGTTCAGCGTCTCTGATCGTTCGTATGTGAACAACGGAGTGTTGGAATATTGCCAGCAAAACGACATCCTCTTCACCGCCTACTCGCCCGTGGACGAGGGCAATCTGCGCTCGAACAAAACACTGGAGGCAATTGCCAAAGCGCACAACGCGACGATCTATCAAGTTGCGCTGGCGTGGGTGGTCTCACATCCGCGAGTCATTACAATTCCAATGTCGTTCAATCCGCAACACATCAAAGAAAACTTCGCCGCGGCAGAGATTGAATTGACGAAAGAGGAAATAGACCTGCTGACGGAGAAATGAAAGAAGAAAGAGGAAAGAAAATTATCCCTTTGTGTCCCTTCGTGACCTTTGTGTTTAAAAAATGAACCTCCAAGTCACCCCTGAAATCGAAATCCTCGAAGAGTCCGAGACCGAACTCGAACCGCTCTACAAGGTCGTCATCCATAACGACAACGTCACTCCGATGGATTTTGTCGTGCACATCCTCAAAATGATCTTCTTCCTCGGCAACGACCGCGCCTCGGAGATCATGCTGACCGCCCACATCAACGGCAACGCGTATGTGCAGACGCTGGCAAAGTCCGAAGCGGAGAAACGAATTGACAAGGCACATTTTGAATCCAACAATGCAGGCTACCCACTGACATTTACAATGGAACCTGAATGACCTCCTCCCAACTTGATAGCCTTACACAAATCAATCTCGATGATGTGGTGTCCTCGTTTGGTCTGCGAAGCGGCTCCCTACCCGCGCGGCTGTTGCGATGGTTTTTCTTCAAATACGCCCAAGCCTTTGCGCGACAAATGACGGAGTTCGATGTGGAGGTTGGCAAGAGCGGATTGGCAGACGGCGCGCGCCTCGCACTGCGGAAATATTTCACTGACATACGCGTGTTCGGCGCGGACCGTATACCTGCCTCAGGCTTTCTGGCATTATCCAACCACCCGGGCTTGAGCGACTCGCTCGCCGCCTTCGCCGCGCTCAACAGGCCTGATCTGAGAATCATCGCCCTCCAGCGCCCGTTTCTCGAAGCATTGAACAACCTCGCGAAACAACTTTTCTACGTGACTGATGATGCCGCTGCGCGAATGACGCTCCTGCGGCAGGTCAGTGCTTACCTGCGAAACGGTGGAGCGGCGCTCACCTATCCCGCGGGTCACATCGAACCCGACCCGGATGTGCACACCGATGCAGTCGATTCTTTGAGCTCGTGGACGGACAGCGTCGGCGTCTTCCTCCGCATGGCTCCCGAAACGCCGATCCTGCCCGTCCTTGTGCGCGGCGTGGTGTGGAGGAAAGCCTTGCATCATCCAATCACCCGCATCCGACGGACGCGCATAGAACGCGAGGCGCTCGCTGCCGCATTTCAAGTTTTCATGCACATGCGCGGCAAGATAAAAGGTGTGCGCGTTCGAGTTCAAATCGGAAACCCAATTTACGCCAAGCAATTGGGAACGAAGGAAACCAAGGTCATTCATCAAGCCGTTTTAGCGGAAATGAAAAGATTGATCGAAAATCCCCCGCAGGGCGAGGGAAAGCCTCTCCTTTGAACAAAATGAAATTTGAATCGGCTCTTCATCGAATTCAGTATTTTCTAGGCTTTGCTTACTCGTATCTTATTTATTACGGTTTGCCATTCCACCATCGCTTTTTGACTCGAATCTATGCTCCATTTATTCGGCGCGGCGACCTGTGTTTTGACATTGGCGCGCATCTCGGTGACCGCGTCCACGCCTTTTCTACACTGGGCGCGCGCGTCATTGCGCTGGAACCAAACCCGGCTTGCATGAATTGGCTGCGCCGTTGGTACACACATAATCAGCACATCACATTGATCGAACAGGCGGTTGGCGCGCACGCTGGAACAGCCGTCATGTGGATCAGCCGCCTGACTCCAAGCGTTTCGACACTTTCGCAGAAATGGTTAAAAGCCGTGAGCCAATCACCGAGGTTCGCGGGAGTGCGCTGGAACGAGCAAGTGCAGGTCACGGTCACAACATTAGACGCGTTGATCGCGCAATACGGCATACCCGCCTTCTGCAAAATTGACGTGGAGGGCGCGGAACTGGATGTACTCAACGGTTTGTCACAAGCGCTCCCTGCGCTCTCGTTTGAATACATCCCAGCGATAATCGAGACCGCGATAGGCTGTATCAATCGGTTAAGCGAACTAGGCAATTACGAATACAATTGGCGGGTGAGCGAGTTTCCCCGCTTGCGTTCCTCTGTTTGGCTTGATTCGCTTGGGATGATATCGCACCTGCGCGACATGTCGCCCAGCGATAACTCGGGCGATGTGTATGCCCGATTAATCGGATAAAAGATTTCTTTTATGCAACCTTCTGAAGCCGTCTCTTCACAACCACTGCCTACGCAAAAAGAAAAACGATTCCGCGTGCTGCGTCTCTTTGCGGTGTATGCGTTGCTCGCCTTTCTTCTTTACCTTGCGTTGCGAAACGCGCCGTTCGAGGAGATTTGGGCGACGCTTCGGCAACTCCAACCCGGGCAAATTGCGATCCTGTTCGGGTTGAATATTTTTATTTACGCGCTGATCTCCCTGCGGTGGTGGATCATCGTCCGCGCGGAAAACAAACACGTGACGTATTTTCCATTGCTGTTGGTTCGCGTCGCCGTTTTTGGAGTGAGTTACTTCACGTTCGGTCCGCACGTGGGAGGCGAACCGCTTCAAGTGTTCTACCTCCAACGGAAATACAAATTCACGTACATGCACGCCACCGCCTCCGTCATCATGGATAAACTGCTTGAATTACTGGCAAATTTCTTTTTGCTCTCCCTCGGGCTGACAGCCATCGCGCAAGCCGGAATCCTCTCGACGAATGGTAGCAACTCGTGGCTGAGTCTGAGCGTGTTGGTCATCCTGTGCCTATGGCCCCCCGTTCACATCATCCTGTTATACAAACAAAAATATCCACTGACAACACTTTTGCGCAGTATACCGTTCATCAAAAAGGATTCGAAACCCGTGCGATTCATCGCGGCATCCGAGCGATTGGCTGGTACTTTTTGCCGCCGCCATCTTTCATCGTTGGTGTCGGCGATCGTTGTATCGGTCTGCGCAGGTGCGGGCATGGTGACCGAGTTCGCGCTGATCCTCAATTTTCTGCGCATCGAATTACCTTTCTGGCAAACGGTCGCGGCGTGGACGGCAGGCTGGCTCTCGCTTCTCGCCCCTCTGCCCGGCGGATTGGGTGCGCTGGAGGCGAGTCAGGTCTTTGCCTTGGGCATGTTCGGAATTTCAGCCGCCTCGGCGATCGGTGTGACATTGATCATGCGCGGGCGCGATGTATTGATCGGCGGCATCGGCTTGCTTCTGGCGGGACGCGGTATTGCAAAGTAAAATATCGTCCAGCGGATTCTTCCAATCACCAGACCTACCCAAGGAGACGAACATGAATCTTTCTTTCAATAAAATAGGCATCATCGTAACCAACCTCGCTACAGCCTTCCTCCATCTTTCTCTCTATCCACAAATGGGTGCCGATCCCATTGTGTTGAATGGAGCAGGCTACCTCGGTCTGCTTGGCGCGTATTTCATGCCAATGGAAATGCTCCAAAAAAATCACAAAATGGTTTGGTGGGGCATGTTCGGCTATACCGCGCTCACCATTGTGTTGTGGTTCATTCTGGGCGATAAAAATTTCGTCGCTGGAACCTCAAGCGCTACCGGCTATTACGCCAAAGCCGCCGAAGTTCTTCTGATGGCATTCCTGTGGGCTGACAAGAAATAAGGACAAGGTACAATTGGGGGCGTGAAACGAAAAACCGTCTACTTCACCGCGCCGCGACAGGTGGAACTCCGTGAAGAGTCTCTGCCTGCCCTCGGCGCGGAGGACGTTTTAGTCGAAACCATTTGCTCCTCGATCAGCGCGGGGACGGAGATGCTGGTCTATCGTGGTCAATTCCCTCACCTCAGTGATTCACACGACAACTTAAGCAGTGACCTGTGCTACCCGCTTTCTTACGGATACGCGTGTGTCGGTGTGATCAAAGAGACAGGCAAGCAAGCAAATAAATCACTACGGAATAAACTTGTTTTTGGATTTCAACCTCACACCTCAGCTTTTATCTGTAATCCTTCATCGTTGATCTTCGCCCCCGATTCTCTCCCAGCCGAAGCCTGCTCCTTCCTCTCGAATATGGAAACCGCCGTGAACCTGGTTCAAGACGCGGCTCCGATTCTCGGTGAACGCGCCTTGGTGTTGGGGCAAGGAGTTGTGGGCTTGCTCGTTGCATCCTTGCTCAGAGAATTTCCATTACAGGCGTTGGTCACAGCCGATTGTTATGAATTGCGGAGGAAAGTCTCACGTGAAATTGGAGTAGAGGACTCTATTGATTCCGTGAAGGATAGCAATTCAACCTCAAACGCTACAAAACACCAATCTGGCTACGCGCAAAACTTCGACTTGACTTTTGAACTTACCGGCTCCCCTTTTGCTTTGGATGTGGCGATCTCATTCACAACGTTCAGCGGACGAATCGTCATTGGCTCGTGGTACGGGGAAAAACGCGCGGCGATCGATCTCGGCGGCGCGTTCCATCGTTCACGAATCAAATTGATCGCATCACAAGTCAGCACGATCGCTCCCGAGTTGACGGGCCGCTGGGATAAGGTGCGCAGGTTCAACGTCGCGTGGGAAGCGTTGAAACGAATCCAGCCGCAGAAGTGGATCACGCATCGCTTTCCAATTGATAAAGCGGAAGAGGCGTATCGCCTGCTGGATGAAAATCCGCAAGAGACGATTCAGGTTTTGTTCACATACGCATGAGAGAAACTTAATGAATTCATACGCAGGCTTTTGGATAAGAACAAAAGCGTTTGTCCTCGATTATCTTATCATCTTGGTATATCTGATTGTTCTGACAGTGATTTTTCTTCTTATCGATCAGGCAAGCGATATAAGTCGGTCGCTATTTGCATCCCGCATCTCGGCACAAATATCAGGCTTTCTGCTCGTCACAGTGCCTATTTCGTTGTATTTTGCCATTGGAGAGTCGTCTGTTCATCGAGGCACGTGGGGCAAACGGCGATTGCATCTGGCAGTGACCGATCAAAATGGGAATCGGGTTGGTTTTCCGCGGGCGGTCATTCGGACACTCTCGAAGTTTATTCCATGGGAATTGTCGCATACGATTATCTGGCAAACTTATTTTTATCCTGAGACCAGTTCTGTTTTCATCCTCTATGGCTTTGCTCTGGTTTACTTTCTGATCGGATTGAGCGCGGCAAGCCTTGTCTTTACCCGCTCTCATCAAGCGGTCTATGATTTTATCGCGGGCACCTTTGTCGTGGTGGGCAATGAAGTTTAAATACGCCAACCTTGAAACCTGCCACGAAGCGACGGGCGTTGTTGTGGTTGTGGATGTGATCCGCGCGTTCACGAACGCGGCGTTTGTATTTCATCGCGGCGCGGCAGAGATCTATCCCGTCAGCGGCGTGGATGAGGCGTTGCAACTCAAAGAGCAGATGCCCAATTCGCTGGCGTGCGGCGAGGTGGGCGGACTTCCGCCAGATGGATTCGATTTCGGCAACTCCCCTACGCAAACGAACGCACTCGATTTGAACGGAAAGATTATTATTCAACGCACAGGCGCAGGGACTCAAGGAATCGCGAGAAGCGTGAATGCGACAGAAATCGTTGCCGCAAGTTTTGTCGTTGCACATCAAACAACCAATTACCTAAAAATGCTTTCACCAGACGTGGTTACATTTGTCATCACGGGCCAGACGTATGACCGCGGTGAGGAGGATCTCGCTTGTGCAGAATACCTGGAGGCGTTGTTAAAAGGTGCGGTGCCCGATCCCGCTCCGTTTCTGGAAAGGGTTGTGACCTCACGAGACGCCGAGATCTTCAAAGACCCCAGGTTTCCCATCTCAGACCTGACCCATTGCACCAGCCTGGACAAGTTCGACTTCGCCATGCCTGTCGCAAAGCAAAACGGACACCACGTCATGCGTGCAGTAAAACCTTGAGAGCGGAGAAATCATGTACACACTTGGCGTTCGTCGGGATTTCATCGCAAGGCATTTTCTCGTCGGCGGGGATTGGGGACCTGAAAATTTCCCCAACTCGCATCACTACATCCTTGAACTACAACTTGAGGGAAAGGAATTGGACCAACACGGTTATCTCGTGGATATTGTAGATGTGGAAAAACACCTAGATGAAGTCGTTGGTGAGTACAAAGAGAAGATGTTAAATGACTGTCCCGCCTTCGCTGGGCTGAACCCATCCATCGAACATTTCGCTCGGATACTGGCAACCTCATTGAGCGAACGCATCAAAGCGAAGAACATTTCCGCGCTGAAAGTTGTATTGTGGGAGAACGAGTCCGCGTGGGCGGCTTACTCAGTTGAAAGGTTGGAAAGTTGAAAGGTTTGAAGGTCAACTTTTCAACTTGCTAACCTTCGAACTTTCAAACTCAATGAAGATTGGTCTTGTCATTTACGGCTCGCTGGATACGGTCAGCGGCGGATATTTGTATGACCGGAAACTGGTGGAATATCTCCGCGAGCAGGGCGACACGGTTGAGATCATTTCCCTGCCGTGGCGGAATTATCTCGCACACCTGACGGACAACCTCCGTTTTCGATTGCCAAAACAATTTGACATTCTGATTCAAGACGAGCTTAATCACCCTTCGTTGATCCGCGCAAACAGGGGAAAGCACCCCTACCCCATTGTCAGCCTTGTCCATCATTTAAGATGCTCGGAACTGAGACCCGCGTGGCAAAATCGGTTTTATCGGTTCATTGAAAAAAAATACCTGCAAAGTGTGGATGGATTTATCTTCAACTCGAAGACTACGCAAGGCGTCGTGAATGGTTTAGTCGGAAACAGCATGCCTAGTCTGGTTGCTTATCCTCCGACAGATAGATTCGGAGATGTGATTTCGGAGAAAGAGGTTATCAAACGAGCGCGCAGCGATGAGTTTCGCATTCTTTTTTTAGGGAACATTATTTATCGAAAAGGATTGCATGTTCTGCTTGAAGCATTACAGCAAGTAGGACGAGATAATATCTCGTCCTACAGAGTCGACGTGGTTGGTGGATTGACTGCTGAACCAGCTTATGTCAAGAAAATTCAAGGTTTTATCAACGTAAACAATCTTTTCTCTATCGTCTTT
Organism: uncultured Anaerolinea sp.; assembly: GCA_964591425.1. GTDB lineage: Bacteria > Chloroflexota > Anaerolineae > Anaerolineales > Villigracilaceae > Defluviilinea. The sequence goes on from CAZQES010000082.1 coordinate 16,047, forward strand.
CTTCACGGCGCGTTAGACAAACAACCTCTCATCGAAAAACTCAAGCAAGCGCATGTACTCGTCGTGCCGTCGAGTTACGAAGGCTACGGCATCGTCTATCTCGAAGGAATGGGCTTTGGACTCCCTGCGATTGGAACAACGGCTGGGGCGGCGGGAGAAATCATCAGCGATGGCCTAAACGGATTCCTCGTCCCGCCGGGGGATGCCGAAATGCTTGCGAACAGGCTGAACATCCTGAATGAGAAGCGGGATGTTTTAGTCCAGATGAGTCTCGCGGCGCGCGAGCGCTATCTCCGTCAACCGAAATGGGAACAAACGGCGGGTCGAATTCGTGAGTTTTTGCTGAAACAAATCCGCGCGTTCTCCGTATAATGAACACGGAGAAAAATGATCCACAGCTATCAGATCGAAGGAATTCCAATTCAAACAGGCGACATCATCTGCACGATGAACGGCAAGCCGGATGTTTTGCCCGGAGAGTTCTGGCGGCTGGTCGGTCGGCTCGTGCCCGGCGATGTGGACCACGTGGCGATCTACACCGGACCCGAGGGACGATGCATCGAAGCGGGCGCGCATGGCGTAATCAAATTCACGGTGTTCAATGGAGTTTGGGATACCGAACGCATGGCGCGTCGGCACGGACAGTTGTTTGATTCATTCTATGGAATTGTTTCCCCGCTGGACGGGT
>CAZQES010000083.1:0-16633 GCA_964591425.1 uncultured Anaerolinea sp.
TTTGGAACGTCATTTTAGAATGAATGTTCTATCTTGTCAAGACGAAAATTGACAACCGCTTCACTTCGGCTTCAACCTGCCCACTCCCCTTTTGCTTTTCCATGACTTCCTCAAAGTCCGGGATTTTTAACGCGAATTACGCAAAATGGGCGAATTTCACGAAAAGGTTTAAAAAAATCGCGCTTTTCGCTTCGTTCGCGGCATTCGCGTTAAGATCGCTCCTAAAACCTTGAACTCGTCCAGCGACTTTGAGAAGACCATATGCTTTTCTCACATCGACAGTTCGTTTGTCTTGACGCAGTGCAACTGCTTCAAGAACAGTACACGAGTTCAATTTCATCAGGAACTCTTTGCCTTTCCCAAACCCATATAATGTTCTTTCGTCCTCTTATCCATTTTTTCCAATGCGTATCGCAATGTGACGCGCGGCATGGTCGCGGCGTGTTGATCTAAAAATTTGAGCAGTCGTTTTTTATCCTTGTCGCCCGCGAACCGCAATGCCCAGCCATTCGCCTTGTGGATCAAATCCTCTTTGTCGTACAGCATGGTTTCGGCAAGTTTGAAGGCGTCGTCCAGATCATTTCTTCCAATGAAGAAGAGTGTTGTGACAATGGCTGTCCGTCGTTCCGCCATCATTTTAGACTTGGCTAATTTGTACAAAACCTTGCGCGATTTATCGAACAGATAACTACCGACGACCCAGATCGCACTGCGGTCCACCAGATCCCAGGTGTTGATTCGGTCGTGCCGCTTCATGTAAAGATCGAACAATTCCTTCATTCGTTCATCGGTCGTCTTCTTGCTCCGCGCCTGAAAATCCATGATGCTGACCGCGCCAACGCGCGCTTCGTGGATGTCGCTATCGAGTAGTTTCTCCACTTCATCGAGTTCCATGTCCATGAATTCTTTCGCGAGCGCGAAGACCTGTCCCATCTTCACGCCGAGGATGACATCGGATCTATCCGCCGCGAGGTGACTGTGTCCCTTTGCGGCTTGTTTGGAACTCAGCGCTTTCAGGCGTTCGATGAATTGCTTTGCCTTCATCGGTTCATTCTTTTTCCATCAACGCCAGCAGTTTCGTGGTCGTGTTCCAATTGCGGATGGTCATACTTTGATAGACAGGCATCCCAATGATGCGTGTCAAGCGACTTTGTGTCGCTTTGCTGATGAGGCGTGAAAAGTACAACACACCTTTTCCAGCGTACGCGTTGTCAACGCTTTCTTTCACACGAACGCTTTTCATCGCTTCTTTCGGAGTGAGAGGCTCTTTCAGGAAAATCACGTCGTATCTGAATTTATCGGGAGACTTGCCGAACCCACGCGGGGCTTCCTCCACTGTTTGCTTGAGTTGCTTATGCGTGACAACCACCAGGCGCGCCTCATAACGGAATCGTTCAGTAAGCCCTGCTTCGATCTTCTTCGTCAGTTTGGCTTTATCCGTTTCGGCAGACTTGAATAACACATTGCCGCTTTGAATGTAGGTGAGGACATCAGTCAAACCCATGCTTTCAAAGCATGTTTTCAAGTCTGCCATTTTGATGATGTTGTTACTGCCAACGTTGATGCCGCGCAACAGGGCAAGGAATTGAGTCTGTGCCATATCTCTATTGTACTCGTGAGGCTTTCTCAAGATCGAGATCGGTTATCCACTCACCGCTTTCTTCACAAGCGCGGCGATCTTTGCCTCTTCAGTGGCAGTCAGCTTAATCAAAGCAAAACCAGCCGCCCACATGTTCCCTTCGTCAAGTTTCGCCTCGGGTTGAAAGCCGAACGTCGCATACCTCACGTTGAATTTACTCGCCGCTTGAAAGAAACAAATAACTTTGCCGTCCGCGTCGGCATACGCGGGCATGCCATACCAGGTTCTTGGTGCGAGTTCTGGCGCATTGGTTTTAACGATTTCATGGATTCGCTTCGCCATGGAACGGTCAGATTCTTTCATTTTCGCAATAGCCGCGAACACAGCCTTTTCCGCTTCTTCCTTGTTCGCCGCTTGTTTCCTCTCTTTGATGGTTTCCTTCATAGCGGCTATCTCTTCAGCGGTTAGTCCCTTGTTATTCATAGTGGCACGCTTGGCTGACTTTTGCGTTTTCTTGGTTGGACTCATTGGGATCTCCTTATTTACATTCTCCAAGTTTTGTTATATAATAAAGATACTTTATAATCAAGTTAATGTCAAGGGCATCACTATGACGAACTCCAAAAAAACAAACTTGAAGAATCGAGCCCTCGTAGCAGTAAGGGACTATGGCGTAAATTTAACGCTGTTCCGTAACGCCGTGAGCGAATGGGCTGGACTCAACGTAACCGATATGGAATGTCTGAGGCTGTTATTCCTCAAAGGCGTTGCCTCCCCTTCTGAACTTGCCAGGCACACGGGTCTCACTTCTGGCGCGACAACCGCCATGCTCGACCGACTCGAAAAAGCAGGCTTGATCGAGCGGCGACCCAACCCCGATGACCGCCGTGGGACTCTGATCGCTCCCGCAGAATCCAGCGCCGAAAAAGCCGCGTCATGGTTTGAATCGGCAAGAAAGGCGCAAGATGAATTGATTTCCAGTTATTCGGAGGAAGAACTGGAAATCATTTCTGATGTCTTTGAACGATTCGCAAAACTATGGGATCAGGAACGTGAGAAATTACGAGTAGCGTAGTGGGCGAATTGCATCACATCAACCACCGTCATACGCCTTTTGCAGATCGGCAACGACGATCTTCTTCATTTGAAGCATCGCCTGTGTGACGCTTTGCGCTTTGGCAGGGTTTGGATCACCCATCAATTCGCCTAACTGCTTCGGGATGATCTGCCACCACAGCCCGAACTTGTCCTTGCACCAGCCGCACATGGATTCTTCTCCGCCGTCGGCGACGAGTTTGTGCCAAAAATAATCCACTTCGGCTTGATCTTCGCAATTGACGAACATCGAAACCGCCTCGTTGAACTTGAACTGTGGTCCCGCGTTCAAGCCCATGAACTCCTGCCCGTCCAACTCGAACGAGACCGTGAAGGCTTTTCCATCGGGTCCGCGCGAGATGCCGAGCGCCTTCGAGTTCTTGAACAGAGAGACGTAAAAGTTCATCGCCTCTTCTGCTTGGGTATCGAACCATAAGAACGGGGTTATCTTTTTCATCGTATTGCTCCTTTTATTTTCTCTTGTAGGATTTTGATCCGGCGGTTTTCAAATTATCCGCTACGCGATATTTCACCACCTGACGGATCAACTTCAACGGAAGCGGCTTGTCCAGCGGGAATTTGATCGTGCCTTTGCCATCGGCATATTTCGCTATTTCTTTCGCGAACTCTTTTGTACCAGAAGGAATCGGGTACATCGAAACGTGACCCTTCCAGCCTGCAAAATGCACCAAATTCTTGCCATTCAACTCAAAACAGGCGATCTGATAACTGATCTTTTCCTTTGCCTTTGGCGCTACAGCCCGGATCGTTTCGCGGATCTTCTGCACATAACTTTGTGATTGCTCGGGGCAAGCGGCAATGTATTCGTCAATGGATTGGAAATTGGTTTTTGCCATGTTGTGGCTCCTTTCACATTTTGGCTAAAATTTCGTCAAGGCGTTCATAGCCTTCATTGACGCCGCGCTCCATCCCCGCTTCGACCATGGCGTCACGGTCGGCAACAGATTGATAGACGGAATGAGCCGTTAGTTTCGTCCTGCCATTGGGCAGTTCTTCGAGCGTCAACGTTTCAAGCGAAACATGCCCGGGGGCTCCATCGAACTCGAAAGTTTGAATGCTCCGTTCCAGCGACACTTCGTGAAACGTTCCGTGAAAGCCATACGCATTGCCGTCTTTATCTTTGTGAATGAATTTCCACTTGCCTCCGCTGACAGGCTCGAATTCTTCAAGAGTCATTTCATATCCATGCGGACCCAACCATTGCACGTATAGATTCGGATCGGTGTGCGCTTTGAAAACCAATTCACGCGGCGCGTCGAATTCCCTTGTGATGAACAACTCCTGCTTGCCGGGTTCGACAGTGATGATCGTTTTCTTCTTCGTCATTTCGTTTCTCCTTTTTTCACTTCTTCCAGAACCTCATCAAGGCGTTCAAAACTCTCGCTCCAGTATTTCTCGAACGGTGTGACCCAATCGAAAATGGGTTTGAGACGTTCGGCGTTGACCCGATACAGTCGTTGACGACCGACTCGCCTCTCTTCCACCAGACCGACCTGCTTCAACACCCCGAGGTGTTTGCTCACCGACGGCTGATTCCAGTTCAACAATTCAACGATCGCATTGACCGACAGTTCCTGCGCGCCCAGCGCCTGAATAAGTTGGCGACGTTTGGGTTCCGCTACGGCGTTGAATGGATCGTAGGTCGTTGGTGTTCGCGCCATGATCCTATTATATTCCTATATCGGAATACGTCAATGCAAAATTTTAGTACATGCGTTCTAAGATGTCAAGAGGCAATTTCCCTTGACGCCTCCTCCCCTCAATCATACAATGGACATCACAATCGAACGGGCAACAGGGAAGAGATCCCGCAAATCGCGGGACGCCGAAGGTGCAAGTCTGGATTTGGCGAAACCAGATGAAACTCTCAGGCAAAAGGACCCTGTACCCGACCAAACTCTGGAAAGTTCGTCCGTTCTTCAGCAGTTCAACTGCTAAAGAAACGAGTACGATACCGACGGTGTAAAGTTTGTTAGTTAGATAGTTTGGCAGTTAGTTGGTTTGATAGTTGAAGAACTATGAAACTAAGTGACTACCAAACTAAACAACTATCAATCTAATCTCTCAGGTCACATTACAGAGGCGCGCGATGAATTTCGTGCGCCTTTTTGATTCGCCAAATCTGTAACGCGACTTTCACGTCGCAATCATGCAATAGCGACATGAATGTCGCGATACTCTTCAAAAGGAGATCCACCACATGAATACCCCAGCCAATTTGAAATATGCAAAATCAGACGAATGGTTCGACCCGGCGAGCGGAAAGGTGGGCATCACGGACTATGCCCAAAATCAACTCTCTGACATTGTCTTCATCGAGATCTTCGTTGAAGCGGGCGAAGAGATCACAGCAGGTAAGGCAATCGCTTCCGTTGAATCGGTGAAAGCCTCGTCGGAGATTTATGCTCCCGCCAGCGGAAAAGTCGCGGCAGTGAACAAGGACCTTGCCAACAAACCTGAATCCATCAACTCTGACCCGTTCGGTGAAGCGTGGATGATTCAAATCGAAGGCGCGACTGAGGGCGATGTGATGGACGCGTCTGCGTATGAGAAGTATTGTGAAGAGAGAAGTCACTAACAAGTGTCATTGCGAGACCAGCGAAGCAGGTCGTGGCAATCTCGACGCATCATCGAACAATCAGTTGCATAAAAATACGAGATTGCCACGTCGCCCTCCGGCCCCTCGCAATGACATGAGGACAATAATATGACCTACATCCCCACTTCCCCCAAAGAACGCGATGAAATGCTCGCGACCATCGGAGTCAAATCGCTCGATGATCTGTTCGACGCTGTGCCAGCCAAACATCGCTTCCCCAAACTTGACCTGCCTCCCGCGTGGACAGAAATGGAGGCACTACAGCAACTGTCCGATATCGCTAACGCGAACGAAAACGTGCGCGGCGACCTGATCTCTTTTCTCGGCGCGGGCATGTATCACCACTACATCCCCTCAGTCATTGACCACATGCTAAGGCGTGGCGAATTTTATACCGCGTACACACCCTATCAACCCGAAATTTCACAGGGCACATTGCAAGCCATTTTCGAATATCAATCATTGATGGCGGCATTGACAGGCATGGATGTGTCCAACGCGTCGCACTACGATGGCGCGACCGCCACTGCCGAAGCCGTGAATTTGGCAAACGCCCAATTCCGCGGCAAGCGCAAAAAGGTGGTCATCTCACCCACTGTGCACCCGCAATATCGCGATGTGATTCGCACGTACACACAGGGCATGGACATGCAACTCGTTGGCGATGAAGCGAATGCCGAACTCGATAGCGATCCCAGCGACCTGCTCAGTCACGTGGGCGAGGATACTTGTCTCGTCATCGTGCAGTATCCCGATTTCTTCGGGCGCGTGTACGATTACACAAAATTCATCGAAGGCGTCCACACGAAAGGCGCGCTGATGTGCGTGGTTGCGAATCCGACGGCGCTCGCCATGTTCAAAACGCCCGGCGAGATGGGCGCGGACATCGTCGTGGGCGATGGTCAGCCGTTGGGCATCCCGATGTGGTACGGCGGACCCAGCGTCGGCTTTTTCACGACGCGAAAAAACATGGTTCACAAAATGGCGGGGCGTCTCGTCGGCGAAACGGTGGACAACAAAGGTCAACGCGCCTACGTCCTCACGCTCACTTCACGCGAACAACACATCAAACGCGAACGCGCCACGTCGAACATCTGCACGAATCAAGGTTTGCTCGCGCTCGCCTCGGCGATCTATCTGAGCGTGCTCGGCAAAAACGGATTGAAGCAGGTCGCGCATCTTTGTTATCAAAAAGCGCATTACGCCGCGAGCGCATTGAGCAAACTCAAAGGTTATAAAGTTTCATCTGAAATTTTCTTCCACGAGTTTGTGTTGGAATGTCCACAGCCCGCGAGTGAAGTCAACGCGCATTTGCTCGAACACGGCATCCTCGGCGGATACGATCTGAGTCAGGATTATCCATCGCTCAAAAATCATTTGCTGGTTGCCGTCACTGAAATGAATTCAAAAGAAGATATTGACACGCTCGTCGAAGTGTTGTCCACAGGACTGCTTCGCGTGTCGGAGGTGAAGCATGGTTAGCGCGATGGAACAAGTGACTCCGAAAATTGTCGAGCCGACGATCTTCGACTTATCCTCCCCCGGACGCGTCGGCGTGACGATGCCCGAATCAGACGTCCCTGCGGCTGAACCGCCTCCTCAACATCTTCTCCGCTCCGAACTGCCGCTCCCCGAACTCGCCGAAGTGGACGTTGTCCGTCATTACGTGCATCTCTCCTCCTTCAACTACAGCGTGGACGGCGGATATTATCCGCTCGGCTCATGCACGATGAAGTACAACCCGAAGATCAACGAAGACGTGTGCCGATTACCGGGCTTCTTATTCACGCATCCACTACAACCAACAGAGACCGTGCAAGGCAATCTCGCGTTGATGTATCAATTGCAGGAATGGTTGAAAGAAATCGCGGGCTTCGCAGGCGTGACGTTGCAACCCGCCGCAGGCGCGCACGGTGAATTTACGGGCGTATTGATGATGCGTGCCTATCACAAATCACGCGGCGATGATAAGCGCACGAAGATGCTTATCCCCGATGCCGCGCATGGGACGAACCCCGCGTCTGTTGGCATGATGGGCATGACCGTGGTGACGATTCCATCCGATGAGCGCGGCAACGTTGACCTCAAAGCACTCGAAGCCGCGTGCGACGATACTGTCGTCGGCATGATGCTCACCAACCCGAACACGCTCGGCATGTTCGATGAAAATATCGAGAAGGTCATCGAGTTGGTGCATAACTGCGGCGGTTTGATGTACGGCGACGGCGCAAACTTGAACGCGTTGCTCGGCATCGTTCGCCCCGGCGACTTGGGCTTCGACGTGATGCACTTCAACCTGCACAAAACGTTTTCGGTCCCGCACGGGGGCGGCGGACCCGGCGTTGGTCCCGTTGGAGTCGCCGCGCATCTCGTGGACTTTTTGCCCGGGCCACTCGTCGGCATCGTCGAAGATGGTGACGATGACGTGCCTCCGCTGTATGGATTCGTCAAACCTGCGAAAACGATCGGGCGCATGAAAGCCTTCCACGGACATTTCGGCGGCGGCTTTGTCCGTTCGTTCACCTACATCGCCATGCACGGACCCGACGGACTCAAAGACATCGCGCAATACGCCGTGTTGAACGCCAACTATTTGCAAGCGAGATTGCGCGACACGTATCACATCCCGTTTGATCGAATCTGCATGCACGAGTTCGTGATGGAAGGTCAATTTGAAGGCAGTGACGTGCGCGCGCTGGACATCTCCAAGCGCCTGATGGACTACAACTTCCACCCGCCCACGAACTACTTCCCGCTCATCGTCCACGAAGCGTTGATGATCGAGCCGACGGAAACCGAAAACAAAGACACGCTTGATGCGTTCGCCGACGCGCTGATCAAGATCGCGGAGGAAGCCAAGATCAACGCTGAAATCGTCAAGTCCGCGCCGAATAATACGCAGTTTGGCAGGATGGACGAGGTCAAAGCGGCGAGGGAGTTGGTGCTGTGTTGCTGGTTGCCGGAGGGGTATGATACGAGTCAGTGAAAAGTGAACAGTAATCAGTGAGCAGTGAAGCCTCGGAGATGAAAGCTCTGAGGCTTTTTGATTCGCCTGGCAGGAGTGCTATAATATTTCCATCGAAAGCAAGCATGTTAACGGTTAAAGCAAAAATTCCTGCGCACGCGGGTTACGAACCCATCCTTCCACTTTCAGTCCCTGACCTGAAAGAAGTGAAGGCATTCGCAAACCATCTTCATTCTATTGGCAAATATTGGCAAGGGGAAATCTTCGGCTGGCACGCGGAATACACTCCCGAAAGCGACAAGAAGCCCGAAGACTCGAAAATGACCTTCACCCCCGCCGATTTCTGGATCGGTGAAAGCGGTATCTGGTTCTTTTCGCTGATGTGGGAACACGGCAAAGACAAGAACCCTGTTGAATTTCTGGATGACCGCGGAATTGTGAAATAGACTCGATGAGGCAGGATGGACGAGGTCAAGGCGGCGAGAGAGTTGGTGCTGTGTTCGTTTCGACAAGCTCAACGCAAGGCTGGTTGCCTGAGGGGTACGATTTGAACCAGTAATCAGTGACCAATGTTCAGCGAAACAATAAAGCCTCGAGGAGCGATATCCTTGGGGCCTTTTCCGTTCGCTTGATATAGTGCTATAATAATTCATTGCATTTAATTTATGGCCATGGCATGTGCTCTCCACAAGGGCAAGAAAGGAGAAATATGGCTAGTAATGATGGCGAAATAAGGTGGTACGAATGCGCTCATTGCAATGGAAAGGGGTATTGCAAGGCACCAAACGCATATTGGGTCCCTGGCCAACGCAAGTATTATTATAATTTTTGCCCGATGTGCGGAGATGGGCCAGTCGGTAGTGAAAGTCAACCCCCTCCTCCTCCAGTTTGTGGTATGTGCGGTGGAAAAGGAAGAGTATCATCGGATGAGATACGGAAGGGTTTGCCGTTACCGAAGTACCGTCTATAACCCTCACAAAGGAGGAGATTCAAATGCCATTCTTCGGCAACAAATCCCCCGAACAAGTTGGTCGTGAACATTTCTCGCTTTGCAATACTTTGGTGACACGCAGCGTTGACTTCACTGAGGCGCTAGAGCAAGCAGTAGAATCTATTCCTCAAAACGCGTTGAAGGAGGCTGACTCAGACAATGACAAAGCACAACAATTTTTCGGAGCAATCGTATTACCTGAAAACACGAATGTTAACTCCGTTGTTCATTACCTCTTTGCCTACTCAATTTTCATTGCCGCCAATCAATCACAATTAAACGGCTACTTGCTTCAATTGGCGGGACGGTACTACGGTAGCGAGTTGGAACTAATGATTGGTCAGGCGATGAAAGAAGGCGAATATAAACTTTACTCAGAATGCCTAAGACTTGATAACGTCGGTGACGCTCTTGGGGATTTCTATTTCAAGGTCGCGGCAAAGGCACTTTTAGCAGAAACGACAAGAGCTGAAGGTGGCGAATACTCCAGTATTCTTATTGCTCAAGCAAAAAGCCTTGCGCTTCGACATCTTCCAATAGCCAAGGAACAACACGCAGGAGACCAAACCACATTGGAAATGCTCGCCCAGTATGAAGAGCTACTAAACAAGATTTAATTCCTATTCTTATCCTGATTTCGTTGGCTTTGTAATTTCTTTCGTGAGGAGCGAAATATGAACGCTATTACGAATTGGATACCCCGCTATATTTCCTCATGCATGGGTGTTAGAGAACAGGACGCGCATAGAATTTGGGGGGAAATCACGGAATGGAAAAAAAGCCAGTTCATGCACTACCAAGTGTTGTGCGCCTATAGTCCATCAATCCTATTACCCATCGCACATATTCTAGTTATGTATTGGCCAGGGGGAGACAGTATTATGGGTTTCAGTGTTATAGCACGACATTACGGCTTACCCAGCCTTGACCCAATCAACCAATTGATGGGTGGACTTAATCCACAATACGAGAATCTGATTCAAGGGGATCTTAATTTCGATGAGGTACCAGACCAGCGCGCCCGAGCCCTTTGGATGGCATCTGAAACTGCTTATGATGTCTTATATGAATGTTCGCCGTCATCATCATGGGAGAAACAGTTAGTTTATTCAACAGTAAAAAAAGCAGAACATTTATTAAAGAACGAGAGCGAATGGAGGAAATATCGGCTAGCAGACACACATATTGAGCCTGAGTTGCGAGCAATCGTTCGTGACTTTGGGAATAAGACATAAGCATAAGACATCACACAATGGTGATACCAGTTTAGTCTATCGCATTTTATTTCAATGATGAATAAGAATGTCGACATAACACTTGCTTCTCTAAAAGAAAATGGGCAATTAAAACGTTTAGGTAGAGGCGTTATTACCAAGGTAAAGACACTCGCCAAGCACGAAGTGCTGGTCTTTACCACTGGTGGAGCAAGCGTATTTGCCATAAAGGGAAATATGCTTACTCCTATGTGGGAAATCGATTGTCCCGCATGGTATGGGGCTGCTAATGATGACGGCTCTAATATTGCTATGGGAACAGGTGAAAATATATATGTCTGGCGCAAGGCCGATTTCTATCAGATTCAAGATCCGTCACGGCTTTTTGCACTTAGTCCCGATGGTGAAATGTTAGTTACTTACAACAAGCCAAAAATCAGACTTTGGCGTATTCTATCTGAGAAGAATGCGTACTCGCAACAAGCAGAGATGGATTCGTCAGTTTGGGAGGTATCTAGTCTGGCTTTTAGTTCTGATGGTCAATATCTTGCGATAGGGTATGATGGCTATTGGGACTTGGCACGTATATGGAAAGTTGAGGACAGGAGTTTGAGCGATAGTTCTTGCATATTCGGCATCGAATCGAGAGAGTTAACTCATCGTTCCATAATATCCGCTATTGCATTTAGCCCTGACAACAAACTTGTGGCACTTGCAGATAATCGTGAAATCCTGTGGATATGGCGACTTGAATGGGGGCGATATCCTCAACGATTGCTATATCAGATTAACACTGCTTCTTATGGAGGTAGTGATCTCTGGCTACGCCGTAGCGTAGCGTTTAGCCCTCATGGAAAGAGGCTGGCGCTAGGAACTCCCATGTCCACCTTCTTCTGTAATCTTGGCTCCGCCGAAAAACTACAATCATTGTATGAACGTTTTAGCGAAGATCCATTTCGAGGGATTCCTGCAAGCTTGGATTTTGATCAAACAGGGAAGCTCTTGGTTGTTGGTGCAAACAAAAGTGTTCGTTACTGGAACATTCTTCATCGAACTGAGATTGCCAAAATGGATTTAGAAATGGGAAGAGCAGATGCAATCGCGTTAAGTCCCAATGGGATACACTTAGCAGTCGGAAATAGGGAGGGGGTAGATCTAATAGATATTTCAAATGGGAAACAGGTTTGGCATTGCTCTGGAGTGGAGTATGTTAAATCCCTAGCTTTCAGTTCGGATGGGCATATGCTTGCTTTTGGTGGCTCGATTTATAATTCAAAAAAGGGTGTATTAGACTATATGATACAAGTCTATGATGTGAGAACTAAGGTTCTTGTTGCCAATGTTCCATTTGCAGAGACCACATTTTTATCATTTAACCTGGACGGAACTTACTTAGCCTGTGTAGTAGGATTTCATACATTCGTAGGGTTATTGGAAACAAAGAACTGGAAATGGGTAGAACAGTGGAATACATCAAAACATCTAAAAGTATACGACAAAATATCTGGTATTACTTTTTCCAATGATAATAAGTATCTAGTAACCGGGAATGACTTTGGTGTTGGGTTTTGGAGCATACCTAGTGGACGCCAAGTGCTAAGTTTATCCAGTGTGAAAGTAAAGAGTGTGGCCTTCCGCAAAGATGGGCTTTACCTAGCAGTCGGATCAGAAAACGGTTGGAACATATGGGAATTGACTGAGAGAAATTTTTTGAAATCTCCGACTTTCCGTCTAATCATGCACAATAAGATAGGGCAGGTTGATAGTATTGCATTCAGCCCTGATGGACGATACTTGGCATCAGGCGGATCAACGTTAGTCCTCTGGGATCTGAGCACTGGAGAGGAAAAGAAAAGATTTGTGGATATTACCGATGTGTCAAATGTAGTCTTTAGCCCAGATGGCGACTACTTGATCTCAAATTCGGATGTCATCCGTATATGGAGAATCTAGTATTTGACATCCTCCAAGGAACCTGGACAGGCGAAGGGCGCGGGCGAGTGAGCGGGCGTGCCTGTCTTGCCAAATCCCCGAATCTCCTGTATCATCATTGTAGATACAGGAGATTTTCTCATGAAAACAACCGTCCAGAAATGGGGTAACAGTTACGCCGTGCGGATTCCCAAATCCTTTATCAAGGAAGTAGGGCTGGAATATCGCACCGATGTTGAGATGACGCTGGAAGATGGCAAACTGGTTATTCAGCCTGCCAAAGAGGAAACGATCACGCTCGACGAACTGCTTTCCAAAGTAACCAAAAAGAACCTGCACACCGCAGTGGAGACAGACGCGCCGGTCGGAAACGAAACGTGGTGAGATGACATATATCCCCGATCGCGGCGATGTTGTTTGGATCGCGTTTAATCCGCAGGCGGGACACGAACAAGCCGGTCACCGCCCCGCCGTTGTGTTATCTCCCAAAGCCTACAACGGGAAAGTAGGGTTGGCGATTCTCTGCCCGATCACCACTCAAGTTAAGGGCTATCCATTTGAAGTCTCGATCCCTGATGGGTTGCCGGTGAGCGGTGTTATCCTTTCCGATCAAGTTAAGAGTTTTGACTGGAAAGCGCGCAATGCCGAGAAAGCCTGTTCCCTGCCGGAAGAAACCATGAAAAAAGTTTTGCAAAGAGTAAAATCTTTGATCGAGTAAGCGCCAGAAATTCACGTGGGTACCCTGAACTTTACGAACACACCGAAACACGCCTACCAATCCCGCCAGTGCGTTGGCTTTTGGTGTTTCAACCATCTGCCCATTCAGTATGATTCATGGCAAGTAAGGAGATAGAGATGGAAAAACTATTAACAACGAACTCCTTCAGCACGCCAATTTATGTGGGAATGTTTTTGATCCTCACGGCGATCATTGGGCTGGTCACAAATCTGGCAGGCATCTGGGTTCCAGCCATATATCTAGACTTTCAAGCAAATGCAAATAATAGTGAAACAAATGTGATAGCCGGTGCCGGCGCCACTCTGGTTGCAATGTTCATATGCTCCCCCATCGCTCTGGTTGCGGGACCAATATCGGGAATTGTCGGCGGAGTCGTCAGCACATACCTCGCAATGCGCTACAGGAGCGAAGCCACACTGTTCCATTGGATAAGCGGAAGTGTCGGTGCAGGGCTGACCGGATTCGTCCTCGGCGTCCTGCCGTTCGCCGCGATCTATCTCTATGATGCGCTCGCTGTACTCTGAGAAAACACGCCTATAAACCCTGCCAGCGCGTCGGCTCCTGAAGTTTCCCCTACAGCAAGAATATCCTTCATCCTTTTCTGGATTTCGATTTCATCTCCCGAAATCAGCGCGTCGAAAAACTGATGCCACAACTCCCCTGCTGCGCCTCTCCCCGCGGACCTCAGCCACGCCGCGGAAAGTGACGTGGTCAACGGGGCGGCAGATTCAGCCATACCCTGCGCGAGACCGCTTACCACTTCCCGCGGATGAATAATCCACGCGGCGTGGAGCGCGCCTATGAGGAAATCATCACCGGAGGGGGTAAGTCCCAGTCCCAAACCGGCGAGTTGTTTAGCGGCAAGGAGGGACGATGGAAGGTCTGCGTTTGCGAGAGAGGATGCAAGAGAATTGGAGGATTGGAGGATTGAGGGAGAGTAATTGGTAATTGGTAATTTCATCAATTGCCCACGAATGTTATCGTGCTCAGTGTGTAACAAATCCCAATCGGGTTGTGCGTTCCAGAGTTTTGCTTCCGCGGTGGGGATGTTGAGACTGCCGAGGGTAATGTCATCGGCGGAAACAGAGACTGCCGACTCGATGCTGAGAGGCCCAGTAAAAAGAATATCAGTTTTAACCACGAGATTAAACGGACCGTTTCCAATATCTGTCGTGACGATGGAGAGTATTTTCCTGCGTTCGTTGATCAAGTTGCAAGCGCGGTCGAAAATGTGCAGAATTCGCGGATGATGTGAGTTCGCCATCCAATCGTTGACAGCTGAAGTGAGGGAAGTCGCCTTAATCTGGTTCATTGCTCCTTCATGCTTCTCTCAACGAATGTTGCTAATGATGTTGGCTCGCGGTTTAAAATCCACTTCAACACATTTGGGTTCCCCGTTAGTCCCCACTGATCGTAAAACTCGAACATCTTCACTAAATTTTCAAACGCGTATTCGCTGATCCCACTTACCCGCTGTCTCCAGTCTCCGATCTCTTGCTCCTCAGCACGGACTTCGCGATTCAACACACGTCCAAAAATCTCCGCCACTTCCGCATGGGACGTGGGATTCGTACCCGCCAGTTCATACACCGCGTTGACGTGACCCGGCTCAGTCAAGGCGATTCGCGCGGCTTCGGCGAGGTCTTCGAGGTCAAGGAAACTGAATTTCGCGTGGACAGAATACGGCACACGTAAAATACCTTCCTCGACGATGGTCTTCCACCCCGCCAGCAAATTTTGCATGTACGGCGCGGGTTGCAGGACCGTGAAAGGAATCCCTGACTCGAAAAGTCTTTCTTCAACGCGCATCTTTTGCCAGTGATGATTCATCATTTCGATCTGCGGGTGAAGGACGGAATGATAGACGAAATGCTCCACGCCTGCCTGTTGAGCCGCTTCCATCACCAAATTTCCAATTACAACTTCATCGGGACTCATGTTCGGGCAAATGTGATAGATCGCCCGCACTCCTTGCAGTGCGGAACGAATGGCCGATTCATCATGGAGATCCCCAACGACCACCTTCTCCGCGCCTAACGATCTCAAAACAGTGATTTGTTCTTCGCGATGAACGAACGCACAAACTTCCTCAACTTTTGAAACCGTTTTGATGATCGCTTTGCCCGATTTACCGCTTGCGCCCGTTACGAGTATCATAAGGGACATTATCCCACGAACGGAGCAGGCATGATCTCGATTCAGAAAATCCCCGTCCCAGCGGACACGATGTTGAAGAAATATTCTTCGGTCACTGGCGCATACACTGATTGCTACGTGACCGAGATTCCCCGCGCAGTATCCTTCCCCGAATTTGTTTTTGCATTTTACACAACGTCTCTCTTCAAATTGGAGAGATTGGTCCTTTTGACCGTGTCAAAACCCTCGACAGACGCTCAGGCGAGAATGGTAGCCGACGGCAAAATCGAGAAATTCGCCGCGTGGACAGTGGAAGCCCGCACCGAAAACGAATTGTTGATGTGCGATTTTCTCAGCCGCACCCGTTCGTGGTTCATGTCGAAGGGCGACCGTGCAAAAACACAGCTGTATTTCGGCTCAGCCGTTGTGCCAAAAACTGGAGCGACATCTCTCGATCTCGGTTTTCGCGCGCTGTTGGGGTTCCATCAGGTTTACTCTATATTACTTTTGCGTTTTGCAAGATTAAGTCTGAATCGTCAACGATAGTCGACTCTCGATTTCAATCTTGTCAAACCGGTATCTGTGTCCTACAATACATCAATGATAATCATTCCCCCTCGAACGAGAAAGGATGTGTGACGTGTTAAATCTAAATTCGGTCATGCTCGGAACGAAACAGCCCAAAGAAATGGTGGCTTTCTACGAAAGCGTGTTCGGCAAGCCCGCGGACATGAACGATTCAGAAAATGGTTTTTGGGGTTGGCAGGTAGGCAGTGGGTTCATGGGAATTTTGAACCACTCCGAAATGGGCGGCAAAGCGAAAGATCCGGGGCGCGTGATGATCAACTTTGAAACGCCCGACGTCAAACTCGAATTTGAACGCATCAAATCCCTCGGCGCGACCAGCGTCCACGAGCCGTACGAAATGGGACAGGGTTGGATCGCCACGCTGGCTGACCCCGACGGCAACTACTTCCAATTGATGAACCCAATGGAATAAGAAAATGGCTGAAAATATTCTTGCAAAACTATTCGAGCACAACAACTGGGCAAACCAACAGATCGTGGAAGCATGTGCCGCGTTGACGGATGAACAACTGGACGCGCCGCCCCAGTCCGCTACGGAGGGGAGCATTCGAAACACGCTTCTCCATCTCGTGTCGGCGCAGTACGGCTACCTACGGCTTCTCACCCTCCCCGTCGAAGAGAGGCGGGAGCGCGTCACCGTTGAGTTTGCACACGTTGAAAAATCCATCACGGAGAGCGGCGAACGGTTGTTGGAACTCGCCAGAGACGCGAGCAAACTTCGACATGGGGCAAAGTCGCGCGCAACGCAGCCTGCCCATGCGGCTCGGGGAAGAA
>CAZQES010000084.1:0-15496 GCA_964591425.1 uncultured Anaerolinea sp.
ATCTTTCTGTCGACCTGCTCGAACGTCAATTTGGGAGGCGCGGTGCAAGGTAACGAAGAAAGCCTTTCTGAGAAATACAAAAAACTTCTGGAGGCATCCGGTCAACTGGAAGCCGAGTTGAGCAAGGCGAAGCGCGCGCTCGAGATCAAGGAGATCGAACTAAAGGCGGTGCTGGCACAGGCGCACGAGATCACGTATACCGACGTGTTGACGTTCCTGCCGAACCGCCGCAAGATCATCGTGGACTTGCAGGAGGAGGTCATTCGCTCGGCGCGCTATAGCACGCCGCTCTCTGTTTCGATCGTGGATATCGACCATTTCAAGAATATCAACGATTCGTTCGGACATGCCGTCGGGGATGAAGCGCTCCGTTCGATTGCCGCGCAACTGAGGGAACAGATCCGCCACCCCGATACGATCGGGCGGTACGGCGGCGAGGAATTTTTGATCGTGTTACCCAACAGCGAAGCGAACGCCGCCGTGGAACAGGCAACGCGGTTGTGCCAGCACCTGCGCGGATTTCAAGTGGCTTCCAACGACCATGTTTTATCCATTACGATCAGCATTGGCATCGCGCAATTTAAAATCGGGCAGGAATCGTGGGAGCAATTGCTCCACCGCGCCGACATGGCGTTGTATCAGGCGAAGAACAATGGGCGCGATGGTTGGGCGGTGGCGGATGAGTAAGATGAAAGCTGTGTGGCTCGAAAACAACAAGATCGAACTGCGCGAGATTCCCCAGCCTCAAAAACCGAATGAGGCGTTGGTGAAAATCCGCAAAGCGGGGATCTGCAGTACCGACCTCGAATTGGTGAAGGGATATTATCCATACACGGGAGTGCTTGGGCATGAGTTCGTGGGTGAAGTAGTTGCCCTCACCCCCGGCCCCTCTCCCGAAGGGAGAGGGGAGTCTTTGCGGGTAGGTGAGCGCGTGGTGGGCGAGATCAACGCGGTGTGCGGTCAATGCGAACAATGCCTGAACGGACGCCCAACGCATTGCGAGAATCGAACCGTGCTGGGAATCGTCAACCGCGACGGGACGTTCGCCGAATTTACTCGATTGCCCATTGCAAATTTACACAAAGTCCCCGATTCTGTTTCGGACGAGTTGGCTGTGTTCGCCGAACCCATCGCCGCCGCCCTTGAAATTCAGGAGCAGGTCAATATCAAACCCAATGACCGCGTCCTGCTCGTCGGCGCGGGGCGGCTCGGGCAACTCATCGCCCAGACGCTTGCCCTCACGGGCTGCGACCTGCGCGTCGTTGCGCGTCACGCGCGTCAACAGGAATTGTTGCAGGCGCGCGGGATCCGCGTCATCGACGAAGAAGATGTTCAACGTTGGAGGTGGGATGTGGTGGTGGAGGCGACCGGGTCGCCGAGCGGCTTCACGCTGGCGAGGCAGGCTATCCGTCCGCGCGGGACGCTGGTGTTGAAGTCCACTTACAAGGGTGAGATGAACGTCAACTTTTCATCTATCGTGGTGGATGAGGTCAATATCATCGGATCGCGTTGCGGTCCTTTCGAGCCTGCCTTGCGATTGATGGAATCCAAACAAGTCGACCCGACCGTGTTGATCGACGACGAATTTTCATTGGACGATGCATTAAAAGCATTCGAGCGCGCCGCGCAAGCGGGCACGCTCAAAGTGTTGTTGACGCCCTGATCGGTTATTCGTGCGGGTGTGATCGTTGCGCGCGGGGGAGGTACACGGTGAACGAGGTGCCGACGCCCATTTTGCTTTTCACTTCGATCCGTCCATTGTGCCCCTGAATGATCTGCTTGCAGATCGAAAGCCCCAACCCGGTGCCGGTGGCTTTGTTCTCGTGTTCGCGCACGCGATAGAATTTTTCGAAGAGGTGGGGAACGGATTCTTCCGGGATGCCCACGCCGGTATCCTGCACGCCTAGTGAAAGTTCGGCATCGGTAAAATTGCCGGTGATGATGACGGAACCGTTGGGGCGGTTGTATTTTAGGGCGTTGCTGACGAGGTTGAGCAGGACCTGTTTGATCTTGTCGCGGTCGGCTTCCATGAGCGGCATGTCGTTCGGAACATCCACGCGGATCTGCACGTTCGTCTCTTGAGCCTTGGTCATCATCACATCGCGCACTTCGTAGAACAGGTCTGCCGCGCTGAAACGCGTCTTGCGGAATTGCACACGTCCCGACTCCAGGCGTGCCAAATCGAGGAACGAAGAGGCAAGCGAGTTCAACCGCAAGGTTTCATTGTGAATGTTGTTGACGATCTGGTCGCGTTGCTCGCGCGACATTTCAGGTCGAAGCAATAGATATGTGGCTGTGCTCAACGATGCCAGCGGTGTGCGGAGTTCGTGCACGAATTCCTGAATTAAGTCCGATTGCTGGAACAAGCGCGCGTTCTCGATCGCCACCGCCGCCTGCGCACCCAGCACGGTGAGCATGGATTCATCGGGATCGGTGAATTTGCCCCGTTTTTTATTCACCACTTCAAGAACGCCCACCACTTTATTCTTTGTGATCAGCGGAATCCCCAACAGGGACTTGGTCGAGTAGCCGATCATCTGTTCCACGTCGCTGAAGAATCGCTCGTCTTTATGAGCGTCTTCGATGCGTACGGACTTGCGGTTTGTCACGATCCAGCCAGCGATACTTTTTTCGAGCGGGATCACCAGTCCGCGCATGGTCGGCTCGTCGATGTTGGTGGCAACCTGGAAGTATAACTGCCGCGCGGTATCGTCGTACAAAAGGATCGAAGCGGCTTCGGCATAGGTGATATCCGCGGAAGCGCGCACGATGTCGTCCAGCAGGGTATCAAGGTCGAGGGTGGAGGCAAGATCGCGCGAGATTTCGATCAGCCGCAGGTAACTTCCGAGAGTTTGGGTTTTGATCTCAGCCATGAATCGCTCGTTGGATGATCTCCGGTAGGATGGTTGCCACATCGTCCATGAGGACAACATCTGCCCGGACATTGATATAGGTAGGCGTGTTATTGATCACAATGAGATGCACGCCGCGGTCGAGGGCTTGCATCGGAAGCCCCGCCACAGGCAGGACCTCCAGTGAGGAACCGGCGACCAGCATCAAGTCCGCCTGACGCGTTTCGCGCTGGGCTTCGTTCCATGCCGCTTGGGGCAATTGTTCGCCGAACAATATCACATCGGGTTTGAGGATGCCGTTACACTTTGCGCATAATGGGATCGTTCCATCTTCGATATACGCCTTTAAGAACGGCGACGCCTCGTATTGTTTGAAGCACTGCGTGCAGGAGAGCGTGCGAATCGTGCCGTGCAGTTCGAGCACTTTTGTCGACCCCGCTTTTTGATGCAGTCCGTCAATGTTTTGTGTTGCAATGCTGACGGTCATGCCGTTCTTTTCGAGGTCGGCGAGCGCGAGATGCGCGGCGTTGGGTTGCGCGTTGAAAATTTGTCCGGCGAGCGGGCGAAACCATTGGAAAAATTTTTCAGGCGACGTGCGGAAGGTGTTGAGCGACGCGGCTTCCAACGGTTCATCGTGGGACCATAAGCCTGTTCCCTCCGAGCGGAAGTCCGGGATGCCCGACGGGGTGGAGATGCCGGCTCCCGTTAATACAACAACGCGCCTGGCTTTGCGGAATAACTCTGCCGCACGCAAAGCATCAAGCGCAGTTGCCGTTGCGGGAGTGGGGTTCATCGAGGCATTGCCTCCCGCTCGACGACGAAGTCCACCAGTTTGCTGAATTGTCGCGCGGTGAGGCTATCGGGCTGGCATAACACAGCCGGGGTTTGCAGGCGCGTGGCTTGCATGAAAAGTTCCGGGGCAGGGGTGAGCGTGGTGACGATCTCATGCCCGAGTTTTGACTGTACCTGGCTGGTGGGGAGCTGGGTATCGGAACGGATGCGGTTGTTCAACACGGGGCTGATGTTCTTCATATTCACGCCAAAGGAATGAATATCCTCGATCAACGCCTTGGCGTTGATGATGGTGTTGGGGTTGCCTTCGAGGATCACCAGGATCGCATCGCAATGGGGGAGGATCACTTGTGTGAAAGGTTGCAAGCCGGCGCCGAGGTCGAGCAGGGTGAAGCGCGCCAACCCTGCGAGTTTGGTGGCGATCGCTTCGTAATTAGCGCTTTGGCTGACGAGATGCATATCGCGCGGACGGTCGGAGGCGAGTAACACTTTAATGCCCGAGGCGTGATGTTGGAGCAATTCACGGAGGGTATCACGGGTAATGTCCGTCAATTTGGCCTGGCTGAGCAGGTCTGCCAAGCCGCGCGAGGCTGTGAGGCCGAGTTCGAGCGCGAGCGCGCCGCGCCCGGGGAGGGTCTCCGCGACGATCACTTCGCTTTTGGTACGGGCGTGCAACCCAGCCGCCACATTGAGCGCCACGGTTGTCGCGCCGAGTCCGCCGCGGGCGCTGATGACGCCGATCACAAAGCCGTTGCCGTCATTTTTTGCGGATGTGCCTTCGCCTTTTTTCTCACTGGAACGCGCAAGCAGCGCTTTGACGCGCGCTTGAAGTTCGGAGGGATGCGTGGGTTTTGTCAGGTAATCGTTCGCGCCCACCTCGAAGCCGATCACTTTGTCGTTCATCTGTGTTTTTGCAGTGAACATCAGGATGGGTGTTTCCGTAGTGGATGGATTCGAGCGCAGTCGCCGCGTCACTTCATATCCGTCCATATCGGGCATCATGATGTCGAGCAGGATCAGATCCGGGTCTTCATCGAACGCTTTATCCAACCCTTGTTGCCCGTTGGTTGCCGCGCTGATCTGATAGCCTTGACGTTGGAGCATCAGTCCGACCAGCCTCAGGGTGTCGAGGTCATCGTCAATGATGAGGATTTTTTCGCTCATGTTGTGGTATACCGTGAGATAATGAAGTACAGTCTAGCATAAAGCAGTCTTGAGGGCAAGCGGAAAGCCGCGCCTGCAAGTATGCTATAATGAAAACGCATCGTTGAGCAGTTTGATAATTTGCTCCGCGGGGATGACAGGCTTCGACGAGAGAGGCTGGTCCCGGAATGCGAGCCGAGAGGCGCCGAACTCGTAAACTCAGCGCAAACAATCAAGTGCCAATCGCACTTCCTACGCCGCTATGCCCCTCGCCGCGTAAGCGATGAGACCATAACGGTTGGTGCCTTAGGGCGCCACGTCCGCCGGAGCCGTCCTCCACCCGGTGACGGACCGGGCGAAACAATGGTGTGAGTGCCGCGCATGATTCTGCTAATTGCGCGAAAGACAAGCAGATGGTCACAGGGTTACCCGCCCGCCGAGATCCCTGTGATGACTATCATCGGTGGGCTACGCTCGTAGATTTCCGAGGGTCGAGTCTTTCGGACCCGGGTTCAATTCCCGGCATCTCCACACAACAGATAGACCAGCAGTTCAACTGCTGGTCTATCTGTTTTAATTTTCATCTTGACAACTATATCCGTCGCGGATATAGTTGTCAATGTGGCTACTACACCTCCCATCACACCACTGACCCCTGCCGTCTTTCACATCTTGCTGGCGCTCTCCACTGGGGAGCGTCATGGCTACGGCATTATGAAGCAGGTTGAAGCAGACTCTGGAGGAAAAGTAAAAATGGGAGCCGGTACGCTCTATGGCTCGCTCAAACGGATGCTCGATGCCGGATTGGTGAAAGAAAGCGACAGGCGTATTGACCCCGAAATGGACGATGAGCGCCGCATCTATTATCAGATCACGGGCCTCGGCGCGCAAACACTTGCCGCAGAACTTGAACGATTTGACAGCCTCGTCTCGTTGGCGCAGGAAAGAAAACTCTATCCAAAAACGTATGGGATTTGATCGAAGCAGGGTTCGCACGCTTTACAGAAGGTTATTAAACTTCTATCCAATTGGATTCAGGGAACAACTTGCCGAGTCCATGGAGCAGACGTTCCATGACCTTTGCAATGAGAGACGACAAACTGATCAAGCGTTGTTTGGTTTCGTTCTCTGGACGTTCATCGAAACTGTCATGGGAATTTTTAGAGAGCACCTTTTGCTCATATCTCCGGGAGCTGTTATGCTAACCACATTTAAATCCTTCGGATTGTCAACACTCATAAGCTTTCTCTTCATCCTTCCCTTCATCATCATGGAGGTGGTGAACAGGCGAAATTTCAATGAGGATTTCCCTTTCATGTTGTTTTTCGTCATGTGGCTTAACTTGTTCGCCGTCAGCCTTATCCTATTGCCAATCGTGCTAGGCAGATGGGTTGGCAAACAAGAGACTACAAATTCGATCCCTGCGCAAAGAAACACGCTCCTCGCATATCCCAGGTCGGCTTTAATAATCAGCGTGGTGCTTATCCTTATCGTCGCAGTACCCTCGTTGTTATCTTCACTCGGACGGGAACCTCTAGGAGGATTAAACACCGAATATGTTTATGCATTCGGGGTTCGAGTTCCCAGCCAGTTCATTGCCCTTGCCCTATTTTCAATCCCAATCGCGGCAGGAGTCATCGCCGGTGGACCGATCGCCCGCACCCTGCGGGCTGGTGGCAGTCTGTTCGCGCATCCCATTCACTTGATCATTGTCGTGGTGATTTTGTTCCTCTTCGCGGCCGGTTTTGTCGGCTTGATCGTGGATCAATGGCCCTGTTTTATAGGTGTCCCTCTTTGCGATTAGAATCGAAACGATTTCCGATGCAAATGCCCAGCCTTCAAGCCGGGCATTTGTGTTATAAAAAGCGGATGAAAAAACTTCTGCTTGGATGTCTCCTCTTCATCACTGCGTGCCAGAGTGTGACTGGGACTCCCACCCCCGCGATTTCGCTCTTCCCGACGTCAACGCCTCTTCCCACCTTTTTGCCTGATACCCCAACCCCCGAACCGACCTCAACCTTCGAGCCTCCACCGACCGCGCTCCCGCGTTTTTTCACCAACGAGTTTGACGCCTCTCTCGCGGGCTGGGTGGTTTTACAAGCGGGCAACGAATCGGTCCCGGCGGTCAACACCGCCAACGGCTCGCTCCTCCTCCAAATGGACTCTCCGTTCACCTGGCTCTACGCCCTCTATGGACCGGAAGAGTATGCCGATGTTCGCATCGATACGCAATTTCAAAACATAGCTGGCACGCCTGCCTCGGCTGGCTTGGTCTGCCGTTACGGCGATGAACAGGGTTGGTTTGAATTCAACGTATCCACGGATGGGATGTACAACATTCTGTACGGCAAGTGGTTGAGCGTCGGTGTTGCCGAATATCTCCCCGTCACCGACGACGGCTCATCCACTTTGATTCAACCCAGCGGGTCGACTCAAACGATCGGACTCCTCTGCGAGGCGGACATCCTTACATTATTTGTAAACGATACCGTGCTCCGCCGCGTGGATGTGGAACGCTTCCAGCTCGAAGAGGGCAAAGTTGGAATTGCGACTTCTTCCTTTGAGAATGTTCCCATCATCGCCGCGTTCGATTGGGTAAAGGTGAGTGAGCCTTGACCCAATCGTCACTGCGTGACACCTCCCCCATCCCGCGAAGCGCGGGATGGGGGAGGCAAGGTGGGGCAGGTAAATCCAATCTAATTTCTATACCGTGTTAACAGTTTTCTTGTACAAACCGATTAAGATGTCAGCATTGAAAATACTCAATCCCGTCAATGCGAGGAATTCGCATTGACCTGTATCATGTAAGGAGATTCTCATGGGCAAAATCATTGGCATTGACCTCGGCACGACCAACTCTGTTGTTTCCGTGATGGAAGGCGGTACGCCGACCGTCATATCGACTGCGGAAGGCGGGCGGCTCTGCCCGTCGGTGGTGGCGTTCAACAAGAACGGCGAACGACTCGTCGGTCAGACGGCGAAGCGGCAGGCAGTGGTGAATCCCGAAAATACGATCTATTCGATCAAGCGGTTCATCGGGCGTCACTTCGAAGAAACCGAAGTGGAACGCAAGATGGTTTCTTACCAAGTCGTGAAGGGCGCTTCGGACGATGTGCGTGTGAAGATTCCGATCACGAACCGCGAATATTCCCCGCAGGAAATTTCAGCGATGGTGCTGGGCAAGTTGAAGTCCGATGCCGAAGCGTATTTGGGTCAGCCGGTCACGCAGGCGGTGATCACTGTCCCCGCGTATTTCAACGACAGCCAGCGTCAAGCCACGAAGGACGCGGGCAAGATCGCGGGTCTGGAAGTGATGCGCATCATCAACGAACCCACCGCGTCCGCGCTCGCCTACGGACTCGATAAGAAGAAGGATGAAACGATTCTCGTCTTCGACTTGGGCGGCGGCACGTTCGACGTGTCGGTGCTGGAAGTGGGCGAAGGCGTGATCGAAGTGAAAGCCACCAACGGCGACACTCACCTCGGCGGCGATGACTGGGATCAGAAGATCGTCAACTGGGCGGCGGATGAATTCAAGCGCGAGCAAGGCATTGACCTGCGCAACGACCGCCCGGCGTTACAACGTTTGCGCGAAGCTGCAGAAAAGGCGAAGATCGAACTTTCCACGATGATGGAAACCGAGATCAACCTGCCGTACATCACGGCGGACGCGTCGGGTCCAAAGCACCTGCAATTGAAATTAAGCCGCGCGAAGTTCGAGCAGATGACCGAAGACTTGCTCGCGCGTTGCCGGCATCCGTTCGAAGCCGCGTTGAAGGATGCAGGCTTATCGGCGGATAAATTGGATGAGGTCGTTTTGGTCGGCGGTTCCACCCGTATGCCGATGGTGCAGGATCTGGTCCGCAAGCTGGCGAACGGAAAAGAACCGAACAAAGGTGTGAACCCCGATGAAGTGGTCGCGGTCGGCGCGGCGATTCAAGGCGGCGTGCTTGGCGGCGAAGTGAAGGACATTTTGTTGCTCGACGTGACCCCGCTTTCGTTGGGCGTCGAAACGATGGGCAGTGTGATGACCAAGATGATCGAGCGCAACACAACCATCCCCGTCCGCAAGACCGAAACTTATTCCACCGCCGCGGACAACCAGACTGCTGTGGACATTCACATCCTGCAAGGCGAACGCCCGATGGCAAACGACAACATGTCGCTTGGACGGTTCCGGCTCGACGGTATCCCGCCTGCGCCGCGCGGCATCCCGCAAGTGGAAGTTACATTCGATATCGACGCCAACGGCATCCTGAACGTCACTGCGAAGGATAAAGCCACCGGCAAGGAACAAAAGGTGACGATCACCGCTTCGACCAATTTGAACAAGAGCGACATCGAAAGAATGGTGAATGAAGCGCGTTCGCATGAAGCGGAAGACCGCAAGCGCCGAGAGTTGATCGACGCGAAGAACACAGCCGATAGCCTCGTGTATCAAACTGAAAAGGCGTTGCGCGACCTCGGCGATAAAGTCCCGTCTGCGGAGCGCGGCGAGATCGAAACGAAGATCAACGATCTGAAGTCTGCAGTGCAAAGCGACGATATCAATCGCATCAAACAGGCGTCTGAAAAAGTGGAGCAAGCTTTCCATGCCTTGAGTCAACAGTTGTACGCGCAAGGGCAGGCGCAACCCGAAGCCGCAGGCGGCGGCCCGTCCTCGCCGCCGCCGAGCGATGGCGATGTGATCGACGGCGAAGTGAAGGAATAACTGGGTTGTATAACCAAAACAGGCGACCTAATAGAGGTCGCCTGTTTTTGCCATAAATGTCCTTTATCCGTTCTTGCTTTTGTCTTGCCCAACCTTGTTCTTTTTTTGTTTATCTTCCGTATCTTCATCGCTTTTGGAAAGTGACTCATAAATCTTTTGGAATGGCCAGAATACTGCCAAAATGGGTGTTGTGATAATCCATTG
The DNA here is from genome assembly GCA_964591425.1 of uncultured Anaerolinea sp. GTDB lineage: Bacteria > Chloroflexota > Anaerolineae > Anaerolineales > Villigracilaceae > Defluviilinea. Next base: position 9,703 of record CAZQES010000084.1, read on the forward strand.
CAAAATATCCACCAGAATATGGATAATTCTGTAGAGGATATCAAACAAGAATGGTAGCAATGAACTTAGCAACGTAAGGAGGTAGTTAATAACATACAGTATGCCTTCAATGATATACCCCAAACCAGCTAAGATCACACTTAACCCTCGAAAGAACTCTGTGAAGATCATCGCGGCAGCGAACGCACTATTTAAGGGAACGATGAAGACTTGCACGAAGGTGACGAATCGATCTAGAAAAGTGTTATTGATAGCCTCTATGTCAACAAAACGCGCAAGACCCCATGCGACAAGAGAAATAACTGACAAGACAGAAACTAAAAGCGCTAGAGCCACGTAGCTCCGTTTAGTATTCGGGTCCCGATCCGAGATGGAAGTAATTTCAGAGTCTGAGCTTCTTGCCTCAAGCACAAAAGCGAAGCCTAGAATCAAAGCAAGCAATGATCCCGCGAAAACTGCAATGTCAAAATACGCCAGTAGAGGTGGAATACTAGTTGATATTTGCAGGACGTAAAGCGTATTTGCGATTGCAACGGCATCAGCGTAAACAAGAAGCAAGAATGCCGCGAAAAAGAAAATTGAACCCAGCGTGCGTCGAGGATGGTTGGGATTATGAACGGTCTTTACTATATTACTCAACCATCCATGTAGAACCCTAATAACCCCAACTAAAGGTTCTGTCAATGCCTTGCGAAAAGAGTTCGAACTGTCTTCCAGTAACTCGCGAGGATACAATGGCACGTTCTCTGGGTGCGGGTCTTTTCTGAATACGAGCGGCTTCTTGAGGAGATTAACCGTGCGTCCCAGAACAGCAGACCACTTCTCTTTCCAAACAATCAGAATGATCAGCCAAATTACAGCCACGATCTGAAACACTTGAGAGTTGATTAGATTGTACAGTTGTTCGCCCATTCAAGCCTCCTATCTTTGTCTTTCAACTTCAATATGCACTCTTTGAGTTTTTTCTCAAGGTGCTGTCCATCAAAATACTGAGCGCTCAATGCGCCAAGGTCTTTAAATTTTGTGTCCCATCGACTGACCCGATCTTGACAAGAGGGATCTTGGATCACAGCGCAATCAGGAATGACAGCAATAACATCTACCTTATCAAGCCGATAATCAATATCGTCGGGTATCTCGGTCAATGCGCTTGGGTTTCGCCAATCTTCAAATTGATCAAATATGATTAGGATACAGCGCTCGTAGTTTTTACATAAAAACTGAAAATCTGTTGCGGTATGACGCAACCCAATGTAGACTTCCTCATAGGGAAGCGGTGTAGAACGAATTACAATTTGCGCTTGTTTGGTCATTTCGGCACTTTGAATGTCCATTGCAATTTGTGTTACTTCAGCCATTTTTGTCACCTCCCAAGCTGTGGAAGTGGCATCGACAGAGTTCTTATAATCATTCTCCCGACAATCCTGCTCGAATAATCCTTGGTCAATTTCTTGCTCTTGAGCCGCGGAGTTTCTGTTATACGTCTTTATCTGCTCTTGTCGACTAAGGCTATCCATTGTGGCCAAGGCTGTTGGGTTCAGGGTAGGATAGATTGTAGGCGTAATATATGGAACAGGCGTTTCCATATCAGGTGGGGAACTAGGTAAGCTGGACTCAATGCCGCCGATTCGTGAATCGGCATATTCCTTATAACCAAACTCAAACAGAACATACTGATCCGCCGGACCAGCAAAACTTGGGATTACATTGTTTATGAATTCGAGAATGTCAAATGATTTATCTCCATTTATATACTCAAGGCCAGGGTCTTTTTCAGCCGAAATAGCGTTTGAGTCGAAGATAATTATGAATAAGGTAGGTGTGGATTCTAGTTGATTACCACTTGGCAATGTAGTATCCGGTGGGCATTCTCTTGGTGTTGGAGATGGCGTTACAGTCGGATAATCAGAAAAAACATTTTCCAATGTACAACTACTGAAAAGTATTGTGCCCGCCACTACCAAACTTATAGCGCTAAAGACTAATCGAAATCGTCCCTTGGATTTCACAGTTTTAACTCCCAGTTGGTTGATAAATCCACGCGATTAATATTGCCTTAATGTTATGCATTATAAGACCGTTCCTTTTTTTGTCAAGTGTTGTCCGCAAAAGTGCTGTGCGAATTCATATTAAGACTTATTGTTGGATTGCATTTGTCAAGCAGTTTCCATTCGCATTGATATGCATGTATAATCTTCCTATGCAAAATCGTTTTAACCGTAAGTGGATCGTGCCGATTCTGCTTTTGCTCGGCGTTGGCATTTTCTTCCTCCCGCCCGTGTATTCACGCGCCATGCCGCGCATCGACGGTTGGATAACGAGTATCAAATATCTTATCAACCCGCCAGACGAAGCCATCTTCCAACCGCAACAACAATCACAAGTGGATATTGCTGTTACGCAGATGCTCCAGACGCATGTTGCGACTCAAACCGCGTCAGCGACTCGCACTCCCACAGCGGGACCCACTCTGAAGCCGACGGTCACTTCTACGCCTCTGCCTGATTCAGTTTCGTGGACGGATTTCCGCTATGAAGACCAGAAGAACCGCTGGAATTATTGCGGTCCCGCCAACCTCAGCATGGCGTTGAACTTCGTCGGTTGGGACGGCGACCGCGACGATGTCGCCCGCGTCGTCAAGCCGGGGATTCAGGATCCCAAACTCGACTTTATCCAACAGGGACGCAGTGACGTCAACGTGATGCCCTATGAAATGGTGGATTTCGTCAACGACGAGACCGAGTTCCGTGCACTGTCGCGTCTCGGTGGCGATATTGATTTAGCCAAGCAATTGCTCGCGGCTGGCTTCCCTTTCATCGCTGAAAAAGGCTACTACGAAAAAGATTACACCGGCAAAGTCGCCTGGCTCGGGCATTATCAGTTCGTCACAGGCTACGACGATGCCAAAGGTGAGTTGACCGTTCAAGACACGTGGAACGATGGACCGAACTTTCAGATTTCCTATGAAGAATTCACGTCGAGCGAAGCGTGGCTTTCATTCAATAACATTTTTATTGTCGTGTACAAGCCCGAACAAGAAGCCGATTTGTTGCGCGCGCTCGGTCCATACGCGGATGAGCGCTGGGCGGCTCAGCGCGCCCGAGAGATCGCCGAGGCGGGGATCGAAAATCTCACCGACATTGACCTTTACTTCGCGTGGTTCGCCAAAGGGACAAGTCACGTGGCGTTGCAGGAATACGCCGACGCGGCGACCGCCTTCGATCAGGCGTTTGCCATTTACAACGAACTTGGGCAGGACGACAAGCAGCGTCCCTACCGTATGATGTGGTATCAAACGGGTCCGTACTGGGCGTACTTTTACACCGGTCGTTATCAGGATGTCATTGACCTGGCTAACGTGACTCTCGTTGAAACGATTTCAAAACCAACACTGGAGGAAAGTATTTACTGGCGCGGTCGCGCAAAATATATGATCGGCGACACCCCCGGCGCCATTGCCGATTACCGCGAAACGCTACGCCTCCACCCGAATTGGGGACCCGCCATTCAGGCATTACAAGATTTGGGGGTTCAACCCTAAAAGTTTGATAGTTCGATAGTTGCGTGGTTCAATAGTTGAATGGCGTGAAGTTGTCCTTTCTAATATTCAAGTAGGATTGTGTCATGGCAAAGATCGAACGGTTTGAGGAGTTACAAAGCTGGCAGAAGGGTCGTCAGCTCGCAAATTTTGTGTATGATCTTACGGAGCATCCCAAATTTTCCAAAGATTTTCGCCTGTGCGGTCAAATTCAGGACGCGGCTGGGTCGATCATGCACAATATCGCTGAGGGATTTGACTCGGGAACAAACCCTGAATTCATTCGCTTCCTAAAAATGTCGCGCCGATCGGCAAGCGAAGTGCAATCCGAGCTCTATCTTGCGCTTGACCGTAAATATATCAGTCAGGATGAATTGACTTCAGCCTACAACCTCGCCACCGAAACCAAGAAACTCGTCAACGGTTTAATAGCCTACCTCAGAAAACCCAAACCACGGAAATAGAAACTATCTAACTATCGTACTGTTGAACTAACAGACTATGAAACTATTGCACTTCGCCGACGCCCACATTGACATGGCAAACTATGGACGCCACGACCCCGAAACGGGACTGCCCCTGCGCGTGCTGGATTTCCTCAAGTCGCTGGATACCATCGTGGATGCGGCGATCTCTCAACGGGCGGACCTGGTCATCTTTGCGGGAGACGCGTACAAAGACCGTTCTCCCGCGCCGACGTTTCAACGCGAGTGGGGCAAACGCATCGTTCGACTCTCGCAGGCGAAAATTCCAACTCTGCTTTTGGTGGGCAATCACGACCTTTCACCCGCTGTCGGACGTGCGCACGCGATTCAAGAGTTCGACACACTGCAAGTGCCGTTCGTCAAAGTGTTAGACAAACCGCAGTTTTTGACACCCAGCGAATTGTGGGATGTGCCCGTGCAGGTCATTGCCATGCCGTGGATCACGCGTTCGGGTTTAATGGCAAATCTCGAAATGAGCGCGGCAGATCCCAGTGAAGTTTTCTCGAATCTCGAGTCTCGTATCTCCAGTCTTATCGAACAATACATCAATGAAGCGGATCAATCTCTGCCTCTCATTCTCACCGCCCATGCCTCGGTCGAAGGCGCGATGTTCGGCGCAGAACGGATGGTAATGCTGGGAAGTGATTTGGTTTTGCCGACCTCGCTGGTAAAAGATACGCGACTTGATTACGTCGCGATGGGGCACATCCACAAGCCGCAGGATGTGAACGAGGGAAATCATCCACCCGTCGTTTACCCCGGCTCCATCGAGCGGATCGATTTTGGCGAGGCGAAAGATGATAAGTTCTACGTCATCGCAGACGTGACGCGCGGAAACGCGAAAGTGACGTGGAAAAAAATCGAAGGCACGCGTCCGTTCATTGAGGGCAAGGCAGTTATCACGTCGAGCGAGAACGTGACCGAGTTTTTGAAATCCCGCTTGCCTAAAAATTTAACCGATGCGATCGTCAAGTTGGTTGTGGAATATCCGCGCGAATGGGACGCATTGATCGATGAATCCGCATTGCGAAAATTCGCATCGGACGCATTCGAGTTCCATCTCGTGAAAAAGCCGAAAGTGGAGGCGCGTGTCCGCATCCCTGAAGGGCAGGTTGTTAGCAGTATGAGTCCGCTGGAATTGCTCGATCAATATTTTGCCTCCGCCAAAGTGGAAGGCGCAGACGATTTGCAAAAACTCGCGCAAGAAATACTTGCGGACGAAGAACACTAAACCAGCCGATCCCCAATCGTAAATCGTAAATCAAAAATCGAAAATCAAGAGAGGTCATTCGATGTCCCAACAGAACCCAAATTATCGCTGGTTTGTCGTTGTTGTTTTTTTCTTCTTTATGTTGTTACACCAGACCGATAAATTGATGATCGGTTCGTTGCAAGTGCAGATCAGCGAAACATTCGGGTTGGATGATTTCAAATGGGGACTGGTAAATTCGGGCGCGCTGGCGGTGGCGACGGTGTTGTATCCGTTGTGGGGATATTTATACGACCATTACGCGCGCGCCAAACTGCTCGCGCTCGCTTCATTCATTTGGGGTGCGACCACGTGGTTGAATGCGGTCGTGCGTACGTACACAGGCTTCCTCGTCACGCGCGCTTCGACGGGCATCGACGACTCCTCCTACCCCGGTATTTACACTCTTATTGCAGATTATTTCGGTCCGGGCTTCCGCGGTAAAGTGTATGGCATTTTGCAAGTCGCGCAACCGCTTGGGTTTCTGCTGGGCTTGATCCTCGGGCAGATGGTCGCACCGAT
>CAZQES010000084.1:15506-16566 GCA_964591425.1 uncultured Anaerolinea sp.
GCGGCTGGCGATCGGTGTTTTATATCACGGGTAGTTTAGGGATCGTGATCGCGCTCTTCATTTATTTTGGGGTGAAAGACATGCCGCGCGGCAAAGCCGAACCCGAATTCGAGAACATGCCCGAGATGGCGACCTTCCGCTTTTCGTGGGCAGAGGCAAAACAGATCTTCAAAAAGCGCACGATGTGGTTTGTCTTTTTGCAGGGGTTCGCAGGAGTCTTCCCGTGGAATGTGATCACCTTCTTTTTCTTTGGTTACCTCGAAACCGAACGCGGGTACGATGCGAACGGGATCATCGCTACGATGGCGCCCGTTATTTTGATCCTTGCGGCGGGATATTTTATCGGCGGGTATCTTGGTGACCTGCTCTTCAAGCGGACGAGAAAGGGACGCATCCTCATCGCCAGCGCGGGGGTCCTGTTTGGAGCGATCTTTCTTTACTTTGCCATGACCACGCCGTTGGATCAGCCAAGCCGCTTCTTCCTCCTCATGTGCCTGACTGCGATCTTCCTGCCGCTCTCCTCACCCAATGTGATTGCCACGGTTCAAGATGTAACCGTTCCCGAGGTTCGTTCGACGGCTCAGGCGATCGAGTATTTCATCGAGAACAGCGGCGCGGTTGCCGCGCCCGCCCTCACCGGCGCGTTGATCGTCGCGACGGGGGATAAAACGTTTTCCATTATTGCGATTTGTATTACCGCGTGGTTGCTCTGTTTTCTGTTCTACCTCGGCGCATTGTTCACGATCGAAAAAGATACGACCCAGTTGCGAAACCAAATGGCACAACGTGCGAATAAGATGTGATTTTTGTTCTTTCGTTCTCCCCGCAATTAAACCGTCTCTTGTTCTACCCGCAATTAAGTTGTCTCCCGTTCTGCCCACAGTTAAACCGTCTGCTGTTCTGCCCGCAGTTCAACTGCGGGCAGAATTTTTGTAAATGGTATAATCCTCAAAAGAAAAAATTTCCACGAACTGTGGGTTTACAGCAAGGAGCAAGACATGTCCGGTCATTCTAAGTGGTCCACCATCAAACGCAAAAAAGCTACGGTGAAGGACTGAAG
>CAZQES010000085.1:0-16444 GCA_964591425.1 uncultured Anaerolinea sp.
GATGATCGACCGCCCCGACGACCCGATCCTTAAACGCGCGCTGGCGCAGGCGTATCAACAAGCCGGGCGCGTCGAAGATGCGGTCAAACAACTCGATTCGCTCGCCGATTCGTTGATGAACGTTGGCAAAAAGGAGGAGGCGATGGTGGTCGTCAACCAGATCCTCCTGCTCAATCCGCCGAATGCGGAGCAATATCGTCAACTTTTGAGTCAGATGCAACAGTGAATCGATCCCGCCCAGTGAACGAGGCGGGATTTTTATCGCTTCATCATCACTTCGGATTGATTCAATTTAATCGGCGTCTCACACCCCGATGCTATAATCACCGCAACATCAAATACAAGGGATACACATGCCTCAAACCCAGAATCGCGCCGTGATGAACTGGTTGATTCTCTTCGCTTTCATCGTGGCGTTCCTCATCGTCTTCGGCGGATTCGTCCGCCTCACCCGCTCGGGTCTTTCCATCGTGGAATGGAATCCCATCAGTGGAACAATCCCACCGCTTTCAGAGCAAGCCTGGCAGGAGGAATTCGACAAATACCAGCAAACTCCCGAGTTCAAACAGGTCAATTTCGATATGACCCTCGATGAATACCAATATATCTTCTGGATCGAATGGGTTCATCGCTTCATCGCGCGGCTGGCTGGTCTCGCGTACGCCATCCCTGTTTTTTATTTCCTGTTCAAGAAAACCATCCCGTGGAAGGAATTCGGCATCTACTTCTTAATGGGAATGCTCTTCATCTCGCAAGCCTTCGCGGGCTGGATCATGGTCGCCAGCGGACTGGTGAACCGCCCGGCGGTGAGTCATTTCAATTTGACGATCCACCTCCTGCTCGCATTAATTCTCTTTGGGCTTGCCGTGTGGACGGCGCTTGGGCATTCGTATGGCTTCCACAACCCCGGCAGGAAAGTAAAAAGGTCTTTGCCTTCCAAACTCGCACTCACGTATTTCGCTATGCTGATTCTCCAGATCACCTACGGCGGTATGACCGCCGGGCTCAAAGCGGGTCATATATCAGATACATGGCCCCTCATGTTCGGCAAGCTTATCCCGCCCAACCTGTTCAGTTCTTTCATCGACCTCTTCGAAGCGCCGGCGACCATCGTCTTCATCCATCGCTGGCTGGCATGGCTCGTGCTCTTCGCCGCCGCGTCGATGGTTTTCACCGCGCGCAAATTTAACTATCACGGCGAGATCAAAAATGGGATGATCCTGCTGGTTGCGGCAGTGGTCTTGCAAATCACGTTGGGTATTCTCACGATCTTATCCTTCGTCAACATCGTGATCGCCCTGCTCCACCAAGCCACCGCGATCGGGTTGTTTGGGTTGGGCGCATATTTCATCCACCGCTTCCGGGCGCTCGACGAAAAGGAATCGCAATCATGAAAAAATTTTTTCGTATCATTCTCCTACTTACCACACTCGCGATGACGTCATGCGCTGGCGCCAGCGGGTCACAGGATGCCAACACGCTTGAATCTGTTCCTACAGAATATGCCGGGTTGACCAACCCCTTCACCGCGGACGCGGCAAGCGAAGGCGCGCTAATCTTTCAGGGATATTGCGAATCCTGTCACGGACCGCAGGGAAAAGGGGATGGATATGCGGGTCAGAACCTCGACCCCAAGCCAAAAGACCTCGCCGAATTACAATCCGTGGCGGGTGACGATTATCTCTTTTGGCGGGTCGCAGACGGCAAGCCCGGCACATCCATGATCCCGTGGCGAGGGATTCTGGAGGACGAACAGATCTGGAAAGTTGTCGCTTTTATCCGCACATTGAAATAAAAATTTTCGAATCAAAAAAGCGATGCCTCGTGCATCGCTTTTGTCGTTAATTCACTCTACGCAGTAAAGTTTGTACTGCAAGACTGCGTAGCGTCTCGCTTTTTAGCCTGTACTTGCACAAGAGCGACATGAATGTCGCGTTACAGAAACCAAATTGAATTTAACTGCTTAACATCAATAGTTAATTCTTCCTTGTTTTTGAATACATGGCAAAACCGATGGTGCCAAGCGATAGCCCCGTCACCGACGCGCCCCATGAAAAGAAATTCAAAAAGAACGTGGACTCCAACACTTGGATGACCATCAAAAAAGGAAGGATCACACCGAGGAGTAACAGAATCACGCCCAGGCTGAGAAGGATGCGGGGATTTTTCATAATGACCTTTAACCGCCAAGCACGCAAAGTTCGCCAAGAAAACCTTTTTATATTTCGCGTTCCTGGCGCTCTTCGCGGTGAATTTTATTGATACAACCAGCAAGCCACGAAGTGATTCGGCTCAGGCTCGAATTCCATCGGCTCTTTTTCATCGCACAACCCCGCGATGGCTTTGGCGCAACGCGGATGAAAGCGACATCCTTTTGGAGGGTTCACCAAACTCGGCGGCTCGCCAGGCGGTACTTCTTTAAAGGAGTCCGCGTTGCGGGCGTCGGGGTCGGAGGTGGCGGCAAGCAACGCATGTGTATACGGATGAAGCGGGTTTTCGAGCAAGCGCCGCGTATCGGCTTTCTCGATCAGGTTGCCCGCGTACATCACAAAAATCCGAGCGGAAAAATATTTCACCGTCGAAAGATCGTGCGTAATGTAGATCACCGAAAGCCCATGCGACTCTTGCAAAGCGCGCATCAGTTTCAAGATTTCCACGCGCACCGAAGCATCGAGCATCGAAACAGGCTCATCCGCCACGATCAACTTTGGGTTGCGCAGCATCGCGCGCGCGATCACGATACGTTGTTGTTGTCCGCCGCTCAACATGTGTGGGAACTTCGGCAGATAATCCTCCACAGGGTGCAACTTCACTTCGGTCATCACGCTGTGGATGCGCGCCAATCGCTCGTCTTTATTTTTCATCCCGCTGATGATAAGCGGCTCTTCCAGAATTTGTTGCACACTCATAAACGGCGGCAATGCGCCGTACGGGTCTTGTTGCACGTAACCGATCTTGAAACGATAATCGCGCAGGTCGTTTCCTCTGAACGATGCAAGATTCACGCCATCAAAGGTGACATCGCCGCTGGTAGGAATGTTCAACCCCAAGATCGTTTTCATCAGGCTGGACTTGCCGCATCCGCTCTCCCCGACGACTGCCACCGTTTCCCCTTCTGCCAGATCGAAACTGACGCCGTCCACCGCTTTGACGTAGCCCGCGTGACCGAAACCGAATCGGCGCAATTCGTACCACACGTGCAAATCTTTGATCGATAGCAAAGGTTGAGGTTCGTGGATGTTTTGTGTGCTCAAGATTACCTCTCGTAAGTCGGTGATCATTCTTCAATGCTCCTGTGTTTCGTCATAGCGAGCCACGAAGTGGTGAAGCAATCTCCCACAACGTATTGGAGATTGCTTCGTCGCTCACGTTCGTTCACTCCTCGCAATGACGGGTTATGTGCTATGCGTGCAACCAACACTTGACCTTGCGTCCATTCTTGCCGAGCATCGGAGGTTCTTCGTCACATTTCTCGAAGCGATACGGGCAACGCGCCGCGAAGCGGCATCCTTTGGGCGGGTTCAGCAAACTCGGCGGCTGACCCGTGATGAACATCGGGTCTGAATCGGATCGCAGGCGCGGCACACTTGCCATCAACAGCTGTGAATACGGATGAAGCGGCGCAGGGAAAAAGTCGCGCGCGTGTCCCGTTTCCACGATCTGACCCGCGTACATGATGGCGACTTCATCCGCCAGTTCGCTGGAGGTGGCAATATCATGCGTGATCAAGATGAAGGATGTGCCAAGTTCGTGCTTGATGCGTTTGAGCACATTCATGATGTTGGCTTGCGTGAGCAGGTCGAGGGCGGAGGTCGGTTCGTCGAGGACGATCAGGCTCGGGCTGGTGACCAGCGCCATGGCGAGCGCGACGCGTTGGCGCATCCCGCCGCTCAACTCGAAGGGATAGCGATCCACAAAATCGAGCGGCACTCCCACATGCTGGAACATCTTTCGGACGAGACTTATCGCTTCGGCTTTGCTCACGCCCAAATGAACAATCGCAGGTTCGGAAACCTGCTCACCAACGCGGATGACCGGGTTGAGCGCGTTCATCGCGGCTTGCGGCACAAGCGAGATGCCCACCCAGCGGACGTTCTTGCGAAATTCCTCATCGTCATACTTCATTACATCCGCGCCTGACAGGAACACCTGACCGTCATATCTTTCCAAATTGCGCGGCAAGAGTCGTAACAACGCTTTGGCGAGCGAACTCTTGCCACAACCCGATTCACCAAGGATCACCACTGCGCGATTGGTATCCAATTCAAAGTCCACGCCATCCACTGCCTGTACCGCGCCGGAACGGGTCTTGAAATGTAATTTCAGTTTTTCGATCTGAAGTAATTTCGTTCGAGTCATTGGCATGGTTAGATTTCCCGCAATTTCGGGTTGAAGATGCGATCCAATGCAAAGCCGAGCATGGCAAAGCCAAGACCGGTGATCATCAGCAACACTGTGGGTTCCAAAATCCAATAGTAGTAGCCGCGATAGAGCGCGCCGTTCGAGTTGGCATCCTGAATGATCTTGCCCCACGTCGGCAGGACGGGATCGCCCAATCCGAGCAAGGCGAGCGAGGCTTCGAGAAATACGAACGCAGGAACAGAAGAGACCAACCCCGGAATCAACAAGGGAATCATGCGCGGAATCAGGTAGAGGAACACGATCCGTGAGCCGCTTGCGCCATAGGCACGCGCCGCCTCGATGTACATGGATTCCTTGACCTGCAAAAAGATCGAGCGGAAACTTTTGATCGCTCCGGTGAAAATGCTCAGGGCGATCGTCGCGCCGAGAATCACCCAGATACTGCGCGAATAGAAGGTGCCGATCATAATGAGGATGGAGAGGAACGGTAGCACAAGATTGATCTCTGTGATGCGCTGGATCAATTCGTCCACCCAGCCGGCATACCACGTGCCGACCGCCGCGATGATCATGGTGAGGACAGACGAACCAAGCGACGCGATCAAGCCGAACATCAGCGCCACAGGCGCGCCCCACAACAGCGGCACCATCAGATCGCGGCGAGCCTGATCGGTGCCCGCCAGCCCGTAGACCTGCCCGTGAAAGACGAACTCGGCGTCGATCGTCGAACCGGGTTCGAAGGTTGTGCCGGTGATGAGGAGTTGATACGGTCCCTTCATCAGCGAACCAGTTTCAGGGTCCGAAAAGAGCGAGGCGATGATGTTGTCCGTTTTAAGGCGGGTTTTGAGTCTTTCATCCTGTGCAAAACGATAGGTAAATTCCTTGCTGACCGCCATGTTCGCGATCCGCACGGTGCGCCCGTCGGGGGTCAGCCACTCGAGCGAAATGAACGGCTGTTTTTCCGCGTAGGTGGAGGTGAAATACAGGATCATGTCCTGAGGATACGTGTCATAGTTGAAATCAAAACTATGACTGGCGATCAGCGTAGACGTTCCCTCCGCGCCCGGCGTGAATTCACTACTCAGGCTTTCGTCGCGGGTGTTAACCGCAAACGATTCAGCATATTTTTCAGCGGAGAAATAATTGATCCAGGCCGGCGCGGCGAACTTCGGGTTTCGATACCACACGTCCTCCCCGCCGCGCCATAGACGGATCGCCTCATCGTACGGAATTTTCATCATGGCATAGATCGCAAGCAACACGAGCAGGAAGACGATGAACAACCCAAACACCGCGGACGGGTAATAAAAAAGTCTCTGCAACGAATTTTTCAGCGCGGTCATTTCAACCTCCGACCTTCACGCGCGGGTCGACGAGGGAGTAAATGAAGTCCAGCAGGAAAACGGTCATGGCGAGCATGTAGGCGTAAATGATCGTCGAACCGACGATGATCGGAATATCGTACAAACCGATCGCTTGAAATAATGTGCGACCCAAACCGGGCCAGAGGAATACGGTTTCGGTGATGGTTGCACCCGTCCATAGGGTGATGATGAGCAAGGCAAAGTTCGTGATGATGTTGGGAAGCGTGGGACGCAATATGTATTTCCGTTCCACATCTCGCGCAGGCAAACCTTTTGCTTTTGCCATATCCACGTAATCTTCGCTGGAATAAATGAGGAAGAAGGTGCGGTAGTTGTAGATACTGAGGAAGAACGAACTCAACACCAGCGATAACGTGGGAAGCGTCAAATGTTTGAGCAGGCTGAGCGAGTAATCGAGCGGATTGGATGGCGGAGGCGAATCGACCATGCCGCCGAACGGAAGCACCTTCAACAGCGCGGCAAAGATCAGGATGAGAAAGATTCCGTAGAACCAGGGCGGCACCGCGGAGGTGGGAGACAGCGTGACGACAAGCTTGTCCCAAAAATTTCCGTAGCGGCGCGAGAGGTTAAGGGCAAGCAGGATGCTTGAAAAGAATAGGAACAATTGCGAGATGCCCATCAGCAGTAACGTGGCAGGCAGGCGTTCGAGCAAAATCAGGCGCACTTGTTTCGATCCCGAATCGCTGGTCATGTTGAGCGCGCGGCCGAGGTTCAACGTCAGCGCGTTGGAAAGATACCGGAAGTTCCGCACAGCGATCGGCACGTTGAGTCCGCGGCGCTCTTCTTCGGAGGCAATCGTGTCTTGAATCAATTTTTGCCTCACTTCGGGTTCCATGCTTTGATACGACGGGTTATTGATGATGGTTTGTGTCACGCGGTCGCGGATCTCACCCTTCATGATCGTGTCCACAAACCCGCCCATGTTCGCGATCACGATGGTCAAATAAATACCGATGACGACCGTAACAAAAAGCGTCAACACCCGGACAACCACATAGCGCGATACGCGCAAGAACGTGCTGGTGCGGGCGGAAACCTTCGGCGGCACCGCATGGTCTGAAACGGGTTGGGTTGCAACTGTCATGGCGACCTCACAAGAGAAAAGGGTGCACAGGGACATCGTGAAGGATGTCCCTGTGCAGTTTCAGTGCGGTAAATCTACGGAACCGCTACGAAATCGAACGAGGTGAAGGATGGGATGGCAACCGGAATCGGCACCACCGCTACTTCAAGCCTGGCTGAGCCGGTGGGCAATTTTGCCGTTTCCTCCGCGCTCAACGTGACTTGATACTGACCATCAGCCACCGCTGTCGCATCGCCGACAGACACCACCGCGCCGGTCGCATCGTACAGGATGTATTTCACGCGCGCGATATCGGCAAGCGGATACGGTTCGTCTTTGAAATTGATCGTAACGTCGAAGACCGCTTCATCGCCCGATTTGACCTGCCCCGGCCCATCCAGCAGGGTCGTCGCCCGCTTCGGCTCGCTGAACTGCGCCCAGCGATCGGCAAGGTCGGGGAAGTCTGCGAAGTTCTTCAACACCAGCGACTTCTCGGTGGTGAAGACCTGATCGAGATAGTACGGACCCGTGCCGACCCAGAAGTGACCGTGGTCTTCGTACCATTTCTTCAAGTTGGCATAGCGCAGGTCAGCCTCTTCTTGGGTGACGTATTGACTCATCGTCGGCGCGAACGGGATGTGCGATTCGGCGGCCGCTTGATCTAGATACTTGGCTAGCACTTCGAGGCTGGGTCCGCCCACCCAACTCATTTGTTCCACTTCGAGCAGTGCGGCTTTGTCTTCTGAATAAGTGATCTCGCCCGCCGCCTCCGCCAGGTTACCCACTGCCAGCATCTGCCAGCTATTCTCGCCGGAAAGTCCAAACGCCGATTGGGGCCACAACGGAGCGATGTTCAACTCTGCGTCGGAAAGATAGGCGTCCGTGTACGATTCGATCGTCAATGGATCGGTCGAAGTAATGCGATATCCCTTGAAGGCGACCAATCCTGCATTGATACTCAAGGCAAGCGATTCATCGTAGAGCGCGCTTTCCGGTTTACCGGGGTCGAAGCCTTGGATTAAGTTCATCACGAAATCGCCCACCGAAATGGGACTGCCATCGTGCCACTTAACCGTCTCGAACAGGTCATCGGGGTAGACGACCACGCTCTTGACATTGGCGGTGAGACCATCGGGGTATTTTTCACCCACGGTGATGAACCGTTGTTCGGTCGCATCCCAGTCGATCCACGCGTCGGCAGGCACATCCACTTGAGGCACGGCAGTTACCGTCAACCAATCCAGATTCTGATTGATCGGCAAACCTTCTTTATAGACCAACTCCGCGCTGGCAATACGCTGTGGATACGCAAGACCGGTGTACGGGTCTGCCATCAGGCCGCCTCCGCCGCCGGTGTTCGAAGTTCCCATCGTGGTGGCGCGCATCACATTGGCATCCCAGATCCAGTTACTACCGGCAATCGGGTTCCATGGCTCTGTGAACAGGTCGTTAGTCCCGACCCGCATTGTGCCGCCTTCTTGATCCACGAAGCGCAGGTTATACGGACCCACATTCGTGGATTCCGGTCCCGTGGCAAGGTCGAACGTCACTTGCACGTTGTTGGCGTACGGCGCGTAGGTCTTTTGATCGATCAACCACACGAACAACGAATCTTCCAGCGAAAGTTCGAGCGCGCGCGCCATCATGGCATCGCGTTCTTCCTTCGAGTCGTAATTTCCCTGGGCAAGGTCATCGCCGAGCTTTTGGAATTCAGGGTCAGAAACGTTCGAGATGTATGGCTCGCTGGCTTGAATGCTGGTATTCAAGTAACTTTGCTGAATGTTGCCGCTCTCGTCGCGCAGAGAACCGAGACCGGAAACGCCATATCCGGCAGTGTACAGATGCCACTGACCCTCCGCCGCGACCGTACCTTGCCAGATCGGGAAGGCTTCAGAAGCAGTCTTGTACTGACGATCCACGGTAAAGCCGACGCTCTCCAGTTGGTTCGACACATAATCGCCCATCGGCTGACGCGTGCCGTCACCATCGGAACGGATGAGGAAGATCAACGTCACCGGTTCGCCGTTGAATTGCCACTTGCCATCTGCGCCGAGTTCTGCACCCATGGCAGGCATTTCCGCGTCGATCACTGCCTTGGCGCGTTCGGTATTGAAGGCATATTTACTTTCCAACGCGCGCGCCGTATCGATCAAATTGGTGTATTCCACCAACTCTGTCGTGATCGGCAGAAGCCGAGGCAATGAACCGCCCGCGTAGATCTCCTGATTCAAGTAATTGCGATCAAGAAGCCAGTTCAACGACTCGCGAATCTTGCGATTCGAAAACGGATTCAAGACCGTTGAATCTTCGAATACCGCCGGGTTCAGGCTGATCCCGTAATATCCGCCGAGTGATTGCGTAGTAGATAAGCCCGCCGCCTGAATTTCAGGGTAAACATCTGAAGCGAGATTGAACGAGAAAAAGTCGATCGCCCCTGCCTGAATTTGTGAAATGGCAGAAGACCCATCCACGACCGAAACAACGATCTCATCCAGCCATCCGCCGTGACGCGTTGTGGCAGGCGCGGCGGGTTCTTCGGTTGGCGCGGCGGTGGCAACGGGTTCATCCGTCCCCGCGGCAGGGGCTTGGGTGGGCGCTTCGGTCGCTTGTTGCGGCGCACATGCCGCGAGAACCATGCTGAACACCACCAGCAGGCTTAAAGCGTAATACAACGTATTGGTTTTCATACTCTTCTCTCCTAATGGAATTAAATAAAGCAGGCGTGAATACATTCAGTTGTCAGGGACGAGCCACCTCCTTTGCGGATATAGCCAGCGAGGCGGAAACCGGGTGCGTAGACCGATCTCCGCCTCACGCCAACGGGTTGCTTTCTCTTGAGGAGAATCGTGAAAGCAAAGCAGATTTCGCAGTGCCGCAAAAATTATCAAGTCTGTCACTTGGCACTTCTTGCAAGCGCTCATGCGAATCTGCGCTCATCATACCTACCGGAGAAAATTCAAGCATCCGTCTTCACATGGGTTTCCAGCCCATCTTGTGAATGGTTTGGATTCCCCCGCGAGGTACGGCTCATGGATCCCCTGCCTTGAATCTATGTGTGGGAAAAACCCCTCCCCCGAGGGGTATTGAAAGGTGTCGCTAAGCGAATAAAATCGAAGGCACAACTCATCAGATAGGTCTATAATTGTTTTATGTTTAACAAGTGGAAACGGTTCATCGGTCAAACAGCGTGGATTTTCACCCTCCTCCTTCAGGCTTCCTGCGGAGGGATGGAAACGCCTCAAGCCGCGCTGGAGGCTGACCTCGCCTCGACCAGCCGTCCTCCCGCCCCGAACCGGGTGTTGGCAGAGTCGCTCCCCGAGATCTGCAACTGCGTCCTCCGCTTCGACACGATCAGCATCGAGCAAGGACTATCCCAAAGTTCGGTGCGCGTCGTCTTTCAGGATAGCCGCGGCTTCCTCTGGTTCGGGACAGAAGATGGATTGAATCGGTACGACGGTTACAACTTCAAAGTTTTCAAACGCGATCCTGAGAACGTCAACAGCATCAGCGATGGTTGGATCAACGCCATCACCGAAGACCAGAATGGCTACCTGTGGATCGGCACGCGGCTCGGCGGCTTGAACCGATACGATCCCGTTACCAAACGATTCACCCAATACCAGCATGAAAAAAACGATCCCACCAGCCTGAACGATAATCACATCACCAGCCTGCTCGTGGGTCAGGAGAATCAAATATGGGTCGGCACGATGAGCGGACTCAACCTGTTCATCCCCGAAACGGAATCCTTCCGGCATATCCCATCTGTTGTGTTGCCCCAACCCAGCGTAGATGGTGAATATCCCGGAAGTCCGGATACTGCGCTACCCACGCCGACCGCCGCTCCCATCGTACCGGAGATCGTGACCCAAGGTGAAAAGCTCAGTGGCAAGATCGTCAGCGCGTTATTTCAAGACTCCACCGGGCGGCTCTGGGTGGGCACCCTGGATGGCGGGTTGAATCGTTATGATCCTTCCACTGGCTCATTTACCTATTATCACCCGGTCACCGACGATCCCTCCAGCATCAGCGATATTTCCATCACCTCCATCACCGAGGATGCGACCGGTCATTTATGGGTCGGCACCAAAAACGGACTCAATCGCTTCAATCCCTCGACCGGGCAATTTCTGCGCTTTGCACGCGATAAGGAAGATCCACGCACGATCTCGAGTGATGCGATCAACATCGTAAAAGTGGACGCGTCGGGGAATCTCTGGGTCGGCACTTCCAATGGTCTCGACCGCCTCGAAAAAGACCGCAGTCGTTTTGTTCATTACCGGTATAACCCGGTCTTCCAGAGAAGCCTGAGTAATAACTACATCATTTCAATTTACGAAGACCGCGGCGGGGTGCTTTGGTTCGGAACCTACGGCGGCGGCGTAAACCGCTACGACCGCGCCCTCGACAAATTTTCGTATTATCGCCACGATCCCACAGACCCGCAAACCCTGAGCGGGAATTTCATCTTCCCCATTCACGTGGATAGCAAGGGTTTCGCCTGGGTCGGCACGCAAGGCGATGGATTGAATCGCTTCCTCTGGCGCACCGGCGAAATCGCCCGGTATGCCAACGACCCAACCAACCCCGAAAGCCTCGGCTCGAATTGGATCACTGCCATTTACGAGGACAGTGAAAATATCCTTTGGATCGGATCGAACAACGGGCTGGATAATTTCAACCCGGTTCACAATACTGCCAAACACTATCGGGCTGACCCTGCAAACACGCAGAGCATCAGCGCCAACTTTATTTACACGATCTTTGAGGATAGCCAGAATCAATTATGGATCGGAACCTTCGCCGGATTGGATCGGTTCGATAGGATGACAGAAACCTTCACTCATTTCCGCCCGAATGCCGACGACCCCACCACGCTCAGCGGAAACAAACCGGTCATCATCCATGAAGATCGCGACGGGTTTCTCTGGATCGGCACCGCCGAAAACGGACTGAACCGCATGGACCCGCAAACAAATCAGTTCACTCGTTACCGTCATGAACCCAACGATCCAAACAGCCTCAGCAGTGACTCCGTCCTTTCGATTTACCAAGACACGAAGGGGCGATTGTGGATCGGCACAGCCGGAGCCGGGCTAAACCTGTATCAACCGGAATCCGAATCGTTCAAGCATTACGTCGAAAAAGACGGGTTGCCGAACGGATTCATCTACGGCATTCTCGAAGATGACCTCGGCCGGCTGTGGATGAGCACCAACTTCGGAATTGCCCGCTTCGACCCAGACACCGGAAGTTTCCGCAACTTCGACTCGGGTGATGGCTTGCAAAGCAACGAATTCAACTCCAGCGCGTACGCCAAAGGCTTGGACGGCGAATTCTACTTCGGCGGCGTGAACGGCCTCACCGTCTTCCATCCGCTCGCGATCACCGACAGTCAATACCTGCCCCAGATCGCATTGACATCAATGAATCAGGAAGATCAATCCATCGCAACCGCCACCAGCATCGAAACCGTAAAAAGCATCACGCTCACGTATCCGCAAAATTCGTTCGAATTCGAATTCGCAGCGCTAAGCTACGACCAGCCGGGAAAGAATCAATACGCCTACACCCTCGAAGGCTTCGACACCAACTGGCATTTCATCGGCACAAAACGCAACGGCCGCTACACAAACCTGCCCGGCGGCAGCTACACCTTGCTTCTGAAAGCGGCGAACAGCGACGGCGTTTGGAACGAAACACCGACGCGCGTATCTGTGACTGTGATTCCCCCGTTTTGGCAAACAACGTGGTTCCGCGTCCTGCTCGGACTTACAGCTATTCTTGCCGTGGTCGGCGGCGTCCGCCTGCGGACCAAAACCATACAGGACCGCAACCGCCAGTTGGAACGACTCGTGCGTGAACGCACCAGCGCGCTCGAAAAACGCAACCAGGAAATTCATGCGCTCTATCAAGCGGACGAACGCATCCTCCGCAATGTAAGCCTGCAACAGGTCTTTCAAACGCTCGTGGATGTGGCGGTGGACGCATTGAACGCCGACCGCAGTGTGGTCTTCGCCTGGGATGAAAAGCAGACCAAGGTCGTGCCGCGCGTCAGCCGCGGTTTCTCGCCCGAAACCCTCAAGCGACTCGAATTCGCAAAAGGCGAGGGCGTGGTTGGCAAAGTCCTTGAGACGGGTGAACCAGCCGTGGTGAGGCAGATCGAATTGAATGAGTTGCGCGCCGATATCCGCGAGGCGATCATTGCCGAAGGCATCCGCTCGTTCGTGCATCTCCCCATCATCGTAGATCACAAGATCGTCGGCGTATTCAATATCGGTTTCACCAAGCCCAACCTGATCGGTGACGATACCACGCGGCTGTTCTCCGCGCTGACGCACCGCGCCTCGCTTTCCATCGCCAACATGGAACTCTTCGAACAGACCAAGGATCTGGCGGTGATGGAAGAACGCAACCGCCTCGCGCGCGACCTGCATGACTCCGCCAAGCAAAAAGCCTTCGCGGCGCTCGCCCAACTTGGCACCGCGCGCGGCTTGCTCAATGGCAATGGAAAATCCGTCTCACTGCATTTGAATGAAGCGGAGAACCTCGTCAGTGACGTGATCCAGGAGCTGACCTTCCTCGTGCAGGAAATTTACCCGATCGCCTTGCAGGAAAAAGGATTAGCGCCCGCCTTGCGCGACTACATCTACGAATGGGAGAATCGCAACGATACGGCTGTGCAACTCATCAACCGCAACGACCGCCGCCTGCCGCTGGAAACCGAGCAAGCGCTTTACCGCGTCACACAAGAAGCGCTGGCGAATGTAGCGCGTCACAGCCGCGCCCGCCGCGTGGATATTTCCCTCGTCTACAATAGCGACTCGGTGCAACTTTCACTCTCGGACGACGGGTGCGGCTTCGATGCCAGCACAAAATCATACGGCATGGGTTTGAGGTCCATCCGCGAACGCGTCAGCAGTATTCATGGCACGTTGCAGATCCAGAGCGCGCCCGGGCACGGTACCCGCATCTTGATCCAAGCGCCGATCAAAAACTAGAAGGAGAACGTCATGGGCTCAAAACACGATAACCGGATCAGCATCATCATTGTGGACGATCATGAGGTCGTTCGGAACGGCATCCGTTCGTACATCGAAACGGTCAAGGAATTTCAAGTAGTGGCAGAGGCAGCCTCCGGTGAAGCCGCGCTGAAACTCGTTTCGGATCACATCCCCGATATCGTATTGCTCGACCTGATCATGCCCGGCATGGACGGGGTCGAAACTACGCGGCGGATCAAACAGATCAGTCCACGCACACAGGTGGTGGTGCTCACCTCGTACCACGAAGACGCGCATATTTTCCCGGCGTTGAAGGCAGGTGCGATCTCATACATCCTGAAAGACATGAAAATGGAAAAATTGGTGGAGGCATTGCATCGCGCCGCACAAAAAGAGGTGACGTTGCATCCGCTCGTAGCCGCGCGCGTTCTGCAGAACATCCGAAGCGGAAACGGCGAAGAACAGCCGTTGTTTACCGAGTTGACCGAACGCGAGTTGGATGTGCTCCGCTTGATCGCCAACGGTATGACCAACAGCCAGATCGCGGAAAAATTAGTCATCAGCGAAAACACTGTCAAAGGGCACGTCAGCAACATCCTCAGCAAACTTCATCTTGCCGACCGGACGCAGGTCGCGGTGTACGCCTGGCAAAAGGGACTGGTAAACCGCGAGCAACTTGCGCGCAAGTAAGGATGCAGGATAAAACAGCCGCAGAAATTTCTGCGGCTGTTTTTCTACACTCGCCAGTACTCTCCCCCTCCGCCTTCCCGCTTCATCAACCCAAAACCGACCAGTTCGCGCCGGAGCGTGGCTGTATCTTCGTGAAAGCGCGAAAGAATTTCATTGACGCGTTTTTCACTGTAGCGCTTTCCCACATCGAACGATTTCACCACGTGGCGCAAGATGGCTTCCAGCTTCTTGCGTTGCGACGGCAGTGTTTTCAGACTGCCATCGCGGCGCGCATAATCCTTGACCACTTTCGTATCGTACGCATCGGCATCCACCTCCGCCGCAACGGAGGAGAGTTCTGTCTGTGAAAAAATAGTGCGCGATTTTTCCTCCAGCATTTTTCGGTCTAATTGATACATAGTGTAATAACTTTCACCGCGCGAAGTCACCAGATCCGCTTCGGAGAGGCGGGCAAGGTGATGTGAAATCGTTTGCGGCTTCAAGCCCAAGAGCGCGGCAAGTTCTTCCACGCTGTAGGGTTTTTCCGCAAGCAGACCGACGATCTTCAGGCGATTGGAATCTGCCAGCGCCTTGAAAAAGGTGACAAGCTCCTCGCTCATTTTGGACCTTGCGCGATCGGCTCGACAGGTTCGGCAAGCCGCCAATATTTTGTTCCATCACCTTCGCGCGCCATAAGACCGTAATCGATCAGATTGCGCCGCAAGGTGGCAGTATCCACGTGGAAGCGGCGCAGGATGGTATTGACTTCCTTCTCGGTAAAATTCGTATCAAGGGGGAATGCATCCACGATGAATTGCAGGATGATCTGCATCTTCCTGCCCTCTTGTGGCAGTTGCTTGATCGTCCCATCGGGGTTCAGGTACGCCTTCAACACCTTGCGCACATCCTCGGGTTTCTCTTCGTACTTTGGACGCTTGCCTTCGAACTGACCGCGCGCCAACGACTCGATGGTCTTCTCGTTCAAATCGTAGGAGCCATCCGTTTCTGTGATCACACCGATATGCGTAAGATAAGCAAGATGATCGAATACATCCCGCACAGGGACATGCAACTGTTCGGCGATCTCTGCCTGTGTAGCGCGTCCGCGCGCAAGCACCCCGATCACGCGCAGGCGTTCGGCGGATGCCATCGCTTTGACAAAATCCATAACTTCGGGTTGGGTGTTCATAGTTTCGCTCTCTTAATCTAATTCGATACCTATCGAATTAGATTTTACCGGGATTCCGCCGGTTGTCAAGCGCGGCGGGCAACTCATCGAGGTGGTAAGAGTTTGCCGATTTGGAATCAGCCGCCACTGGGAATGATTCGGAGTCATCAGGTATAATTTGCACGTAAGAGTCGGTCCCAATCCCATTTTTGGAGGTGCCCGTGGATCTCTCGAAGCACGCGTATTTTCAAGGTCAGATCGTCCCCCTTGCAGAAGCCAAAGTCAGTATTGCCGCACATGCATTCCTTTATGGCACATCGGTTTTCGGAGGAATGAGGGCTTATTGGAACGAAGAGAAGAAACGTCTCTTCGTTTTTCGTCCCTATGACCATTTTCGCCGCCTATTGCACTCGGCGCGCATGATGGCAATGCAGACGAGTTACGACGAGGAGAGTTTGATCCAGATCACGCTCGATCTTTTGAGGACGGACAACTGGAAACAAGACGTGTACTTCCGCCCCACCTTTTACAAAGCGGACCTAGGCATCGGCGTTCGCCTTCACGATGTGAGCGACGATTTCTGCATCTTCGTCATGGCGTATGAAAAATACGTGAAAAACGATTCGAACGCGCACGTCACATTTTCATCGTGGCGGCGTATTGACGACAATGTGATCCCCGCGCGCGGAAAAGTGGCAGGCGCGTATGCCAACTCCGCGCTCATTAAATCGGATGCGGTGCGCGCAGGCTTCGATGAAGCGCTGGTGCTCGACCAAAATGGACATGTTTCAGA
>CAZQES010000086.1:0-16325 GCA_964591425.1 uncultured Anaerolinea sp.
ATCCCCTCCAGCATACACCGATGCCACGCCCCAAGCAAGTTCATTCTAATAACGCAAACCATTGGGCACGCCCCTTGCATCCATAGTTAAAAATAAAAACGGGACACGATGATTGTGTCCCGTTTGCTTTTTCTGTAAATCTTATTACAATTCCCTTAATGCCTCCACAACTTTCAACGTGGAAAGCCGCCGAGCGGTGATCGCCACGCTGACAATCATACCTGCTACAACGAAGGCAGCCAGAGCGCTTAATCCTTGCCAGTCCCATGAAAGGGTTTGCGCGGGGATTGTGAAGATGACTCCCAACAGCAAAACTAAAAGTCGCGCGAGTAAAACTCCCACGCCTGCGCCGATGACAAGACTCAATCCGCCGATTGCCAATGCTTCGGTGTAAAGGAATCGGCGAAGGTGGTTGAGATTCGCGCCGAGCGCACGCATTGCGCCGAATTCACGTTGACGTTCATTAATCATTGCCAGCAGGAAAATAGCCAATCCCATTGAAACGACCACGATTGTATAGAGTCTTTCCATTGCGCCAAGCCCGCCGAGATTGAGCGAAGTAAGCGAACTCGATTCGGTCTTGATCACCGTATCAATGTTCTGAATACGGACGGGCATGACGTTCTTGTATTGCGCGGTTAAATCAGATGTGAGAGTTGCAATTGTTTGCGGCTTGCCATCGGTCTTGACAAGAAAGTAATTCATTGCGGCATAGCCCGAACTCTTGACCATGAAATCGCGGTTGATGATGAAATCAGAATCCTGTGCAGAAGTTGGGAAGTATATAAATAATCCGACTGCCTGAGTTTGAACATCTGTATATTGATTCGTGCTTCGATTGTACAGACGTAAAAGCACGGGGTCGCCAACACGAATATTATATTTCTCGGCTTGCTCTACTGAGATGATGACACCGTTGGGAGTGTTTGCAAGCGCGTCAAGAACCTGTTTGGCGGAGCCAGCCGCGTAGTTGGTGGTGCGGTTGGTCATGGCGTCAATCGTCTGCTGGGTGTTTCCGTCCACAAAGAAAGTATCGGGGAGATAAGCGGTCTTGCGGAAGGAGGTAACATCCACGCCATAGACTGTGTTTTTCTCTGAACCTACCAACGCCAGCGGATCACGCGCCACACCTGTGACACTGACCACGCCGGGAAGTTGTAATTGGGTTTCAAAGTCTGCGATTTGCGGGGTGTTCAATGCGGGCGTAAAACGCAGATCAGAACCGACGGTGTATTGCGCGTCAAGCTGCTTTTCATTGGTATAGGTTTTTTGGAAAAGAGCAAGACTGACTCCAAAGGAAAGTGTAAGCGCAATAATCGTGACTGCCGCGCTAATTCGAGATGCACGACGCGCCAATGACTTACCAGCCACTTCGCCAATCTCACCAAATAAACGACGGAAGAACGCGCTGATTTGATTGCTTGAAACAGAAAGCCCTTTTTCAACCAAACGCAGGACGAGCAAAGTTAACCCTGTCCAAGCAAAGAACGGAGTAAGGAAAATATAAAGCGAGAGCGTGATTGCCGCGCCTTCATTTCCAGATGGCTTAAAGCCGCCGTTGAGCTGTGTGATGTAAAGCGAAACTATTGCTACGCCAATCAAGATAAGGTCAAAGTATGAGCGCTTCCAGAATGGCTCGGCTTCCACACGGCGGACGGAGCGCCGCTCTTGTGTGATTTCACGGCGCAATGCTCCGAAGGTTGGGAGAAATGCGGCAAGGAAAGTCAGGACTAAACCTGCAAGAAAAGCAATGGTGGCTGAGTTAGCGAACAAGTTCCAGTCAAAGGTTGAAGCGAAGGGATTTAGACTCGATGTTAATTGAATACCTGCGCTTGCATATAGCGCGAGAATTCCAAAAATTAATCCCAATGCCGAACCGCCGATTGCAAGAAAAACAGAAGTCACTGCAACTATGCCAGTAATTTGAGCAGGAGTCGCGCCGCGCGTGCGGAGCAAACTGATTTCACGCCGTTGTGATTCGGCAAAGAGTTCGGCGGCAAATTTGGAAAGATAGGCGGCTAAGGCAACGCCAGGCAAGCCAAGAAAGATGAACAAAATTTTAGCGGCGAGCACATCACCTTTGGCGGCTTTGAACGCGCCAGAAAGATTGTCGCTGGATTTAAGTTGCCCAGGAAAAAGCCGCTCAACGCCGCGACGCAATGATTCAGCATGGACAGCGGCAAGGGTCGGGTCACTAGGCAACAAGTCACGATTAATGCGAATATGGATTTGCGGGTCAAGCAAAACGAATCCAGGAACGACAATCGCGTTTGGATCTGAAGCGGCTATCGTCAATGAGTCCAAAAGATTTTTGCGAAACCAAGATTGATCCACAATCACTACATCAGAGACAATCGCATTTTCGGCTTCGGTGGCGGTTGCAAAGAGGGCGTCGGCATTGTCCATGTTGATAATGCCCGTGACAGGCAAAGAAACAGGATTACTTACACCGCCGAAGGTTAATTGAATCGAATCTCCAATTTTAATATTTTGCGCGATTGCCATCGCTTCGCTAATAAGCGCACCAGAAGAATCAAATTTGCCTTCACTGATTTGCAGAACATCGAAAGTTTGAAGATACGAAGGCTGGATAGCAAACATACGTCCTGCGGGCGAAGGCTGGCTTCCGTTTAATTTAATTGCAGAAGTGAAATCCGCCGCGTAGACTGGTTCTGCCGCGCTAACACCGCGTTCAATTGCAATCGTTGGCGCGGCATCAGTGATATTAACATCGGGCTTGGTGCCATGTGCGATGATGTCAATCTTGACAGGCGCAATGGCAGTCGCGGTCATCTGGCGGGCGGTAACATCTACAAAGAAGAGAATGCCAGAGAAAAGCCCGACGGCTAATGCCAGACCAAAAAGATAAGTGAATGTGCGACGCGGATTGCGCGTTACAAGTTTCCAAGCATAGGAGAGAATCATTTTACACTTCCATTTCTAACGATCAAGTGACCATCCTTTAATTGCAGGATACGATCAGCATGTGCGGCGACTTCTGAATCATGTGTAACCATAATCAGCGTTAAGTTACGCGATTGTTTGAGCGCGATCAGTGAGTCGATAATATCTTCTGAAGTTGCGCTATCAAGATTTCCAGTCGGTTCGTCTGCCAATAAAATTGTCGCTTCATTTGCGAGAGCGCGAGCAATGCCAATACGTTGTTGCTGTCCGCCTGAAAGTTCTTCGGGCAGAGAGTCGGCTTTATCAGCCAATTGCACAAGATTGAGTAGTTGTTCACTACGGGCGCGGCGTTTTTCAGCGGGAATGTCATTGAGAAGCATGGGGAATTCCACATTTTCGCGGGCAGTGAGAACAGAAAACAAATCGTGACGTTGAAAAATGAATCCCATCTTCTCGCGCCTGATAGTTGCCAGTTGTTCTTCGTTATACTTGGATAGGTCATGTCCATCCAAAAGCACCTTGCCATCGGTAGGCTGGTCGAGTCCGCCAAGTAAATTCAACAAAGTGGACTTGCCGCTTCCACTTGATCCCATAATAGCGACAAACTCGCCTTTCTGAATGGCAATATCCACGCCACCTAATGCAACAATCGGTTCACGCCCTACGCGATATTCGCGTTTCAAGTTGGTAGTTTGCAAAACAGTGTCAGGAGTTAAGTTAGACATGAGCCACCTCACCTTCGTATATTTTTCCATCCGCAATCTTGACTTGTCTGCGAGCGCGTGCCGCGACGGTTTTATTGTGCGTCACAACCACCAGAGTCAACGTACGGCTTGTATTGAGCGCGCCGAGAATATCCATGACCTTATCTGCGGTCTGCGAATCTAATTCGCCTGTCAATTCATCTGCCAAAAGTAATGACGGTTCGTTTGTCAAAGCAACGGCAATCGCCACACGCTGACGTTCACCGCCTGAAAGTTGCGCGGGGTTGTGGTTGAGTCGTTCTTTCAAGCCCACTTCTTCCAGCAATTGAATTGCGCGACTCTTTGCATTCGTCCTTTTTGCGGTTTGCATGGGGAGCATGACATTTTCCAACGCGCTGAGAAACGGAATCAAATTATCAATTTGATAAACAATGCCAATCCGGTCACGGCGAAACGCGGCGCGTTCGGCTTCGTTCATGCGGGTGATGTCTTCACCGTCAATGATTACTTGCCCCGCGCTTGGGGTGGCAAGCCCGCCAATCAGATTGAGTAAAGTGCTTTTGCCCGCGCCTGAGCGCCCTGTGATGGCGACGAACTCGCCAGAGTTTACTTTCAACTCTGCGCCGCGTAACGCGACGGTTTCGATCACGCCTTCTTTATAGATTTTGTATAGATTGTTGAGAAGTAGCGCTTCCATTTTTTCAAACCTTTCACCACAAAGGTACACGAAGGTTTTTTGGGTTTTCCTTTGTGACACTTCGTGCCTTTTGTGATAATTTTTTACTTCGTTACTTGGAACGTCAACGCGATGTCACGCACGCCTTCGCGGTCGTAATGATTTTCAGGACCAACCACGGTCAGAATGGCAATGCGTCCATCAGCGAGCAACATATAATAACGTTCATTGTGCGCGGTGAAGGCTTTGCCAGTCACAGCAGATTTTCCATCCGCAGTGAAACCGAGAATAATCGCGTCTTTCACTTCGGTAGAGGCTTTCAGGTCAATTTGCTTGAAGCCGGGAAAAGCGGCAGTCACAGCGGCAACGTCGCTTTGGGCGTAGGTCATGGCATCCGTTCCAGCGGAAGGCGTGACGAATTCCAGGGTCATCCAGTCATCGCCGCCGATGAATTTCACACCATTGGTGAAGGATGTGTCCTGAGTCCAAGGGCCGGGGTGACCGATGGCGAATCCCTGTGTTGAATCTGAATAAGTCACGGGCGCGGCTTCTACGCCGCCTTCTCCACCTTCGCCGTTCCCTGCGGCAACCGGTGCGGCTGGATTTGATGAAGGCGAATTTCCGCCACAGGCGGCGAGCATCACAGCCAGGCTGAGGGTTAAGAACACGAGTGTGAGAGTACGAGTAGACATAAATTTCTCCATATGTAATTTGGTAATGGAATGATACAAGCCAGAGATGAAGTCCACGTGAAGTCCGAATGACGGTTCCTTAATGTAGATTTTTAGCGTGTTTTCACTCCCGAAATAGCATGAATTGATATTTCAACCCTCTTTCCAGAATTTAATACGGAGTTGTCAGTAATTTTTAATGCTCGAAACAAATATGCCTTATATAATCTGATCTTCTTCGAAAGGAATTTATGGGAAAGTTGCACCGAACAGGTGGTTCAATCAGCAGAATGCGCTAACGGGGGAGGCAACAGTATTTTGATGGAGTAAAATGAAACTATTGACTTACTACATCCCGCATTGAAAGCAATGAAAGACTTATTCGTAAATTTTCACCCTCGGTCCAGAGGAAGAAGACGTTGGCTGATCCTGTTTGGCGGATTGGCGGCGGGACTCTGCCTGGGTTTATTAAACATGTTGGGGGCAGTCATTCTAAACAGGGAAGCAGATACCATTGCAGAAGGGATCATTCTCTTTCTGTTGACCGTTTTGAGTGTCTCCCTTTGGCTTGAACGGCGGGCACTTTTACTCAGTGAGCAGCGGTCGCGCAAATTGGGGGAACTCTCTGCGGCCGTGAACGCGCCGTATAAAACCGTGGACATCCTGCAATCAGCGATTACTACGCTGGTGACCTTCACGCAGATGGATGCAGGCGGAATCGGCCTGCTGGACAGAGAGGATGAATTCAGCGTCATCATTCAGGCTGAGCACTTGCAGGAGGGGATGCAGAGTTCATTTGGAGAACGCATCCTGGTTGACCCTGATCGAGCGCCTTGGGCTAAGCCGTTGTGGCGTGGAGAAATGGTGATTGTGCCTGACATTAAGCAAACGGCCGCGCTGGATCACATGCACGAAATCTTTGAGCGGCGCGGTACGCGCGCCTTACTGGCTTTGCCGCTCTTTGCAGATGGCATGTTATATGGTTCACTCGGACTCCATTCTCTCACCACGCGTCTGTTTACGAAAGACGAACTAAACTTCGCTCGTTCAGCCGCGGCGATTGTGAGCAACGCAGTTGCCAAAGCTGAACGCCTGGCGCAAGCACAACGACACGCCGCCCATCTTGCAGTGGCGGATGCTGTCGCTCAGCGTTTGCTCGCATCGAATGATATTAAGCAATTGCCCCAGCAGGTGGCCGACACACTGAGCCGTTATTTCCCGAACTGGAATATCTATTTGTTTCTCAAGCAGGAGAATGCGCTTACGCTAGCGGGTCTATCCAGCGCCTACACATTGAATGTCGAGAAGGAACATTTTCGGCTCCCATTGGAAGAAGGATTGGTGGGGGAGGCTTACCGTGAGCGAAAAATTGTAATGGTCAGCAATGTGCAAGCCGACCCGCGATTTGTGGCAGGGGATACGCTCTCTCCCACGCGCGCTGAACTATGCGTTCCCATCCAAGCAGGCCAGGAAGTTCTTGGCGTTCTCGATCTGCAAAGCGAACAGGCAGGTGATTTCACCCGCGAGGATGCCTCAATTTTGCAAAATGTGGCATTGGATGTTGGCACAGCGCTGGTCAATGCCATGCTCGTTGAAAAAGCCCGCCAGCACCGAATCATTACGGAACGTTTACATTCCGTGACACAACAGGCATTATCTGCTGAGACACTCGTTGAGATGCTCCCCGCATTATGTGCCGCGGCAGTCGAAGCGGTCAATGCCGACCAATCTAGTATTATGCTGATTGATTCACATGGTTATTGCTACCGCTGGGCGGGGCATAATTATTCATCTCCACTCGAGTCGCACATGGTTCGAGAGAACGGTATCTCGATATCAGTCCTAAGATCAGGACAGGCATATTTTGTCCCAGACCTATTGCAGGTGCAGAACATTATCAACCGCCGTATGATCGAAGATGGTTTGCGTGCATCTGCCTGCTTGCCCTTGCAAGGCCGGAATGAAATTTTGGGGGTCTTCTGGATTCATTATAAATCGCCCCATGTGTTCGATCCAGGCGAGCAAGCTATATTGGAAACTTTTGCTGTTCAGGCAGGATTGATTATAGAACAACTCAATCAACTGGAAACTGCACACCATCGCTTGTGGGAACTCGAATCGTTACAGACGTTAGGTACTGCACTCCGAAAAACCGCCTCTCAGCAAATCATGCTCGATACCTTTCTAGATATAACACTGTCGGTATTCGATGCGCCTCATGGCAGCATTCTGCTTCCCGACCAGAGCGGTGAGAGGTTATTTTTTGTTTCAGCACGGGGCTGGCCGCAAAAAGCCTCGGATTTACACTTACCCATGTCGGGAAGTGTATCTGGGCGAGCGTTTCTTGCAAATGCGCCTTTCCTATCACCCAATCTCATGCAGGAGTCCGATTTTTCTTCAAACGTTACTGAACGCATTGGCTTGGGAGAATTTGCAGGTATGTTTGCTCCCATACGGGATGAAATTCGAACTGTTGGTGTGATTTTTGTGGGATGCGACCTGCCGCGCCAATTCACAAAGGGAGATTTGCATTTGTTGACTACTTTTTCCGAATTGGCTGGAACCGCCCTACGGCGCGAAGCCTTCCGAAGCGAGACTCAGACGCGTCTCGGCCAACTCGAGGCTTTACACCAGATTGACCTGGCGATTTCCTCCAGCCTTGACTTGCGAGTCACGCTGGATGTCTTTCTTGAGCGGGCGACTCGTCAATTAGGGGTAGATGCGGCGGATATCCTGCTGCTGAACCCACAATCAAACACGCTTGAATACAAAGCAGGGAAAAACCTTCCCACCTCAATGCTGGAAAATGTTCAAAAGGAACTGGGCACGGATTATGCAGGGCGCGTCGCCCTCGAACGGCAGATAATCCGTGTAGATCATTCGGACGAGAAAGATACTCCATTTTGGCTCGAGATCCTGAAAGCAGGAGCAGATTTCCGCTCCTATGTTGGAATACCATTAGTTGCCAAAGGGGAAATGAAGGGTGTGTTGGAGATTTTTCATAGTGCACCTTTTCCAAACGATCCTACTTGGATGCGTTTTGTGGAAACGTTGGCAGGGCAGGCAGCTATTGCCATTGATAATGCGATATTATTTGATGATGTACAGCACTCCAATCTAGCTTTAAATCTGGCATATGAGAAGACCATTGAGGGATGGTCCCGCGCGCTCGATCTGCGCGATAAGGAGACAGAAGGTCACACCTTAAGAGTTACGGAGTTGACCCTCAAGGTAGCTCGTACGATGGGTATTGATGAAGAAAGATTACCCCATATCCGTCGTGGAGCATTGCTACACGATATAGGCAAAATGGGCGTACCGGACACTATTTTGCTAAAGCCAGGACAACTAAACGCAGATGAATGGAACATTATGCGAAAGCATCCAACATTTGCGTATGAAATGCTCTTACCGATTGAATACCTGCAACCCGCTTTGGATATTCCTTACTGCCATCATGAGAAATGGGATGGCACGGGTTACCCGCGCGGACTCCGGGGCGAAGAGATTCCTCTGGCAGCGCGTATTTTTGCAGTGGTTGATGTTTATGATGCCTTGACGAGTGATCGTCCCTACCGAAGAGCATGGTCGAAAGAAAATGTTATCGGCTACATTGGAGACCAGGCGGGCAAGCATTTCGATCCAAATGTAGCAGATATATTTCATAAATTCATTTTGACGCAAAACAACAAATAGGTGCTTTGTGCAGTATGCACACTTGATTACAAAAAGGATTTAATTTGACCTTGGAAAGAATCATTCTCCAATTTGGATATCCTGCCCTGATTATAGGGCTGTTCCTCGAAGGCGAAACCATTCTTGTTCTTGGTGGTTTCATGGCACATCGCGGTTATTTGGGATTGCCCTGGGTTATATTGATTGGTTTAATCGTCGCTCTTTTTTCCGACCAGTTTTTCTTTTGGCTGGGACGCAAGCGTGGCAATCAATTTCTTGAAAACAGACCCACATGGAAGCTGAATATTGAAAAAGCGATGTCTATGCTTGAGAAAAACACAAATCTGGTTTTCTTCGGTTTTCGCTTTTTGTATGGGCTTCGTACCGTTATTCCCTTTGTCATTGGCGCAGGCAGGTTTGATGTTATTCGCTTCATAACTCTGAATTTTGCCGGCGCGCTCCTTTGGGCGTTGCTCTTTGGAATGATAGGATATGCCTTTGGTCAGGTTGCTGAAACTATTTTGGATAATATTGGTAAATATGAGTTATGGATTGCCCTGAGCATTGCCATCATCGGCTCCGGGGTGTGGCTACGCCGCCGCTATCGAAATATTGAAGTATAAGTTCTTTAGATAAAACGAAGAAGTCGTCAGGCCGAATCCGAGAAGTGTTCAAACTGGATATTACCTGGAAAATGCAACGACATTTTTACTAGGCGTTCCAAGAATGCGGACTGCGGCTTTAGATTACCGTTGAATTAACCAATATTTCCCAAATCATTTTCCAAAAAGAGCGGCGAAATTAGCAGCAAGCGCAACAAGAATGGTTCCAACGGCGAATACATTGACCCATAATGGATTGCGGTGTGTTCCTATTACCCTGGTATCGTTTGACAGTATCAAAAGCACCACCATGATAATGGGCAAAAGAACTCCATTGAACACTTGACTGTAAAAAAGCGCATCAGCGGGATTGAAATTGGGTAGGATGGAAATTAATACTCCTCCCAGCGAAGCTAACCCAAGTACAGCATAAAAGCCTTTCGCATGGATCGCAGGTTCGTCCAATCCCTCTCGCCAGCCAAAGACCTCCGCAACTGCATAGGCGGATGTGCCCATGATCACAGGTAAAGCCAGAATACCTGCCCCCAAAATTCCAACGATGAAGGCGAAGTCTCCAACCTGGCCAAGCGGAGCAAGGGCTTTTGCGGCATTAAATACTGTACTGATCTGTCCCCCGCTTTGGTGAAGCGCCATTGCCGCAGCCACGATGATGAACGCGGAAATTAGGTTGCTAAAAATCATTCCAATCCAAACTGCTATACTGCTTCCTTCACCACTCGACCTGCCTTCGTTATTTTCTTCCACGTCTTCGTTTGCCTGCCAGAAGAGGATATAGGGGGAAACTGTCGCTCCCAGCAAACCAAGCGCCGCCAACATCCAGCCGCGCTCAAAAGAGATATTTGGCATAATTGTTGAATTCAGCACGCTGGCCCAGTTTGGACGCGCCATGATCGCAGCAATAGCGTAAACCATCAGGCTCATTGCAAAGAATGCCAGAAGCTTTTTCATGTGTGCGTAACCGGCTCTAAAAACAAGAAAAAGCATCATTAGGATGAACGGGACAAACCATTCCCAGCGTATGCCTGTCAAAATCTGAAGAACTTCAGCAACAGCAGACACATCCGCAGAAATCACTGCAATATTCGCTAGCAATAAGAGTATCATGATTGATCCAGCTGCAATGCGTCCATGTCGTTCCCGAAGAACTGTAATCAATCCTGAGCGAGTGTTCTGTGAAATTCGATCTGCCATATTTACGGCAGCCGCCAGCATTGGGGTGGTAAGAGTCAATAACCATAATTGACTGAGTCCAGTCGTAGCACCAATAGTTGTATACGTTAGTACACCGGCAGGGTCGTCGCCGGCACCGCCAGTGATGATTGATGGAAGTACAATCTTCATGATCTTCTGGAACTTTCCGCTTTTCATCTTGAGATTATCAGGTTCTTTTACTTCCATATGGGTGCCATCCTTGCAAGATTCGTAACATTTGTCGAATTGGTAAACTCATTGAGTATAGTGAAATCCTATTAATAGGAATTCCTAATACTAAACTTGCCAATTGTATAATTGAAACATCGAATTGAATTATACATGGCAAGATCAATTCGATGGTTCAATACTTGTGAGAATTGTGAATTACATCAACATTTTACAGCATGACAACAAAAAGAGTGATTTATGCGGTTAAACATAGGATCCCGCGAGTTCTAGGGAGTAAGGGTGATCTCATTGTTTGTGGCAGGCATGGGTTTCGTTAAATTGGTTCCTGCAACCCAGTCCGCTTTAGCAGAGCGATTCGCCCTGTTGGAACAATTCTGTCCATTGGAAGTGACACACGATAGCCAGAGCAAATTAGTAATTTCTTTTCTAGCAAAGGGAAGGGTTGCAATTGCACCTGGAGATCCAATCGGAGAAATAACCGAGATGGAATCCGGCAATCCAATCTTTCTAGGCTTTTTGTGGATGTGAATTCAACTTGTAAGTGCAACCGTTGTAGTAGAACACCTCAAAAGGTGTTTTGAAACGCAAAGATTTACGTGGTCTGAGATTCAATTTGGACATTGCTTGTTTGAGCCTGTTGTTGGAGATAGCTTGGAAGTCAGATTTCGGGGACAATTTTTGGCGCGGGTATCTTCGTCAATCATAATTTGCAGCGATAAGAATAATGATCTCACAAGGAATTGAGGTTTGTTTTGGGTGGTCCAGAGGTGATGCGTGAAGACCGAATCACATTCATAAAGATTATACAAGTTGCCACCCAAACAAATCCCGCTGCCCAACCGCCCAGCACATCCGTCAGGTAGTGCACACCGAGAAAGATACGGCTGAAACCGATTAAAAGCGACAAAGTTAGAGCGGTGATGCCCAGTCGAATCTTTGTTCTCCATGAAGGAATCTGGCTGGCTATCAGGTAGGCAGTCATTCCATAAAATAGTATGGATACCATGGCATGACCGGACGGAAAGCTATAGCCGCTCTCATGGTAAAAGGCATTTGGAAAATCTGGCCTCGGGCGTAAAAAGAAATTTTTCAATAGTATATTTAACAGGACCCCTCCACCTACACTGAGTATGAAAGTGGCGACCTGGAGCCATTGCTTGCGCCAGACAAGCCACGCGCTCATCAGAAGACTGGCAATGGCGATGAACCAGGTACTTCCCAGCAGAGTGATCCAGTAGAAAAACTGTGAACCATCCTCTGTGGCAAGATTGAGGATCCAGCGGCTGATTCCAGCATCGTAAAGGGTCATGGAATCGCGGGATAAAACATCTTCCGCCAATGCTCCAAACATCCAGCCGGAGAAAATTGCCAGAAACAACCCAAGGCTCAAATTCATAACGATGATCTGATTGGACTTATATTGATTTAACAGCCAGGTTTGAAAACGCTGGAGTCCCAATGCCTCCTTGATATGATTTTGGCAGATACGAACCTCCGCCTCATGGCTGGATATCTGCCTGCTTACCCATATGGCAAGAGCGATAGTACATACGGCAATGAATACGCCAGCGCCCAGCCTGCGCAACACGGATTCAAGGTAGGGGAGATTATTTCCAAAGATGTAGCCCAGGCTTCCCATCGTAACTGCCCAAGCCAATCCCCCGGCTGCGTTGAACAACGTAAACGTGGAAAAAGGCATTTCAGTGATTCCTGCCAGATTTGCCCCGACGACGCGCACAACCGGAACGAACCGCGCCAGAAAAACCGCCCATGCGCCATGCCTCTCGAAAAAAGCGCGTCCCCTCGTGAGATGCTCATCGTACTGGCTGCCCAAAATGCGTCTTAAAACGACCGGGCCTCCGCGCCGCCCGATCCAATAACCACCCATGTCTCCTAGTATGGCTCCCAATACTGCAGAAATAATTACACCGAAAAGAGAGAGATGTCCGCTGGAAGCAAAAGCAGAAGCAAGAATAAGCAGAGATTCGCCGGGCAAAGGCAAACCAGCGCTTTCCACCAAGATCAGGAGAAAGACCAGGAAATAACCATAGGGGGTGAGTAAAGGAGTGAGCCCGGTAAGCATGAGTTGAGTTTAGACAATCGAGATGAAGCCCGCGTGAAGTTATGATGACGGTTGCTTCATTTCCGCGATGCTTTGGTATTCATTTTCACTTCACGCCTACTTCATTTGCGCTTGCTAGAATATCAATCAACAGCGGCAATGTGTCGCTGAATTCAAAAAGGAGTAAAAATGAAGATCAATCGTTTTGTTGCACTGGCTGCCATTGCCCTGCTCGTTGTAGGTGCAATGGGTGCCATTAGTCTGAAGGCTTTTGCAAAGGGTTCGTACACCCCAGTTACCCAAGCAGACGCCTGCGCACAGGATGAAGCGGATGGCACGGAAGTAACGTCCGCTGAGGATACAGACAGCGTTGAACTGCAATGCGGCGACCAGAACGAAGCCGATGGACAGGAAAGCGTTGACGCGGCAGATACCGATGATATCCAAGAAGAAGTCGGCGATCAAAGCGGCTCAGACATTGGCGTGGAAACGCCCGAAGTCGAAGCCCCTGTTGCCCCGTAATTTCCCCTCACAACAACGCCCTCGTTTATTCGGGGGCGTTGTCTTTTAAATCCAATTTCATGTCAACTTCATCTTTTACCGCTATACTTCGCGCAGGAGTCAATTATGCGTGTGTTGGTTGTAGAAGACGAAAGAAAGATTTCATCCTATCTTAAACGCGGGTTGGAAGAACAAGGCTACGCGGTGGATACTGCCTTTACGGGGCGGGAAGCGCTGGATTATACAGAAGCCGCGCCATACGACATGATTATTCTCGATATTCTCTTGCCAGAAATGGACGGTTTGGCCGTTTGTCGCGAGTTGCGAAAACGCGATAATCGAACTCCAATTCTTATGCTCACTGCCCGCGATTCGGTTGACGATAGAGTGAATGGATTAGACGCAGGCGCGGATGATTATCTTGTCAAACCGTTTGCGCTTAAAGAACTTCTCGCCCGCTTGCGCGCCATGTCCCGTCGAACTACGGAACAACCGAAAAGTCCCTTGCTCCAAATTGCTGATTTGACATTGGACACATTGACACGTCGAGTCAAGCGCGGCGGCAAACTCATCGAACTAACTTCAAAGGAATATGCCGTGCTGGAATGTCTCATGCGCGAACCTGACCACGTCTTGACCCGCACCCAAATTGCCGAGCATGTTTGGAATTACGATGTTTACAATCTATCAAACGTAGTGGATGTTTATATCAAAAATTTGCGCCGCAAAATTGACGATGGTTTTGAAGTAAAACTTATTCACACCATTCGCGGCGCGGGCTATCGCCTTTCAGTGGAAAACGAAGATGAAGCGGCTTAAGACGTTACGAGTCCGTTTTGCCTTGTGGACTTCCGCGCTATTCCTCATCGTTCTTGTTGCCTTTGGCGTTTATGTTTATGAAAGCATGGCACGCGGTTTATCCGCCGCAATTGATAATTCACTGACAATAAACGCTTCGCAAGTTGCCGCAGGATTGAACATTGATAATGGGAAACTTATCATTTCAGATAGTTTGACCGAAGACCCCGAAAACGCTGATTTACGCGGGCGCGGGTTTACGATACGAATATTCACCCCACTGGGGAAATTACTTCAAGAGTTTGGCCCGTATCACGGATTGCCCTTGTCGCTTGCTCAATCATTTTCAACTCACACCGAACCCGCAAGTAATACGACTGTCCGAATTTATAACCAACCAGTTTATGACAATAATCAATTTGTCGCCATTGTTCAGGTAGCACAATCACTGGATGATGTTGAAGATACGCTGGAACGTTTGCTGACATCTCTGCTGATTGCCATTCCAATTCTTGTTGTAATTGCAGGCATCAGCGGTTATTTGCTCGCCGCGCGTGCCCTTGCCCCCATTGACCAAATCACATCCACCGCCCGCCAAATTTCTGCCGAAGACCTTTCAGCCAGATTGAATATTCCCACAACCGATGATGAAGTAGGAAGATTAACGCAAACGCTAAACGATATGCTTGTACGTCTCGATGATTCCTTTCAGCGCGAACGCCAATTCACCAATGACGCGTCGCATGAATTACGCACTCCATTAACTGCTATGCAAGCCATTCTTGGCATGATACGCGAGAAACGGCGTACGCCCGAAGAATACGAACAAGCATTCGATGATTTGAACGAAGAAGCAGATCGCTTGCGAACTCTGGTTGAAAATTTGTTGCGATTGGCCCGCGGCGAAAAGCGAAACAACAATTTATTTGAAGAAGTGAATCTCTCAATACTTTTGAAAGATGTTTCAGATTCTTTACGCCCATTAGCCGAAGCAAAGAATCTTTCGCTTAACTGTGAAACTCCCGAAAATCTGATTGTTTTCGGTGATAGCGACGAATTGATTCGGCTATTTGTAAATTTATTGGATAATGCTATTAAGTACACGGAACGCGGCGAAATAAGCATTTCTGCAAATCATAATGAAGATAGTGTTTTAGTAAAAGTGGCAGATACAGGGATTGGAATTCCAGCCGAACACATCCCGCATATTTTTGACCGTTTCTACCGCGTGGAAGAATCCCGAACTTTGCGCGGCGCGGGGTTGGGACTTGCCATAGCAAAGGAAATTGTCCGCGCTCATCATGGAGAAATTGAAGTGCGTAGTAAAATAGGGCAAGGTACTGTTTTTGCGGCGAGTCTTCCGAAAGAAACAAAAGCACTCTAACCCACAAAGAGTCTTGCAAGTCAAAAGCATGGCAACGTGCGGGAGTGGAGTTATCCGAGTTCGCTAGTCTACGCGATCATCAGGCGGAACATACTTTTCGGTTTCCTCGGTCTGCTGGCTGGAGGACTTGTAGGCACAGCGGTCTTTATTGCGGCTCGAAGGCGCAAAGAATAAGAAATTTCCTATAGAGAAAACAAAATGGCATTACCAAATAAATTGAGCAACCGCCAAAAGGAAGTAGTGCGGCTTCTTCTGAATGGGAAAAGCAACAAGCAGATCGCTTCCTCCCTCGGTATTTCCGAGCGCACGGTTGAATTCCATCTAAAGAACATTTACGACAAGTTTCAAGTAGGATCCCGGGTGGAACTCGTACTCAAGCTGCGGGAATCCACAGTTGCGGAGGAAGGCGAACTCACCGAAAATACGGGCAAGCCCAATTCAGGAAATTGGGCTGAATCTTTAAGAGCCGCCGTCTCCAGGATCGGCAAGGAGTTAAGAATGGAAAGCGCAGTCAATTCGAATACCCGCAGTGAAGGCAGTAGCATGACCTTCTTTGAATCCATCCGGGTGTGTCTCACAAAATACGCCGACTTTGACGGGCTGGCAACACGGTCCGAGTTCTGGTGGTTCGCCTTGTTCGTCACGCTCACCTCCGCGGCGTTAACGTATCTGAGCGAGGGCATTGCCAGCGTATTCACGATCGCTGTGCTGTTGCCGTTCCTCGCCGTGGGAGCCCGCCGACTTCACGATATCGGCAAGAGCGGATGGTGGCTATTGTTCATGCTGGTTCCCGTAGGCGGTATCGTTTTGTTGGGGATTTTGTGGGCAACTCCGTCAGAGTCATGATCCCTCAGCCAGACCCGTTGGAAACAAAAACGGTCACGCGTACGCGTGACCGTTTGCTATTACACCTGCGGAAGTGTCCGCTTTAGGATGTTGTACAT